>NZ_CP042808.1:0-353750 GCF_004014775.2 Acetobacter oryzoeni
TGCTGCTCAAACGTGGCAAGAGTAGCTTTGTTTGGATTCACATAGTCCTGCATAAATCCGGGTGTATCCAGAAGGTTTTCTACCGCCATCTGCAAGGTTTCGGGCCTGCCATCTATAGGAATAAGGGTGCCATTCACCCCATCCTCAATATCCTCTGCTTGGCCGCCAGGAGCGGTAGAGATCACCCATACATCGCGCGATAATGCTTCACGCACAGTTAAACCATAGCTTTCCTTCCACTGAGAAGGAAACAGAAGCACATCAATGCTATTGAAAAACGCGTCTATCGTTTCACGCGTATAGGCTGGAATTGTGGAAACCTGCCCCTGTGTTTTCCATGCTCCTGTATAAACAGATTTGATACCAAGATTAAGCTTGTTATCAACGATAAGCAGTTCCCAATCATCTCGTTTCAGCGATTCAAAGGCACGCTTTACAAGAGAGTACCCTTTTATTTCTTCCTTACCTCCAACATAGCCAAACCGCAGCTTTTGGCCTGCTGCTCGGGGCGCATGAGGAGATTTGGGCCACAAAAACCCGTTCCGGTTCACACAAATTTTGTCTGCTGGCATTCCATTCGCAATAAAAAGCGCACGGTGTTCGGCACTAGGTGTCAGCAGCAATGCCGCATGTTGCATAGCCGTTGTCATCAATATCTGACGTTCAGCCAAATGCCGTGCATGAGGCACACAAAGCTGGCACGTGTGCAGATTGATTTTTTCTTGGAAGCAATAATGTCCATCGGCTTTTACCATGAACTGCCGTTCACACAGCCACCACGCATCATGCAGAGTGATTACATAAGGAATATTTTTTTCCATACATACTCTTACACAGCCTAAGCCCAACCCTTGTGTTGCATGAAAATGCACAACCGAAGGGCGAAAAGCCTCCACCCACTTTTTAAAGGCCTGCGTGCCATGAGTATTATCCAAACCAGCTATGGAATCATGATCTGAGGGAGTGAAAACACCTAGAATATCTGTATTTTCCATACAGTAGCGAATGCTGGATTTTCCACGTTCAGGCAAAGCTGGACAGGAAGTAAACACCGCAACCTTTGCGTTTTCCTGCCGCTGAAGCTGGCGTGTCATTTCTTCAGCAACAAATGTTGCACCACCAAATGAACGTGGCTCATAATAAATATTTACGCATAAAATACGAAGTTCTGGTGCTTGTTGAACATCCGGCTTACCAAATACTGGCAACACCTGATTTTTCACAATAGCTTCCGGGCTGTAATGGCCCAGAACATCCTTACGCGCTTGATCGCCTATTGTGCTTCGTAATGTACTATCTGCCGCAAGCTTTAAAATAGCATCGCGCCATTCTGCATCTGCCTGCGCAACAAGCCCATTTTTGCCATCCTGTACAATCTGCATAAATGCATCACGTGGTGAACAGATCACCGGCAGGCTTAAAACGGCGGCTTCCAGAAATTTGATATTACTTTTGGCATCATTAAAAATTGTTGGTTCAAGCGGCGCGATCGTAATATCTGCCTGCGCCAACAACTTCATATAGGCTGCGTAATCCAAACCCGTTTGAGTTTGTACACGGTCACCCATCGCATCAAACTCTGATGGCAGAGTAAGATCACCAATAATATGGAGTGTCAGCCGTGTATCTACCTGCATAGCGGCAAGAATACCTGTTGCTGCCAACCTGAAATCTGCATCATGTGTACGCGTGCCAGAACCATACACAATACGTATCTCACACTGCGTATCATGCTGGGGCACACCCTCCCGCTGAATGGCCGCCACTACATCCAGAGTCTGTTGATCCAGTGCATTCTCTATAACAACAGTGTGCTCAATTCCGGCTTTTTGCATAGCTTGAGCCAGCACACGCGTAGAAGCTATAGCCTTATCGCAAGACAACAAACATTTACGAAAAAGCCGAACGCCAAAAAGGAGTTCTTCTTGCTCCTGCCTATCCAAGCTGGCCAGATTTCCATTCTGCTTATAATCTTCGGCAGAAAAGATAAGGTCATCCACCTCCCACCATGGAGAAAGTTCTAGCCGCCTTGCTTCCTTAAGAAGCGCTTCAACCGCTGGAAAAGCCGGAACACGATAAAAAATAATCTCTGTACAGACCTGAAGAGCAGAAAGAGCTTCTTCCGTTTCTCGCCAATCAACAACGTCTACAAGCCAGCCTAAAGACCGTAGTTGCTCTTCTTTCTGCCAAACGCGGTATTTGGCACATTGGCGCAAAGATAACTCTGCAATAATGAGTATCCGGGGCGTAAAATCTTTCAATCGTTCCTGACTAATATGTGCAGAATAAACCTGATTTATTTTTTCTTCATGCGTCAAACTGCTTGTGGTTTTCTTGGACCTATCATCAGCATTTGTAACAACCGGGGCTGGTTTACGTTCAAATAGACGCTCAGCAGCACGGCCAATAGATGAACGTGCCAGACGGTGGGAAATACGAAACCGTATTCCTGCAGCACCTTCATCCTGATAAATTTCTTGCAGTCTATGGTAAACATCTGAGATTTTTCGGCCGGTTGGTAACTGACCCTTACTTAAATGGCGAGCTATTCTTAACGGAGCCGTAAGACGCCAAGATAACGTATGCTGCCAGATGCTAAGTTGATGTTGTGATTGTGAAAGTTCATGCCGAAGGTAAGATGCTTCATAAGCTATGCCATCCATACGCATAGCCTGAATACGCATACTGGCCCGATAACTGGCGGTAAGCGCTTCTTCGGTAGATTGCTGCTTTTCAGGCGTGTCACTCGGCAGTTTAGCATACGCCATGAGCTTTAATTCTTTCACAATACTTCAAGAATATCACACAATCTTTTTATACAACCTATTTTAAAAAGAAAAGCCGGACCCTAAGGCCCGGCTTTCCTTTTAAGCAAGAACGTAAACCTGTTCTAAAGACTTACTTCAGACCAGAAAACTGGTTTTCGTTCAGGGTATCAACGTTCACAAATGTAATCTGGCTGTGGTCAGACAGAGTAATTGTGGTGTTGTTACCGTTATGTGTTGCTTTATCCAGAACGTCTGCCTGGAAAGAAGCTTTGGTGTAGTCGTAGTCAACCAGCAGAACAGAGTTGTTAGCTGCGCTACCAAAGTCCTGAATGGTGTAATCTGCGCCAGCAACGCTGTTACGGAAACCGAACACGTTAGCTGCACCACTACCACCTTCCAGGGTAGCATTGCCTACACCGGCAACCAACGTATCGGAACCCGTGCCTCCGATGAAGGTCTGAGTGCCTGTTGTGCCTGCGTTGTTACCGAATGCTTGAAACCCGAATGCAGAAGATGCACCATTAAGCGTTTCGTTACCATCGTTTGCAACGAACAGGTTGTTCGCACCTGCTCCATTGATATAGCCCTGCTGACTCGCATCTACATGGATATCCAGCCCGTTAGAGCCGAAAATGGTTGCGTGACCAGCCGTAATAGTGGTTTCGCCTGTGCCGCCAATAAAAGTAAGATTATCGGAAACATTAATCAGCGCAGAATCAGTGTTTTCAGTCTGCAGGTTACCATGAGCAGCAGAAACCGTGCTGTTCTGGCCACCTTTAACAGTGCCTGTTGCACCCGAGAAGTTAATATAATCTAGAGAACCACCGGTAACGGTGGAAGCACCGCCAACCGTGATCTTCTGGCTACCATTGGAATCTACAACCAAGGAATTATCAGACAACTGAACAGTGGAACTGCTACCAGACAGAGTAACGCTCTGACGACCAGAAGTTGCTGTAATGGTGTCCTGACCATCGGAATGGACATAGTTGATGCCCGAACCCAGATCGATGGTGTTGTGTCCCAAACCAGCAGAGATGGTGTTGTTCCCTGCACCACTATTCACTGTATCATCACCGTTGCCGGTCATGATGTCCCAGTTGCCTGCGGTGGGCTGATTGTTGCCCTGGAACAGGTTATCGCCAGACCCAGCCAGAAACTGGCCAGTCTGATCGCCTGCACGAAAAGCAATACCTGTATTGGTGCCACCAAGAACGGTCATGCTTTTGACGCTACCGCCAGTTGCATTAATGTTCACCCTGCCATCAAGGGCAACACCAGGCTGTGTTTCGGCATCAGAACCAATGCTCAGATACTCAACATTACCAGCAACGCTGTAAGAGCCCGCAGAGGTGATAACCCCATAACCGGCTTTGTTGCCCGCGCTAAAGGTTGTATCTCCAGCAGCAAGATTCTGTCCATCAAGAGTGCTGATGACTGAGCTCAACTGGTTCGACAGGTCAGTGGCCTGGTTGTACAGGGCCGAATTCTGTGCGCCGTCTACGGTAACCTGAACATTACCGGACGCACCGACAACCGTGATAATCGGCATGTATCCGTCCTTTATTCTTACATTTTGCCGCGCTAGCCAGAAATTCCAACCCGCCTACGGCAATCTAACGCTATCTTTTCCTGCTTCGCAAAATACTGCACGAAACACAAGCAGATTATAGTGTTATTACCTAGCTAACGGTTGATATTGTAGAGCATTACCAACCATTCGCACTGTAAGAAATTTCCTTCCTTGATGAAATAAAAAAACATCTAATCTATAGTGACAAATACTTATAATTTTCTCGATAGCTGTATAAAATAGTCCATCAATATCGTTTGCAATTTTTTATCTTTATCAATGGACTCGTGTCAGACATATGCCTGTACCGTCTTTTCCCCTTCTTGAATCTCTCTCATCAGTAGAGAATTCTCCACTTTTTACTCCTGTCGTACTGATACAGAATAGTACATCTGGATGCGAAAACATCCCTTTTCTGACATGGATTCTTAAAGAATCTTTTTTTAGAGGATTATTATTAGTCGGAAGTAGCCTTTCCATTAGGGAAACCTTAAGTTTTAGCCTCAATCTTCATCCCTCATCTTTCCAGCTAGCCTTCCAAACGCATTTTCCATCTTCAATCACGCAAAATAATCTGACTATTTATATTGCTGCCAGCATGTGGCAATCGGCAGAATCTATCCAAGAACTTCTCAACTCCGCCCCCAAAGGCACTCTTCTTCTATTGGAAGATATAAAAGACTCGTCTCATATAGAAGCATGGAAACATCTTTCCAGCCTCTTTCCAGCCTTTGCATTCTCACAGGGAAATGGATTGGGTGTTCTAGCCATTGCCGAGATGCCCTGTCTATTTCCTTTGCTCACACCAGATTCCCAACTTTCGGATGCAGAAAAAACCACCAAAAATCTGCTGCGTGAACGCTTCGCCTTTGCTGGAAATTTCTGGTTCAACAAAACACTTCTAACGACCGCCGATTCCCGGATAAATGCGCTCAAACAGGATCTGGTACAAACACGTAGTCGCGTTTTTTCCCAGCACATGCTGACGCACTCTCTTAACAGCCAGATAAGGGGGCTAATTACATATATAAAGTCATTAAAACAAACCTACTCCTCTTACAACCAGCACATTCATGATGTGTGGAGCCGGTTCGCGCAGGAGGTTCTTGAGCGGACTGAAGCGCAAAATGCGCTTAAAACGTATCTCTCAACACCTTCCGGCGTTATTCGTTCTATTGCTCGCGCCTTGGTAAAAGGGGGGATTGTTCCATACGTGCCAGACCTACCCCAACCACCTCAGGTAGAGCCCCTGCCTCACCTTCCTCCGGCTCCAGAACCCCTCTTACTTGAGCACAGTTCAACTGTGGCTCTTACTTTTCGTGAAGTTCAAGAATCCACCCCTGTTTCAGCCCCTGTCCCTTTTTCACGATCTTCTGGTTTCAATGTCCTTTTTGTGGCTGGTGAACCAGATTCCCCGGGCGTAAATTACCGTTGTATCCGCAATGCAGCCACCTGTTCTCTTGCTGGTTTTCCCGCACAATGGAAGCGCTGTGCAGACGTTGGCCCAGATGATATCAACTGGGCAGATGTCATGGTTTTGTGGCGTGTGGAATTCAGTGGTCATGTAGACATCATGTTGCGGCTGGCACGAGAACAGAACATTACCATTATTTTTGATACAGATGACCTTACATTTATTCCTAACCTTGCTCGTATGGATATCATTGATGGCATACGCAGTATCGGCGCAACAGAACAACGTATTGAAACAGTCTTTACAGATATGCAGCGCACCCTTTTGCGCACAGATATTGGCTTTGCTCCAACAGATACCTTAGCAGATGCCATGCGAGTGTATCAGCCTGTTACCTATACTGTACCCAATACATATAATGCAGAATGCCTAGCTTTAAGCCGCAAAGCATATCGTATACGCCAGCTAAATCCTGCTGAACAGGTCATCCGTATCGGCTACGCAACAGGCTCGCGCACACATCAGAAAGACTTTGCTCAAGTTAGTGGTGTTCTTGCACGCTTATTACAGGAAAAACCCAACCTCCGGCTTGTGCTCTTCCGTGAAACAGGAAACCATCGGCCCGTTCTACTCATGAACGAGTTTCCTGAATTCGAACCTGTGCGTGACCAGATAGAATGGCGAGACATGTGCTCCTTGCCTGCTCTTCCTTCTGAACTGGCGCGCTTTGATATTTCAATTGCGCCGCTTGAAACACAGAATCCATTCTGTAACGCCAAAAGTGAATTAAAATTCTTTGAAGCCGCTTTAGCTGGCGTGCCTTCCATTGTTTCCCCAACCGCGCCCTTCCGCCAATGCGTGGAAAACGGCCGCACAGGCCTGTTTGCCTCCACGCCGGATGAGTGGGAAACCGCGTTACGCACACTTATTGAGAATCCAGATTTACGCCATCGTATGGCGCGCGATGCCTATCATGCTGTCATGTGGCACTTTGGCCCCCAACGTCAGGCCATTCTTCTGGGCACTATTATGGAAAGCCTGAAAGGAGAAAAACAGGCCGCCCAAACTGCTGAAATGCAGATTGCACGCGGCAATTACTTGGCGCGCAATCTACCAGATATTCCTGAATGTACCGTAATGTTCCTGCATGATGCCCTGCAAGAAGCAAACGTTACCGTTATTATTACATCTTATAACTACGAAAGCTTTATTCTTGAGGCACTAGAATCCGTTCGGCTGCAAACCATCCCAACCCTTGATCTTGTTGTTGTTGATGATGGATCCACAGATGGATCCATCAGCCTGATCAAAAGCTGGATGGAAAAACAGACGGCGCGCTTTAACCGCCTTGTTCTGCTTCAAACCAATACCAATGCAGGGTTGGGCGGTGCACGTAACTGTGGCGTTACCTATGCTGAAACCCCATTCTTTCTGCCGTTAGATGCAGATAATCGGCTTTTACCGCATGCCTGTGAAACACTCATCAACGCCACAGATGGGTTAACCGCTTACGCCTACCCAATTATTCAGCAATTTGGAGACCCAGCCCAACACCCAACATTGGGGCAGGAACCTTTCCGCCCCATGCAACTGGTTGCTGGAAATTACATTGATGCCATGGCGCTGGTAGCTAAATGGGCATGGGCTGCCGCCGGTGGTTACTATGTCAGCCGGGATGCAATGGGATGGGAGGATTATGACCTCTGGTGCACCATGGCCGAATACGGTTTACGCGGCACCCATGTGCCAGAAGTTCTGGCGGAATATCGCGTACATCAAACATCCATGACCAACAATGTGACAGAAAAAATGGCGCATAAACAGCGCGTAGTCTCATTGGTAGAAGCACGCCATCCGTGGATCAGGCTGGTGCAAAAAAGCGCCAAACAGCGTGAGGTTACAACAAGCTAAAAATTACGAATAAAAATGCTGAGCCCACAAGCAGGTAGACTGTTTGTGTGGCTTAGCTTTTGGCTTTATGAAATAAGCCAAAAAAAAACAGAACCCCATTTCTGGAATTCTGTAAACCGCTCTGATTTTCTTGGGAAAATCTGGAGCGGGCGATGGGATTCGAACCCACGACCCCAACCTTGGCAAGGTTGTGCTCTACCCCTGAGCTACGCCCGCATTGGATGGGCTCCTTTTACGGATGATCATTTAGGTTGGCAAGAGGGAAAATGAAAAAAAATGCCTGAATGTGCATTTTCTTTCTTCCGCCCTGTCCTACTTGTGTTGGAAAGGGCTGTTGGCGCTTTTCAGCCTGTGCTGATACTGATGCTCAAACGCTTTTGCGCCGCAAGGAAGGAAAACCGTGTCTGCTTCCATGTTCCGATCCCTTTACCATCAGGGATTTGCCCGCGTAGCCGCCTGCACCTTGCCCGTAGCACTGGCAAACCCGGCCATAAACGCACAGCGTATCTTGGAATCTGCCTCCGCATCTGCCGCAGATGGTACGGTTTTGTGTGTATTCCCTGAACTGGGGCTATGCGGATATACGCTGGAAGACCTGCTGCAACAGGAAGCCCTTCTGGCAGAAACCAGAAAAGTTCTTCTTTCCTTGGCTCAGGCTTCTGCCGCGCTGTGCCCTGTGCTGGTAGTGGGCGCACCCCTGTTATGGAAGAACGCACTTTATAACTGCGCAGTTGTTATACATTCCGGCAAAATTCTGGGGGTAGTGCCTAAAAGCTATATTCCCAATTACCGAGAATTCTATGAAGCACGGCACTTTCGCCCAGGCGCAGATATTCGCGGGCAGACAATAGAGATTGATGGCCATACCGTGCCATTTGGGGTGGACCTCCTGTTTGAAGCAGAAGATGTACCCTCATTCTGCCTGAGTGTAGAAATTTGTGAAGATATGTGGGTGCCTATCCCGCCTTCGGCACATGCGGCACTGGCTGGCGCCACAATTATCGCCAACCTTTCAGCTAGCGACATTACAGTTGGCAAAGCAGAAACCCGGAACATGCTGTGCCAATCGCTTTCTGCCCGTAATATTGCTGCCTACCTTTATACTGCTGCGGGGGAAGGTGAATCCACCACGGATCTGGCATGGGATGGCCAAACTGCCATTTTTGAAAATGGCAGTTTGCTTGCCGCGAGCGAACGCTTCCCCTCCGGCACGACCACTGTAATTGCCGATGTGGATCTGACACTTTTGCGGCAAGAGCGCCTACGTATGGGAAGCTTTGCTGATGCAGCACACCAAGAAAATACAGAGATATGGCGGCGCATTCGCTTTACCTTAGTGCCTCCTTCTGCAAACCTTGGGCTCAAACGGCCCCTTTCCCGCTTTCCATTTGTGCCCGCTGCTCCAGAGCGCCTGGCGCAGGACTGCTTTGAAGCCTTTACCATTCAGGTATCTGCTCTCAAGCAGCGTCTTAAAACAAGCGGCGTTAAAACCATGGTTATCGGCATTTCCGGTGGGCTGGATTCTACGCACGCCCTGTTGGTGGCCGTGCGTGCAGCGGATGAACTGGGTTGGCCGCGCAGTGCTGTGCGGGGCTATACAATGCCCGGCTTTGGCACCACGGATAAAACCCTTACCAGTGCCAATGCACTGATGGCCCAACTGAACATCACGCACGAAACGTTGGATATTCGCCCGGCTGCGGAACTGATGTTACTCACCATGCGGCACCCTTATGCAGATGGGCAGCCCGTGCATGACATTACATTTGAAAATGTTCAGGCAGGTTTGCGCACGGATTTCCTATTCAGGCTCGCCAACCAACATCATGGCATTGTTATTGGCACAGGAGATCTTTCTGAACTGGCGCTGGGCTGGTGCACCTATGGTGTGGGAGACCAAATGGCGCATTACAATGTGAATGCAGGGTTGCCTAAAACACTTATCCAGCACCTTATCCGCTGGTGCATTGCTTCGGGCCATTTTGCCACGGCTGTTGGCAAGGTGCTGACAGATGTTCTGGCCACAGAAATTTCCCCCGAACTCATACCCGTTGGTGAAAACGGCCCACAAAGCACAGAAAGCATTATAGGCCCTTACGCTCTGCATGATTTCGCGCTGTTTTATATCCTGCGCTACGGTTTCAGCCCATCACGCGTGGCCTTTCTGGCAGAACAGGCTTGGCAGGATGCTTCAACGGGCCAATGGCCTCCGGGTTTTCCTGCATCCGAGCAAAAAAGCTACGACCTGCCCACCATTCGCCACTGGCTGGAAATATTTGTGCGGCGCTTTTTTGCAACCAGCCAGTTCAAACGCTCGGCCATGCCAAATGGTCCTAAAGTCATGCCCGGCGGTAACCTTTCCCCCCGCGGAGACTGGCGCGCACCCTCCGATGGCAATGCCCGCCTCTGGCTGGATGATCTGAAGCAGAATGTGCCCGAAGCCTGAGCCATAAAAGAAGGTTTCTACCCACCGCTGCCCAGATGGCGTTACGCCCCATCTTGGGCTATACTGGCCAACATTATGAAAGCATCGCGCCAAGCCACCATCCATCGCGTTACAAGCGAAACCGATATCGCCATTACCCTTGATCTGGATGGATCCGGGCAGGCCGATATTCAAACCGGACTCGGTTTTTTCGATCACATGCTTACGGCATTAGCCAAGCATGCCCTGTTTGATCTGAACGTAACCGTGAAGGGTGACCTCTATATTGATGGTCATCATAGTGTTGAAGATACAGGCATTGCCCTTGGCATGGCCCTGAAGCAGGCATTGGGAGACAAACGTGGCGTGCGCCGTTTTGGCCATGCCCTTGTGCCGCTGGATGAAGCTTTGTGTGAAGCCGTGGTTGATCTTTCCGGCCGGCCGTTTCTGACATTTGAGGCCACGTTTACCCGTGATCGCATTGGGGACTTAGACACCGAACTGGTAGAGGAATTTTTCCGAGCCTTTGCCATGTCCGCCATGCTGACGCTGCATCTGAGAGAAAAAGCTGGCAAAAATTGCCACCATATTGCCGAAGCCGCGTTCAAGGCACTAGCGCGGGCACTGCGCATGGCTGTGGAACCAGACCCACGGGCGCAAGGCAGCATTCCTTCCACCAAAGGCGTGCTATAATTTTTTATACGGGTTATTAACCCAGCCCTGCCCGACACATCTGTTCTGCAGCGCTGGGCACAACCGAGAAGAACGCAAACCTGTCTGGGCTGCGCCTGATATGGCTAACAGGATTCAGACAGGGTCACCAGCAACAAGAGGGTTCCATGACCCAGCCTCTTTCCATCGCCGTTGTTGATTATGAAGGCGGCAATCTGGCGTCCGCTGCCCGTGCTGCCCTGCGAGCTGCTGAGCTTTCGGGCATTGCAGCCGATGTTGTTATTACCAACGAACCCACGGCTGTTTTGCAAGCAGACCGTATCATCCTGCCCGGACAAGGCGCATTTGCAGATTGCGCCCGTGGGTTGGAAGCTATTCCCGGCCTGAAAGATTCCATACTGAACGCTACGGCCAAGGGCACACCCTTTTTGGGCATTTGCGTAGGTATGCAGCTTATGGCTGAACGTGGGCGAGAACATGGAGTGACAGAAGGCTTTGGGTGGATTCCGGGGGAAATCACCCTCATGGAAGCCACAGGCCTTCGTCTTCCCCAAATGGGCTGGAACGAGCTGGAACTCCATACACAGCACCCTCTCACCCAAGGCTTGGGTGAAGCACCACATGGATACTTTGTGCACTCCTATGCTCTGCAAAACACTGCGGCGGATGTTTTGCTTGCCACTACGGATTATGGTGGCAACGTGCCCGCCATAGTGTGTAAGGGAAATGTCGCTGGCACACAGTTCCATGTTGAAAAAAGCCAGACTGTTGGCCTCAAGATTCTTGCCAATTTTCTAAGGTGGGATCCGAAAGCGCCCGTATAATGACCCGGAATAAACGCGTTCAACGCATTCTTAATCTAGAAGAAGATGACCTTCAGGCCTTATGTGAAGCTGTAGATGCTTCCATTCTGGATGGTGGTGGCTTTGGCTGGCTTCAGCCACAAGGGCGGCAGGTACTGGAGCGCTACTTCAAAGGCCTGTTGCTGGTGCCTGAACGCATGCTGTTTGTTATCCGGCATAATGGCGTAATTGTAGGATGTGCACAGCTTGTACGCAGTGCCCGCAATAATGAGCTGCAAGCCATGTGCGTTACTTTGGCGCACTTGTTTATTGCACCATATGCGCAACGGCAGGGCTTAGGCACGACCTTATTGCACGAAGTGGAAAATGCCGCCCGCAGCATGGGCTTTCGGATTATGAATACCGAAGTGCCCGAAACGCAGGAAGGGGCCATTGCTCTTTTCCGTAAGGCTGGTTTTCTGCATTGGGGCACACACCCACTTTATACCCGCTTGGGCGATACTTACCAGCGCGGTCTGTACTTCACCAAATCATTAGATACAGACCAGCCTTTCCTTCCTTCTTCCTTTCAGCAAACGCGGCCTGAAAACATGACAGCATCTTCCTCCACGCACCCTCTGACCCTTTATCCCGCCATTGACCTTAAGGATGGCGCCTGCGTACGTTTACGCCGTGGAGAAATGGATGATGCCACCGTGTATTCAGATAATCCCGGCGCTCAAGCACTGGCATGGGAAGCCGCAGGTTTTAAATGGCTGCATGTTGTGGATCTGAACGGTGCCTTTGCCGGACAATCCGAAAATGCAGATGCCGTACGCTCTATTGTGGAATCAACAGATATTCCCGTGCAACTTGGTGGTGGCCTGCGTGATATGAAGGCCATTGAAGCATGGCTGGAAGCCGGAATCAGCCGCGTTATTCTAGGATCCGTTGCCGTAAAAAACCCCACCCTTGTGCGTGAAGCCTGCCGCGCCTTCCCGGGCCGCATTGTTGCTGGCATTGATGCCCGATCTGGCCACGTTGCAACCGAAGGCTGGGCCGAAGTTTCTGACATGCAGGCAACCGAACTGGCCCTGCGTATGCAGGAAGCTGGTGTTGCATCCATCATCTTCACGGAAATCAGCCGTGATGGCATGCTGGAAGGGCTTGATGTGGAACAAACTGTTACTCTGGCAAATACGGTTTCCATTCCTATTATTGCCAGCGGTGGCGTTGGCAGCATTGAACATCTGATTGCCCTGCGGGAAGCCACGCAGGAAGCTCCGGGTATTGAAGGCGTTATTGTGGGCCGCGCATTGTATGATGGACGCGTAACCCCGGCTGAAGCCCTGAAGGTTTTAAGCTGATGCTGAAATTACGTGTTATTCCTTGTCTGGATGTTAAAAACGGCAGAGTGGTCAAAGGCGTTAACTTTGTTTCCTTGCGTGATGCGGGAGATCCGGTTGAACAGGCCGCTGTTTACGATGCAGCCGGGGCTGATGAACTGACCTTTCTGGACATCACTGCCAGCCATGAAAACCGTGATACGATTTTGGAAGTTGTTAGCAAAACAGCCGAAAAAATCTTTTTACCCCTGACAGTCGGAGGGGGCGTGCGCACAACGGACGATATGCGCCGCCTTCTGCTGGCTGGCGCAGACAAATGCGCCATGAACTCGGCGGCTGTTAGCCGCCCCGAATTGGTAAATGAAGCCGCCAACAAATTTGGTAGCCAGTGCGTTGTTGTGGCCATAGATGCACGCCAGACAGCACCGGGGAAATGGGAAGTATTTACCCACGGTGGCCGCACCCCTACCGGGATAGATGCCATAGACTGGTGCCGTGAAGTTGCAGAGCGTGGCGCCGGAGAAATCCTTCTTACATCCATGGATCGGGATGGTACGGGAACAGGGTTTGATCTGGAACTTCTTAAAGCGGCAACACAGACCGTAAGGCTTCCCATTGTTGCATCTGGCGGCGTGGGTAAGTTGGAACACTTTGTAGAAGGCGCCAAGGCTGGAGCCACAGGGTTGCTGGCAGCAAGTGTTTTCCATTTTGGCCAGTTCACCATTCCACAGGTTAAAACGGCATTGTCAGAAGCAGGCTTGCCAGTTCGCCCTTCTCCCGCTCCTTTCGCAGGTTAATCCGTATCATGACAAAAAAAGCACCTTCCAAAACAGAAGCAAAAACAGATACAAAATCTAAAAAGAATAAAGAGGCTCTGACACTTCCTGAAATTTCAGAAGCTGATATTTCTGTTCTAAACCGCCTCTACGATGTTGTGCAGAGCCGCAAGGGCACAGACCCATCCGTAAGTCACTCAGCACGCCTGCTTTCCCGCGGCACTTACAAGATTGCCCAGAAGTTTGGGGAAGAAGCTGTAGAGTGCCTGATTGAAGCCGTAGCTGGCCGCAAAGACCTTATGATTGGTGAAAGTGCAGATGTGCTCTACCATCTTATTGTTTTGTGGGTAGATGCTGGCATTACCCCAGATCAGGTTTGGGCGGAACTGCAACGCCGTGAAGGCACAAGCGGCATTGCAGAAAAAGCATCCCGCTCCAAAACAACAAAATCTGTAAAGGAATAATCAAAAATGGCTGTAACAGGTAAAGGGCCGTATGACCCGCAAAACGTTTTTGCAAAAATCCTTCGCGGAGAAATTCCCTGTAAGGCAATTTTTGAAAACGAATGGGTTCTGGCATTTTATGATATCATGCCCAAGGCACCTGTTCATGTTCTGATTATTCCCAAAAATCCTTATGTTTCCTTTATGGATTTCAGTCAGACCGCACCAGCAGAAGAAATTGCAGGCGTTATGCGTGCTGCCGGCCAGATTGCGCTTGATCTTGGGCTGGAAGAAAATGGCTACAGGCTGGTTACGAATGCAGGCCTCCATAGTGGGCAAGAGGTTCCCCATTTCCATATCCATCTTTTGGGCGGAAAAGCATTGCCAGCCTTCCCTGCCTGATCTTGTGTTTCTTACCCAGACGGACATCTCCTTATGACACCCATGGACATGCTTTTATCCCGTGCATCTACGGATCACCTGAAGGCTCCGGCACCATCTGAAGCGCAAATAGCAGAGGTTCTGGCTGCTGCTATGCGGGCTCCAGATCATGGAAAACTGCGTCCGTGGCGTTATGTTATTGTAAAAGATGATGCACGCTCCATGCTGGCTGAACGTATTGTTGCCAGTATGGTTCGGCTTGATCCTGATGTTCCTGAATTTAAAAAAGAAAAACGTTTTAATAGGTTTTCCACAATGCCCATGACACTCGCTCTGGGTATGCATCTGCGGCCAGAACATAAAATCCCATTATGGGAACAGGAAATGACTGTAGCTGCAGGTGCCATGAATATCCTGAATGCACTACATGCATTAGGATTTGGTGCTGTTTGGGTTTCTGGCGACGTCGTGAATGATCCGGTTCTTGCTGAGGAACTCGGTTTTCCTGCACCTCATAAATTGGCCGGTTTTTTGTTTATCGGCACGCCAGATGCGCCACTTCCTACACCCAAGCGCCCAGATCCAGCACAGTTCACTGCAACTTGGCATGGCCTGCCGGTAAGTTTTGCCGCTGATGGAAAAACACCATGACACATATAACAGATGCCGTTGTTATTGGTGGCGGCCCGGTTGGATTGGCAACAGCCCTTTCATTAGAAAAGGCAGGCCTTTCTGTAACCGTGCTAGAACGTTCTCCGCTACCTGTATGGGAAGAGCCTTCCTTTGATGGGCGGGAAATAGCCCTTACGCATTATTCCAAGCGTATTCTCAAAGAATGCCAAGCATGGGACCACATCCCGCAAAGCGTTATCTGCCCCTTGCGAGAAGCGCGTGTTGAAACAGGCAGTTTTCGTCACCCGCTTACATTTGATACAAATGGACGTGGAGAAGAAGCACTCGGCTGGCTGGTTTCCAACAATCACATTCGGCGCGCCTTGTTTGCCGCAGCAAGTGAGAAAGAGCGTATTCATCTGCAACCACACACCAGCGTAGAAACTGTACGGCAAGGCCAAGATTATGCCGCCGTCCATCATTCAGGCGGACAGATTAAGGCACGTCTTGTTGTAGGGGCGGATGGCCGCTTTTCTCCTACACGCAGACGCGCAGGTATTGGCGCCATTGTGCATGATTTCCACAAATCCATGCTTGTTTGCCGCATGGCGCATGAATCTCCTCATCATAACATCGCCCTGCAATGGTTTGATGAAGGCCAGACAATAGCCTTGCTGCCAGTAAACGGTATGGCATCCTCTTTGGTTCTCACGCTACCAGCCAACGAAATACAGCGCCTTCTGGTAACACCGCGTGATGAATTTAATGCAGAAATCACCCAGCGTGTTGGTGCCAGACTGGGCCAAATGCGCCTTGTAAGCACGCGCCATGCTTATCCACTTAAAGGTGTGTATGCACATCGCTTCGTAGGGCGTCGTTTAGCTTTGGTTGGAGATGCGGCCGTAGGGATGCATCCCATTACAGCGCACGGATTCAACCTCGGGTTGAAGGGACAAGAAACCTTGGCCCAATGCGTTCGCACGGCCTTTAACAACCAGGCTGATGCCGGAAATGCACATGCCTTACGGCAGTATGAACGACAACACAGGCGTGCAACGGCTTTGTTATTTGCCGGTACAAATGGCATAGCCTCACTTTACACGCATGATGCCCTACCGTTTAAACCCATCAGGCAAGCCTGCATCCGTCTGGCAGACAGATTTACCCCCTTTAAACAGGCTGTCACTACGCTCCTGATGGATAAGAAAACGACCGCTTGATTACAAAAAAGGCAGCCTGATTAAAGGCTGCCTTTTTTATTTTCGCGTTCTAGTTCGCGTTCCAACCAACCTATAATAACAGCCAACACATAAGCCTGCTGCGTTGGAGAAAGTGGCTGGTGTTTTATAAAACCATGCCATTTTTCTAGGCATGATCTACAACATGTTCCCGTAGCATGTTGCGCCACAAAAACAGGGTGCCCCTTCCACGGTGTCTGTTTGCCATCTTTTTTCGGATTGGCAGGAGCTAAGCGCCGAGCAATAAAATCTCGCCCATGCTCCATAACAACGGGCAACCCTTTTTCTGTCAGATACGTCATATCCTGACAGTTTAAATGAAACCTGCTCCGAAAAGATGACCTTGCAAGCCGTGTCCACAAGGTATCTGACACCGGAGGAAGTGTTTGCTCCTGCGGGAAAAGCTCACCCTGCTGCACAGTTATGATGTTCCTGAAAAGTAAAATATAACATCATAATAATATGGCTATTATTCATCTGTTTTTACAGGGGGAACAGGTGCTTGAGCAATCAGTTCGCCCTTACCTGTTGCCACACGAATATCCTGTTCACGGATCAGCCAGTAAACAACACCAAGTGCCAAAACAGCGGCAGAAAATGCCAACATTTCAGCAGGCCTGACTTCGTGCAGATCCAGAATGATAAATTTGCGCGAAACAGCCAAAAGCGCAATGAGCACAATTGTACGCACTCGCACAACATCTCGACTATGCGACAAACTGATCCGCAGCGAACTTTTAAACTCCAATGCAATAATCACCGTAAAAATATTGCCAAACACTTCCTGAAAAGCAGGCATGTTTGACGCATCAATTTGCGATGACATCACCAGATACCAAACTTCTTTGGTAAGATGCCATGTTGCAATGGTTGTAATGACCATGATCAGGCCCGTGAGAACCAGCATGATCAGAAGTTCAAATCCTTCATAAAGATTCATCTCGAAAAAGCTTTTCCGCAACCGCGTTGCTTCACGAGAAAAAGGATCTTGAGATATCTGATTATGGTCTGGATTGCTCATGTTTCTCTATACATTGGATAAAAAGGACTACACTTCCTACCAGAATATTCTGGAAGAAGTTTCAATTATAATAGGAAATTACGTGGCCTCTGTAGCCTAAGGCACAGGCTAGCTGCCTTTTTCTTTGGCATAAGCATATGCTCCGCCTCGCTGTAGAGCTCGCTGATAGGCTGGACGGCTATGAATACGATGCAGGAATGCTTCAACGTGCGGTCGACCGTTCGTTGCTCCAGCACGTGCAGCAGCAACTTCAAGCGGAAAGCTCATCTGAATATCCGCGGCTGTAAAGTCATTCCCCGCAAACCATTCATTTTCAGACAGGCTGTGCTCCCAATAATCCATGTGCAATTTTACCTGTGGATTGACAAGTTGTGTTTGCACACCTTTTGCTATCAGGAAAGCAAAGGGTCTAATGGGAAAAGGTACCTGCTTGGGAAGTGTCCCGAATATCAATTTAAGTAGCAGCGGCGGCATTGCAGATCCTTCTGCATAATGAAGCCAGTATACAAAACGGATATATGCGGGTGTGTCATGTAACGGCACCAATCGGCCATTGCCGTATTTATTGATGAGATACTCAATAATGGCCCCACTCTCTGCCAGCGTCACATTCCCGTCTGTATCTGTTAAGATTGGGGCCTTACCCAAGGGGTGAATGGCTTGCAGAAATTTGGGAGCCATCATGGTTTTGGGGTCGCGCTTGTAAAACTGGATATCATAAGAAAGTGCCAGTTCTTCCAGTAGCCACAGAATACGTTGTGAACGGGAATTATCCAGGTGGTGGACGGTAATCATGATACACGGCCCTTCTTCTAGCTGGAATAAACACCCTGTCCGGCCCCGACTTGCCCTGACAAACAAGTTATGACGTATGAGGCTGAACAGAGCGACTTACCAACTAAAAGAGGTATTTAGAGCTTTAGTTCCGAATATCCGCCTGAGGTGCATTTTCAACCATGTAACGGACACTAACTAAAGCCAACTGACGTAATTGATGTCAGCGAAAAAATAGCGACGGGAGACGGCAATACTCTCTTGTTCGCCTAAAACTGCGGTTTCAAATATTTTTGGATTAACGCCGAAAGGCTGGACTTTCTTGCCAGCCTAACGTCTAAAACCACCAAAATCTTAGAAAAGGATTGGTGGGCGCACAAGGGCTCGAACCTTGGACCCGCTGATTAAGAGACACTAAACGCTAAGTACCGTTAAGACGCAGGCAGATGCAAAGAGACGCAAAACCGGGAGTTTTTGGCGGGTCTGTAAAAAGGCATCGCGCAACAAGACGCAACAAGACACATGGATTACCTTTTCAAATGACTCCGGATTGACTCCGGAAAACAGCATCAGCGGGTAATGAGAGGATGGGAAGTGCCAAAAAATCCGGCGGGGTTACACCAAAACACGGTGTACTGGTGTAACAGGTGTAACACATACAGATATACTATTGATTTTATTGGGTTTTTTACCCTCCATCCTGTTACACCTCACGGGTTTGTGAGGTGTAACAGGTGTAACAGACCAGTTTGAGGGCGCCATGAAGCTTACAAAATCGGGAATAGACGCCCTCACCTGCCCGCCGGGAAAACGGGATGTGATGTTTTCAGACAGCGAGGTGACAGGCTTTGCCGTCCGGGTGAACGCCACTGGCAGCAAAACATTCCTGTTCAATTATCGTTTTGCCGGTAAGCCACGGCGGCTGGTGCTGGGGAAATATGGAGAATTAACACTGGCACAGGCACGCAAGCTGGCAGAAACCGCCCGTGGCCGTGTTCTGGCTGGTGGAGACCCAGTGGGCGAAAAGAAAGCGCAGGCACATGCTTATCAAGCCCAGATAGCCGAGCAAGCAGCACAAGCCTCTGCCAATGCCTTAACGCTAGATGTGCTCATAGACCGTTGGCTTGCTGGGGCTTTGCGTGACCGCGCAGCCAGCTACCGGCGCGATGCCCCACAGAGAATACGTTATGCCTTACCTGATTTTCTGGAACGTCCTGCCCATTCCATTACCCAGCCGGAGGTGCAAGCGCGGCTGGATGATATAGCCGAGCAGCACCCAACCACAGCCCGTAGGCTGCACGCCTATGGCCGCGCTATGTATGGGTGGGCTGTAAAACGTAGCCTTGTGTCTGAAAACCCATTTGCTGGGGCGATTGTGGAAGGCCGTGAAGTCTCACGTGATCGGGCGCTAACAGATCTGGAACTTGGGGCCTATTGGCGTGCCTCTGGGCTGCTGCCCTACCCATTTGGCCCGTTATTCCGCCTGCTCGCTCTTACCTTGCAGCGCCGGAGCGAGGTTGCTGGGATGAAATGGGATGAAATAGCACCAGACCTTTCGACATGGACGGTACCAGCCGAGCGCAGCAAAAACGGCAAAGCTCACATTGTCCATCTATCCGCACCAGCACAGCAGGTTATGGCCGGATTGCTCCGGCATACAGACCCAAAAACCGGCGCTATATCGCCATATGTGTTTACCAGCACGGGTAGAACGCCAGTTTCTGGCTTTTCTGCAGCCGTCAAACGCCTAGAAGCCCTGATGATAGAGGAACGGACGGGGCATCCTACTACAAGCCAAAAAATTCGGGAAAAAAAGCCCTCCGCCCTGCAAGCACAGGAGGGGTGGCGTTTGCATGACCTCCGGCGTACGGGCGTAACCGTAATGGCCCGGTTAGGGATTGGCCCCCATGTAGCTGATAGAGTGCTGAACCATACGGAGGGCACTATTAAGGGCGTTGCAGCCGTTTACCAGCGCCATGAGTTTCTGCGGGAACGTGCAGCGGCGCTGGATACTTGGGCGGCGTATGTACTGAACGTGGCTGATGGGGTGGAGCTCGAACCCACGGTAGGAAAAGTTATTGTGCTAAAACGCTAGATACTAGCCTTTAGGTTTGCGGGTGCGGCGGGTAAGGCGTGTTTTCTGTTCTATTTCCCCAAGAGCTGCACTCACATCAATATCCGGCTCACTCTCTGCAATCTTCCGCGCGGCTTCCTTGCGGGCATGGTCAAACTCATCATAGCGTCTATGGGCAATCATTTCCGCCGTAGCTTTAGACCTGGTGCCATTGCCATTGAGCACATGCAGTTCATTGCTTTCAAGGAAGCGATCTAGAATCCCGCCCCACTCTGCAAGCTTAATTGTTTGCCTACGCCTTGTTCTAAGGTCTGCCGTATCAAGAAACATGCTCACGATTAGATTAAGTTCTTTAATCTCAAGATCACCAAGATAGTTCTTGGCTACTGTCACATCATCTTTCCTAACGCGGCCATGCTTCCACGTTGTCAGCCCCATGTTGGGTGCTGTTGGGTTTGAACGCTCTATAACCAGTTCGGCTGCTGTATGCCCTGTAACCGCATAAAGCATCTTGTTCTGGATGGTTGCGTAGAAAGAAAGAGAAGCGCGGCTGCTGGGTTCGTAGTCATCACTCAGGGCCAGAATGTCTCTTACCTTGCGATAGAACTGTGCCTCAGAAGCCCTAATGGCTTGGATGCGTTCCAGCAGTTCATCAAAATAGTCGAACTGTGGGTCTTTCAGGCGTTCGTCATCCATCACGAAGCCTTTAATCAGGTAATCTTTCAGAACGCTGTTTGCCCAGCGGCGGAACTGTGTGCCACGTGGAGAACGTACTCGGTATCCAACGGCAAGAATCACTTCGAGGTTGTAGAGCTGTATCTGGCGTTCTACTTGGCGTTCACCCTCAATTTGAACTGTCAAGGATTCCTTGATTGTTCCTTCTGCGGTCACCTCCCCTTCTGCCAGTAGATTTTTAATATGGAGGCTTATGTTCTGCTTCGTTGTATCAAATAGCTCTGCCATTTCTATTTGATTGAGCCAGACCGTTCCTTTTGCGGCTTTTAACTGGATGATGGCAGCCCCATCCTCGGTGTTGTATAGAATGATCTCGCCGTTATTCATCTTCCCCCCACTCCTCACACCAGTTTGTTTGAACCCGCAACCAAGCTGCAAGCAAACCTTACCAGTTCGATAATTCCAAGAAAAACTGAATACTTTTTAGGCCAGCGCGTAGGCTGTGCGGCTAGATCGTATCTTTCCGTAACCTCACCCCAGCCCCTCCGCCATTTTCAGGGATAAACTCAACCCCTGCGGCTTCTAGTGCGGAGCGGATGGCTTCAAGTGTGGATTGGCGCGGTACAGTTTCCCCGGCCTCAATGCGGGCAATGGTTCGTGCAGTTGTATCTGCACGTTTAGCCAATTCCTCACGGCTCCAATCGACCAAAGCCCGTGCTGCTCGTAATTGCGGCGGCGTTATGTCCACTTTTATGACATTCCCACTTGAAAACGTCCTATTTTATGACATAGGATAACTACGTAAACAAGTGACGCAGGAAAAAGCTGGAACCTTTCGCCTGCGTCTAACCACTAACCGAACTGGAACTTCGGCAATGGCTGAACGCGCCTATACCATGCTCAGCAAATGCTGGGCAGTGCTTACACTTGCTCGCCTGCATGGCGATACTCTGGCCGCCATTGGCGCTGCTGGCCTTTCCATGCTGGCTCTTGCTGGCTTTCTGCACCCTGAACACCTGCACCACCCCTCCGGAGGGGTCGCAATCCACGCGCACCACTACAGCAGCCCTCACACGGTTCTGGTGGCTTCTGCTGCTGTTGGTGCGGAGGTAATGCAATGAGCCAGACCGTAACCGCCGGCCTGTCCCGCCGTGGTGTTCTTGCCTCTGTGCTGGCCGCTACAACAGCAGCCGCTCTGCCCGTTATGGCCTCAGCCGCGCCTCACGCTCAGGATGCCGCCTTATTGGCGCTCTCTGACGCATTCTGGCAGGTCCATAACGAAATATGGTCTGCTGATTATCTAGCAGAACATGAGCCCGGTTCCCCAGAACAGAAGCGGTTAGAGGCCATCTTAGATCAGCTTTCCGAGCAAGAATACGGCCTTATGAAGCAGATTTCCCAAACCCCTGCCCGCTCTCAATTAGGCTTAAAAGGAAAAGCGGATATTTTGTTGGCTGTTCTTCCTGAAGTAATGCGTGATTGCTACTTAAATGAAGATTCAGCAGAGCTCTTACTGGTCATGAGCCTTTTGCAAGACATGACCGGGATTACTCAGATATGAGCAAGCCTTCTATTTCCCGCCGTACTGTTCTAGGTGCGTCTCTCGCTGCCACGGCTGCCTCTGTTCTGCCTGCTGTAGCCTGTGCCGCCACCTCCGCCGGAGGGCCAGATGCAGCGTTATTAAAGCTGGCACAGGAATACTGGCAGATAGAGAACGGCCTTACCTCCATGGAAGCAGGGCCTGCTCCTGCTTTTGGTACGGCTGCCGAAAAAGATTACGAAACTCGTATGGGTAATCTGCTTGAAAGCAAAGCGCGTGTCTTAAACCTGCTGGCCAATATGCATGCCCGAACCCGTGAAGGACTGCGGGCAAAAGGCGCGATAGTCGAAAAATCTCTGCCCATACATATTACGTTTAATGCTGCGGATTTGGATGATCCAGAAATCCGGCTGGCGTTGTCTCTGGCACGTGATGTGGCCGGAGGCAGTTCGTTATGAAAAACGGAGAATCACTTAGAAAGACAATTTTGGTGGACAAAGAGGATGGATGCGCTTATGAGTCCCCTTGAACAGAAAGGAGACTCCGTGCCTACTTACAAGAAAAGCCAAGCTCTTTATGCGCTCTGGCGCACTTTGAGCAATCCGGCGCTTTTAAGTGAGCGCGAGCGGCCTCCTGCCATTTTTAGCCGCCGTTTTGATAAGCTGGTTTCTGTCGATATTCCTTTGCTGCCAGAAGAACGGGTCGGACAATCCGGGAAAGATAACCAGTTTACAGCCGATCAGGTTTTTCTGATGGCTGTTGCTCTAGTTATTATGGATTCAGGGCTTGGTCTGGGTGCTACTGGCTTTTTCATCTGCACGGCACGGGAAAGTCTTAAACAGCGTTACCGTGCGATTATGGAAATGCCTATGTCTTGGCTTCCTGAAAAAGAAAGTTCTCTTGAAAAAGACAAGAGGGTCTATCTGCTTTTTCAAAACAAGGACATTCAAGAATTTTACCCTAAGTATGACTGGTCAAAGGTAAAGGGCTGGTCAGGTACAGGAAGACCTCCGCTAATTATCAATCCTGTTTACGTGCAGGGTTTGGATGATTTGAAAACATATTTAGATACTTGTTTGCAAAACGGCACCAACAATCACGTTTTAGTAATAGAACTCGCAAAAATGGCTTCTGTTCTCACCCATTATCTTGAACATGCGCCAATCATGACAAGGGGACGTCATAAATGACGTTCTTTTGTCAAATAGAGCGACAAAATTGAGGGACAAATGAAGGCTCATACACTTGTTAATATGCCTTCTGTGATGGATGAAACCTGTATCCATTCAGAAAAACAGGCAGCAAAATTTCTTGGTTTATCGTGCAGGACACTACAAAACATGCGTCGGGATGGAGGCGGCCCTGCCTTTGTAAAAATTTCAGACAGGAGGTTAGGCTATACGTTATCGGCCCTCCGTAAATGGGTGGCTTCTCGCTCTGTTCGCTCCACAGCAGACGCCACCACACGTTTTGGAGGTGCAGCATGAAAACCGCTGTAATGCCTTTGGCCTTTGATTTTGAAGGCCAAGCAGTCCGCACCATTAACCGTAATGGTGTTGTTTGGTGGGTTCTGTCTGACGTATGCGCCGTTCTGGACATTAGAAAACATCGAGATGCGGCCTCTCGGCTGGATAACGATGAAAGGGGGTCGGTATTAGTGGACACCCTTGGCGGTCCACAAGAGGTTACCGCTATCAACGAATCCGGCATATATTCTCTGGTCCTAACCAGTCGCAAAGCAGCCGCCAAACGTTTTAAGAAATGGGTCACGCAGGAGGTGCTTCCTGCCCTCCGGCGCACAGGCACATACAGCATTGGCATACAGCCTGACATTAGCCATGTCTTGGGCGTTGCCGAAGCTGCCATTCTCACCAGCCAAAATGCCGTAAGGGTGCTGACGCCTAAAGCACAGGCATATCACAGCCTGACTTGCATGGACGGATTGCATACCTTGACGGACGCAGCCAAGCTGTGCGGGCAAACCCGTAACCAGTTCCTCAGTAAACTTGAGGTATTGAGCTGGATATACCGCCCTGGTGGCAAAGGTTGTTGGAGTGCCAAGGCCGATAAAATCAAAGCCGGTTATCTAACTCACAAATATTGTGACATTCGCGATGCTGATGGCCAGCTTAAAACACGGTCTCAAGTCGTTGTCACAGATCGAGGTGTGGCAAAGCTCAAGATCATTCTTGCTCGCCTTGAAAACACCATGCTGGCAGGAGATGCCGCATGATACCGCACGCCAAGATGCGAGAACTCGCCAAGCGTTATGAAGGCCGCACCGATCTGGTGCGGCTATGGGATGTAGGTGAGAATTATAAACTGCATGAGATTACGATTTTTCAGGAGCTGGTGGCAGCGGCGTTCTGTGTTCACACCTCGCCGGATTGTCTTTATCCGGCAAACCGGGAAAGCAATGTGGCTTCCCTGCATGAAGCGGCAAGGGATTTTAGCCCGCCTCCTGCATCGGATGAACTCGCAGGGTTTCTGTTAGAAGCAACGCCAATTTTTGATCTGCATACTGCATTTTGCGCTTTTGATGATCTGGCGTGCCATGCACCAGCAGCCGCGAACCGTTCTCTGTCCATAGCTACAGCATTAACCCGTTTCCGGCTTTACCTTGAAGCAGATGCCCGCGCACGAAAAACCTTAAAATGGCTTGAGGCATTGCCTTGGTCGCGTCTGTTCGATCAGGCCATGCAGATGGATGGTGCAACCGTAGCTCTGCTGGGAGAACGTGCATTTTTTGGGGATGATTGCGAGATCATCGCTATTCCATGGGAAGACCTGCCTCATGCGGCGGCATAGCGCTGGTGCCCTAAGCCAGATGCTAGCCCGTAGCATTCAGCAGCTTGTTATCGAGCTGCTACCTGCGGGGCAGCGTGACGGGCATGAATGGCGATGTGGCAGCCTAGGTGGTGAAAAAGGCCAAAGCTTAGCAGTGCATCTTCACGGCGCACGTGCAGGCGTGTGGGCAGATTTTAGTTCCGGTGAGAAAGGTGACGCTTTGGATTTGGTAGCGTGTTGCTTGTACGGAGGGAACAGGCGCGATGCTATGCGATGGGCAGAAAACTGGCTGGGCTTGAATACAGCGGACAGTATGGCCCCAATCCAGCGGCGTCCAATCTTGGAAAAAGTGAAAACTTCTGAACTCGATAAAGAGGCGCAGCAAAGGCGGGCCAAGGCGCGGCGGCTTTGGCAGGAAACGCCTGCGGGCATTGCTGGTACACCAGTAGAAAGTTATCTGGCAGGCCGTGGCATAGATCTTCGCCAGCTAGGCCGAGCGCCGGGTGCATTACGTTTCGCGCCTGCTGTCTGGTGTGCGGAGGTGCAAAAGCCTTTGCCAGCCATGCTGGCCGCAATCTGCGGGCCTAATGGTAAAATGGTGGCCGTGCACCGCACTTGGTTACAGCAATCTCCCTCCGGCATATGGATTAAGGCTGACCTACAAAACCCCAAGAAAGTGCTGGGTAGTTTTGCGGGTGGGTGTATCCGGCTTTGGCGCGGTGCTTCCGGCAAGGCGTTGGATTTAGCGCCAACAGGTGATGTAGCCATTGTTGCGGAGGGCATAGAAACCGCTCTCTCCTGCGCTATTGCCTGTCCGGAATTCCGCGTGTTGGCTGCTGTTAGCCTCAGCAACATGGCCTCCATGAAACTGCCTGACACCATCAAAGAAATTACCATTGCAGCAGATAACGATTGCGGAAATCCGGCGGCGCGTAAGGCGCTGGCTGCTGCCATCCATCAATTCACAGAGCAAGGCCGCACAGTCCGCCTTGCCGTGCCAGAAATCGAGCATGGAGACTGGAACGATGTCCTCCGAAATGAACCAGACACAGGCCATAACGGGCCGTGAAAGTGTGCGGGCCGGTCTGACCTCGGCCAAAGTCGTGAACCTTGATAGCGGTAAAGGTAAAAAAAGCAGCCAGCGTAAGCCCTCCGGCAAACGGGTAGAATCGCCTTGCGGCCAGTTTTTCTGCGATGCGCACGGTCTGTTCAAGAAAGCAGCGGATAGCAGCAAAACAGACATGATGCTGGCAGGGCCTCTTGAGGTTTTGGCAGAAACACGCGGGCCTGACGGTACGGGATGGGGGTTGTTGCTGGCGTGGCAGGATAGGGACAATCAACGTCATGAGCGGGCTTTTCCGCGCAGCTTGTTTTCGGGTGATTGTTCAGAATTACGCAGCCAGCTTGCAGACGGAGGCTTAACACTTGGAGCTGGCCCAGCCGCTAAAGCTGCTTTTGCTGCATTTCTATCAAGTATTTCCAGCACAGAACGGGCGCGGTCTGTTCCGCGTATTGGCTGGCATACCCTCAAAGGTGGCGCGGCTTACGTTCTGCCAGATGCCACATATGGCAACACATCAGAAAGGGTTGTGCTGCAAACAACAGACCCGGAAACAGACCTATTTGGCGTTGCGGGCACACCGGAAGAATGGAAACAGCACATAGGGTTTCTATGTCGTGGCAATTCGCGGTTAGTCTTGGCGGCATCTGCTGCGTTTGCAGCACCTTTGCTTGGCTTGTTAGGTTTGGAAGGCGGCGGCGTTTCGTTTTTCGGGGCATCGCGTGCTGGTAAATCTACCGCCTTGACGCTTGCTGCCAGCATATGCGGTGGCACGCCAGAAGCTGGTGCCAGAGGATATGTGCGGTCTTGGCGTAGTACCAGCAACGGTTTGGAAAGTGTTGCTCTTGCAAGCTGTGATGCCCTGTTGCCGTTGGATGAAATCGGGCAGCTAGACCCAAAAGAAATTGGCGATGTGGCCTATATGCTGAGCAACGGCCAAGGCAAAACAAGAGCTAGCCGCACAGGTGCAGCGCGTGCCGTAGCGCGGTGGCGTGTCCTGTTCCTGTCCACAGGCGAAACGACGCTGAGTGATGTGAACCGGGAAGCAGGCCGCGCAACCAAAGCAGGCATGGAAGTGCGCTATTGTGACGTACCAGCGGATGCCGGTGCCGGAATGGGGTTATTTGAAAACACCCATCATCTGGACAGTCCAGGGGAATTTGCAGACCATCTGGCAAATGCTTGCGGCCAGTTTTACGGCACGCCATTCCGCGCGTTCCTCACACACTTAACAGAACGCATGACGCAGGAAGGCATACGCCCGTTACGTGAACGCCTGCTGGAACGTCTGGAAACAATAGCAACCGGATATCTGGTAAACTGGCCTAAATCCTCCGGACAGGTGCGCTCCGTTGCACGGCGCTTTGCCATGATCGCCATAGGCGGTGAGCTGGCAACTTCTTTCGGTCTGACCGGATGGGATACAGACACAGCAGAAGTGCTGGTAGGGGTGTGCTTTGGTGATTGGTTGCGGGCACGTGGCACCTCCGGCCGGAGGGAAGATGAACAAGCCGTGCAGCAGCTACGGGATTTTATTGCCCGTAATGGCTCTGGCCGCTTTGCTGATTGGGTAGATAAAAACCCGGAGGAACTGCCAGACACATGGGATGAAGGTAAGCCCCCACCTGAGAGATACCGCATACAGAACCAAGCAGGCTGGCGGCGTTGGCTTAAAACACAGGATGGCCGTTGGGGATGGTGCTACATGCTCACATCGTCCGGTATGCGTGAAGCTCTGGCAGGGCTGAATATGAAAGATGCTACCAAGGTTCTGGTAGATCGGGGTGTGCTGATACCAGACACACAAGGCAAAACCTCACGCCCGGAACGGCCACCGGGACAAGCTGGCCAGATTCGCCTTTATGTGGTGGCCGGTAATATTCTGGCTCTATCTGCTGGCAATGAGTGAACACTAGCCGGAGGGTATGCGCCCTCCGACTCATTCGGACTGGGTTCATCCTCCTATAACGTCTTTTCTCTCGGTATGTGTTTCGTGCATGGCTTTCGGGTGTTCCAATAGGGCAAGGCCTATTGGAACAAATGGTGTGGAACACTTTTTGCCCACTTTTGTGTTCCAATAGGGTTGTTTTTTGTATTTTGGAACAATACCTATCTAGGGTCTAAACCCTATTGGAACACATTTAGGAACACTCTCACATGAAAATCGGATACGCTCGCACCAGCACCACAGATCAGGTGGCCGGATTAGAAGCGCAGGCCCGTGACCTGTTAGCCAATGGGTGTGAGCGTATCTTTCGTGAGCAAATAAGCGGTAGCAGCACAGACCGGCCAGAATTAAGCGCGGCGCTCGATCACTTGCGGGCTGGTGATGTGCTTGTAGTGACCAAGCCAGACAGGCTGGCGCGTTCTACGGCTGACCTGTTGAGGCTGGTAGATGAGATCAAAACCAAAGGCTGCGGCCTGATTGTGCTTTCCATGAACGGCGTGACATTGGACACCACCAGCCCCACCAGCAAGATGATGCTCACTATGTTGGCTGCTGTAGCCGAATTTGAGCGGGACATTATGAAAGAGCGCCAACGTGAGGGCATAGCCAAAGCTAAAGCCGAGGGACGCTATAAGGGACGCAAGCCAACAGCTCGTAGTCAGGCAGAACAGGTGCAGGCTCTTGCGGCTAACGGTATCAGCGCCACAGAGATAGCCAAGCGGTTAGGCATAGGCCGTACCTCCGTTTATCGTTGCCTTGCGGATGCGGCGGCATCGTAAGTGTGGTTGTGCCGCGGTGTGCGCGGGCAGCGCGCGGGTTTCTTTTCCGATTTTTGAGCATTTTTAGCCCAAAACGGCTCTAGCCATGCGCTCACAACATAACAAAAACAGCCCATTTTGAGGGTGTCCAAAACAAGAACACCACGATGGATATTCGTGTTATTGCGTGCATATTGGCAGAAAACTGCTAATGTTTGCTTTATGTTTGTTACACCTGTTACACCTCATTTTAAAAGGTGTAACAGCGTGGTGTATCGTATTTTCCATTATAAATCATATACTTAACTGACTTGTTACACCTGTTACACCTGTTACACCGCATTTTGGTAAGGGGTGGAGTAAGAGGCAGGTGTAGCAGTTCCGGGTGCATGCAAAAAACGCATACCTACGGTAGCCGCCTGATAGGGGGGTAGGTAAATCTTTACAGGCAGATAGGCGGCGTAACCGCACCAGTCTCACGCGCAGATTTTCGATACATTTTTTGAAAAAAATCAAAGAAATCAAAAAAAGGGCGATCAATATGAGCAAAAGCAGCCCCAAATGCACAAAAAATGGCAGAAAACTGCGAAAAAACACCAATAAGGGGTGGGGGGTCAAAAATCTCTAGCGCCCATGAGCACCTGAACCGCGCCATGGGCAAATTTTTGCACCCGCGAAATTGCAGCAAAAAGATACGCGGATGGTCGGGAGGGCCAAAGGATGGTGGGGGCGGTCATGGTTTTGAGAGCTGGAAACAATCAGCGGCGGGAAAAAGCCTCTCCCATGCCAGCATGAAGCTAGCTGTTTCAAATGACTCCGGATTGACTCCGGAAAGTCAGGCTGCCCATTCAGCCTAACACCTCAAAACCACCAAAAACCTAGGAAAAGCTTGGTGGGCGCACAAGGGCTCGAACCTTGGACCCGCTGATTAAGAGTCAGCTGCTCTACCAACTGAGCTATGCGCCCTTACAGCATATAACTGCTGAAGTGAGGCAGTTTTTACCACCTCTACGTTCCTAAGACAAGCCAGAAAATTTAGGTTTTTAACATGGCAAGCACAGCATCAAGTTGATCCAGGCTTTTGTAATGAATTTGCAGAGACCCGCCTTTGCGCCCATCAAAATGAACCTGAACCTTAAGCCCTAAACGCGTCCCCAAATCTCGTTCCAAAGCAGAAATTTCCGGATCCTTCAGAACTTTAGGTTCTTTGGTTTCTACTTTTGTATTTTTTGCCTGTTCAAGAGCCTTCTGAACCAAAGCCTCCGTTTGGCGGACAGACAACCCTTTAGAAATAACCTCTGCAGCTGCCTGTATAGGGTCTGGGTGCGCCAGCAACGCACGTGCATGCCCGGCAGAAAGAGTTCCCTTTTTAAGCTCTTGCCGCACCACATCAGGCAAACGCAACAAACGCAGTGTATTGGCAACATGCGGGCGAGACTTGCCTATAGCTTTTGCCAGTTCATCCTGGGTTAAGCTATATTCTTCCATCAACCGACTAAAACCTTCAGCTTCTTCAACCGGGTTTAGATCTGCACGCTGAAGGTTTTCAACCAGAGCAGCTGCCATGGCATCTGCTTCTGACAGGTTTCTTACATGCACAGGCACTTCATGGCACTGCGCCAACTGCGCAGCACGCCAGCGGCGTTCCCCCGCAATAATCTGGTAATGCCCGGCTTTATTTGGGTCTGGTCTTACCAGAATAGGCTGAAGAATACCCCGCTCGCGAATGGATTCAGCAAGCTCCTGTAAAGCTTCTGGTTCCATATCCTGCCGCGGCTGAAATGGACCTGGCGCCAAAACCTCAACCGGCAATGAACTGGCTGTAGGTGCAGCCTTGCTAGCCGATTTATTGGTGGAAGATGCAGGCTCATCTACAGGAGCAGCATCACCCAACAGAGCAGCCAGCCCACGACCAAGCTTGGGACGTGCGGAGGATTTACGTGACGACTGACCACTCATGATGCCGATGTCCTCTTCATGACTTCTGCTGCCAATGCCTGATAAGCGGTTGTTCCGCTTGCTCTGGAATCATACAGCATAACAGGCTGACCGTGGCTCTGGGCTTCTGAAATACGGATATTACGTGGGATAACCGTTTCCAGAACATCTTTACCAAAGAAGCTTCGTGCATCTGCTGCCACAAGTTCAGACAGATTATTCCGTCTGTCATACATGGTCAGCACAATGCCGGCCATTTTCAGCTCTGGGTTCAGGTTTTTCTGCACACGCCCGATTGTCTTCACCAGATGGCCCAAGCCTTCCAAAGCAAAGAACTCACACTGTAGTGGAGCCAGCACACCATCTGCAGCCACAAAAGAATTCAATGTCAGCAACCCCAAGCTTGGGGGACAATCTATAATCACAAAATCTACGGTCTCACGCAAAGGCTCTAGTGCTGTGCGTAATCTGGTTTCTCGGTGTTCTGCATCTACCAGTTCAATTTCAGCCCCTACCAGCTCTGTATTGGCGGCAATGACTGAAAGATTTTCAATTTCGGTCGGCTGCAAAAGGTCTTCTGCGGCTTTTTCATGCATGAGAAGCGCGTAAGAACCACCTTTGCGGGAATCATAATCAACCCCCAACCCCGTTGAAGCATTCCCCTGAGGGTCCATATCCAGAAGTACAACTTTAGCACCATCAGCCGCCAGAGATGCTGCCAGATTAATGGCTGTAGTGGTTTTGCCTACGCCGCCTTTCTGGTTTGCAACAGCAAAAACGTGGCAGGCTTTCCCGCTTTTCTTAACCTTAGACACGATTAAAATTTCTCACTTCCAGAATCATACCATCAGAACTTGTCTGGCTTGGATATGTTCGAACATCCATTTTCCAGACCAACTCCGCTTCTTGGATTTCCTGCACAGCCTGTTGCCCCTTAAGAAAAACAGCTTTTCCTTCTGGCTGTAACAGCGGATGTGCCCACTCCAAAAGTTTCACCAAGGGGGCCAAAGCCCGCGCCGTTACTACAGGTGCGGGCTGAACTTTTACACTTTCAAGCCTGCATGGCAAAACTTCCAAATCCGTTTGGGTAAGCCGTGCAGCCTCACGCAAAAAAGCCGCCTTTCTTTGGTCCGATTCAATTAAAACCCCGGGTATTCCGGTTGCTATCCCCACCACAACGGCAGGAAAGCCTCCCCCAGAGCCCATATCAATAAATCGGCTCTGGCCTTGTATCAAAGGAACAAGCTGAAGACTATCCAGAACATGCCTGCTCCAGACATTCCCAATATCCTTAGAAGAAACAAGGTTGATACGAGGGTTCCACTTTTCCAGAAGGCTTACAAATGCAGAAAGCTTTTCTTCTGTTTCACGTGAAACATGAACACCCTCAGGCCACTTGTGCATGGTGCTGCCCTTTCTTGAGGTAAGCCAGAACAGCCATAAGGGCAGAAGGCGTTATGCCCGGTATGCGTTGTGCGGCACCAAAGTTTTCAGGCCGTGCCTGCTCTAGCCTTTCCTGCATTTCAGCACTCAGGCCACCTATTTTTCTGAAGTCCATATCCTGAGGAAAACGAATTTCAGTTTCCGCCTCAAGCTGTTTGATCTCACGCTTTTGCCGAACCAGATAACCGCTATAGCGTGCTTCTGTTCTCACATAGTTACGTGCACGCTCGGAATACTCCTGCACCCAAGGCGCTAAAGATTCTATGGCATCTTCATGAGCCGCCTGCCCCATTATCTCCAGCAGGTTCCGGCGGCGGCCATCTTGAGCCACTTTAATACCAGCTTGAGCAAGCGCCTGTGGGGGCCAGCTTTCTGATTCTGCTTTTTGGGTCAACTGGTCTATCTCGTGCATATCCCGCTCAAAGACTGCACGCCTTTCCGCGCCTATGCACCCCCACTCCAATCCCATGGGAGTTAAACGCACATCCGCATTATCGGCCCGCAATGTCAGACGGTATTCAGCGCGTGATGTAAACATACGGTAGGGTTCGCTCACCCCTTGCGTCGTTAAATCATCAATCATAACGCCCAAATAAGCTTTACCACGATCAAGGCTGACAGCTTGCTGCCCTCCTGCCCTTCTTGCTGCATTTACACCAGCAAGAAGACCTTGTGCTCCAGCCTCTTCATAACCCGTGGTGCCATTAATCTGGCCGGCCAAGAATAAATTAGGACACTTTTTAAGCTCTAAAGAAACCGTCAATTCACGTGGATCAACATAATCATATTCTACAGCGTAGCCATATTGCGCAATAACAGCCTTCTCCAAACCAGGAATGGAGTGGATCATGGCATCCTGCACATCTGCTGGCAGGCTGGTAGAAATACCATTGGGATAAACCAGATCTCCCCCTTCGTGTTCAGGAAGAGCTTCTGGTTCTAGAAAAATCTGATGCCCTGTTTTTTCAGAAAACCGCACAACCTTATCTTCAATAGACGGGCAATACCGTGGGCCTCGGCCCGAAATGGCCCCGCCATATACGGCTGAAAGATGTAAATGCTCTCTGATAATATCGTGGGTTTTTGGAACTGTTGCCGTTATGCCACACACCATCTGTGGGTTTGTGATGATTTCCGTTAGTCGGCTAAACGGCTCAGGGGATGCGTCCCCCCTATCAACAGCAAGCGATGCCCAATCAATCGTATCACGCTTGAGGCGTGCCGGGGTTCCTGTTTTTAAACGCGCAATGCGCAGGCCAAGATTTTTTAACCGCGACGCCAATGCAACCGAAGGTTGTTCTCCAATTCGTCCTGCTGGTTGGCTTTTATGCCCGATATGAATAACTCCATCCAGGAACGTACCTGTGGTTAACACAACAGCGCCAGCAGCCCATTGGCGTCCATCTTCACAAGCAACACCAGCAACACGGTTTTGATCATCACAAATCAAATCCGTTACAGCGCCTTCCTCAATATCCAGCCCTTCTGTGTTTGCCAGAATATCCTGCACAGCCTGACGATATAAAAGACGATCTGCCTGAGCTCTGGGCCCCTGCACCGCTGGCCCCTTAGACCGATTGAGTAATTTAAAATGAATGCCGGCGCGATCTGCAGCACGCGCCATAACGCCATCCAGCGCATCAATTTCACGCACCAAGTGCCCTTTCCCAATACCGCCTATGGCAGGGTTACAGGACATAGCGCCAACTGTATTTTTATGGTGCGTCAACAAAAGCGTTTTGGCACCACAACGCGCAGCAGCGGCAGCTGCCTCACATCCAGCGTGGCCACCTCCTACTACAATAACATCGTAAGCCTTGTTCATTGCCTGCCCTTCCTGCACACCTTACTTTCCAATACAAAATTGGCCGAATATCGTATCCAGCAGATCTTCCACACCAACATGGCCCGTTAGCCGCCCCAAGGCCCGCATAGCTAACCGCAACTCTTCACCACGCAGTTCTGGCCAATCCTGCTGCCATGCCGCCTGAAGGCATTGTGCAGCCTCCTGCACACCGGCCTTATGCCGTGCACGTGTAAGAAGCGGCGCCCCGGATGTAGAGGCTGCTGTAAGCTCCTCAACTTTCCTTTTCAGGAAAGCATACAATTCCGGGAGCCCAATTCCTGTTTTTAAACTGATTGCAAGAACAGGCTTGTCCTGAATGTTTTTTGGAATTTCTCCAATATCAGCCTTATTGCCTATCAAAACAGCACCAGGAAATACATCATCAGGAGGTTCATTCGCCGGGAACATCTGTAACACACAGTCTGCCTGTTTCACGTGAAACAATGCGCGCCGCACACCTTCAGCTTCAATCTCATCATCTGTTTCTCGCAGCCCGGCAGTATCAACAAACGTTACTTTTATGCCAGCAAGAATGCAGGCTACTTCCAAGGCATCACGCGTTGTGCCTGCCTTGGAAGACACAATAGCTGTGTCCCTACCCGTAAGCCAATTTAACAAACTGCTTTTGCCTGCGTTTGGCGGGCCTATAATAGCAAACACAACCCCTTGCCGTATCCGCTCACCGTGCTCACCATCAGCAATATGTTGTTGCATTTCAGACTGCAGTTTTTGAATTTCCTGATTGATTCCGTCTTCCACTTCAGGCGGTAAATCTTCATCTGGGAAATCTATAAGGGCTTCCTGAAAAGCAAGAATCTTTTTGAGGCGCTCAGACCAACCTGAATACAAGTGGCTTAATGCACCATCAGCTTGCGCCAAGGCCAGCTTTCTTTGCCCGTCAGTTTCAGCGGCAACCAGATCGGCAATACCTTCGGCTTCAACCAGATCCATACGGCCATTTACAAACGCACGCCGTGTAAACTCACCTGGTTCTGCAGGACGTGCCCCCGCATTCACCAACGCTTCGGAAACAGCACGAATAATAGCAGGCCCTGCATGCAGATGCAGTTCAAACCCATCTTCCCCCGTATAACTTCGCGGTCCGGGAAACCAAAGAACCAACGCCTCATCCAGCAAATCATCTTGAGCAGAAGCATTGTTCCAGATTTTACAAAGAACAGCCTTACGCGCGTCTGGCACTTTGCCGCAAACCTGCAAAAGAATGTCTCGGCTGCCTGCTCCACTCACACGTAAAACGGCTATTGCCGCACGCTCTATTCCTGTTGAAAGCGCAAAGATTGTATCTTCAGCCTGATACCCCAACGCGGCCATCCTTCCCGTTATCGTATGCCTGTTTCTTCTTGCTGCTTCTAATGCAGTTTTTCATGCAAACGTAGGGTTAAAAAATGATAGCCTCCCCCTTGCCCTTATCCGGTTTACAGAACACCAAAAGATTTTGAACAAAAGTAAGGTTATTTTTTCATGCCCCAACTTTCGCTGCACTCCCCTTTAGGGCCAATAACTCTATCTGAGGAAGACGGAAAAATTATCTCTCTAGATTGGGGATGGGGCCGAGATCAAACCGAAACGCCCCTACTCTGTCGGGCGCGGGAATGGTTGGATAATTGGTTTGATGATCCTCAGGCCGTAGGTGCTTTCCCGTTTCCGCTAGATCCATATGGAACAGCTTATCAGAAGAAAATTTGGGTGGCATTGCAGGAAATCCCTGTAGGCGAAACCACCACATACGGAGAACTCGCCAAAAAAATTGGAGGCAGCCCTCAGTCTGTTGGACAGGCTGTCGGGAGAAATCCAATTCCTATTCTCATCCCCTGCCATCGCGTTATGGGGACTTCCAACCTTGGAGGATATTCTGGCGATGGTGGTGTGGATGATAAGGCGTGGCTGCTCCGCCTAGAGGGTGCCAACTTTCCACGCCACGCCTAAACTATTCTGATACGGATTCTCGCGTTACAGCGCTCAGCTTCTGTTACTTATTTTGTGTCACAACTTTCTGTGCGGGTATTAAAAAATTTCCCGGCACTGCATCTGACCACAGAAGATGAATCCGTATCATTCCCATAACTTGGGGGCGGTGGATAAGAAGGCGTGCTTCCTCCCTGTTGGGCGCCATTATAATAATAGGATGGTGGTGCATAAATACTCTGCTGTGGTGCCGAATTATATTCGGATGCAGCGGCGCTTCCAATCGCTAGACCGAGCACTGAGCCGAACATAAATGGTGCTCCCCAGCCCCAGCCACCGCCCCAGTAAGGGTAGCCCCATGGGCCTCCATAGCCCCAACCATAATATGGGTAACCCCAGCCCCATGGGCCACCACCCCAGCCGCCATACCAACCACCGCCCCATCGCGGCCCCCAGCCGCCACCACGCCAAGGGCCTCCGCCCCAACCATCGGGGCCGCCAGGTCCTCCACGTGGGCCACCAAAGCCACCATGAGGAAAACCTCCTCCAGGACCACCGAAGCCACCGCCTGGGCCTCCATGCCCAAAACCACTGCCAGGGCCGCCAAAGCCACCGTGACCAAAGCCACCACCGCCTGGCCCGGGGTGAGCATGTGCTGAAAATACAGGAACGCTAAGCCCGCATACCAAAAGGGTCGCCAGCCCTATTTTTTTGGATATTGCAGTCCACATAACATCGGTGCCCTTTGCACTTAACCTTGGATACTGCTTACACGGTATAATACCGTAATATGTCTTTCTTCTAACTATTACATGGGCATTAAAAGACAGTTTGCCACTGCTTTTTCGCTTCATCAGCTAGGATAAAAGATCAGATTGATGTTGCGTTTTTTGCATTCCTGATATACATTTTAATCATTGGAGGAAGCGAAGAGGAATTATCTTCTGCTTTGCCCCCTAACACCCCAAATTAGGAGGCCGGACTCATGGCATGGAAAAAAGCAACTTTTGTTTCCCTGTGGCTTGCTGCCCTTAGCCTGGCCATCTGCTCCACTTTTATTTTTATTGCATGCGGGCTTAAGTTTTCTATTTTTCATTCTGGTTTAATCGTCAATCAGTCTGATTTTGTAGATAACACGCCGTTTTCTATTTATTTGTGGCAGATGCTGCCTGAAACAGCACGTTGGAATGATTATGTATTTTCTGGTCCTGGTTTGATCGGTCTGGCAGCTTTCTTGGCTAGCATTGGTTTAGGTTCTTATGCCGCCATAAAGCTGGAAGAGATCAATCACGCTGCCCTTGCAGCCAAAAAGACGGAAATGCACCGCTGGGATTCTTTGCTCATTGGGCCTTCTCTGGAAGACACCTTGCAGAACTTTCAGCATCCAAATGCATCAGACGTGCAGTCTTATGCTGTTAAAAGTGCTTAATATCACAACATAATTTATAAAAAATGCTTCTGCTTGGAATCCATCCCGGGCAGAAGTTTTTTTATGCCATGCATATTCTGCACAGATATTACATAACAATATATTTTTAAGGAAAAATCTGGTCGGAGTGAGAAGATTCGAACTTCCGGCCCCTGCGTCCCGAACACAGTGCTCTACCAGGCTGAGCTACACTCCGATTACACGCTGCCTATACAGCGCTCTGGCCTAAGAGGCAAGAGTAGAAATGAGACTTCCTACTCTTGCACGCCTTATTTTACATCACATCCATACCCAATGCTTCTGCTGGCTCCGTAACACGAGAGCATTCAAGAGCGGCTGCTGCATTAGGCACAACACTTAGCAGAGATCTTGCATCTACTGAGGCAAAACCCTGTTTCACAGCCTCATCAAGCATAGCTACAACCTTATCTCCCCACCCATCTACGTTAATAAGCACGATGGGCTTATCGTGGCGCTTAAGCTGCTTCCACGTCAGAATTTCCAAAAGCTCCTCAAACGTTCCAAAGCCACCGGGCAAAACCCAAAAAGCATCGGCCCGTGAAAACATAATTTGCTTACGGGTATGCATGGAATCCGTAACAATCAGCTCTGAAACTTCTTCATTCATCTTTTCTCGGGTTTTCAGAAACTCTGGAATAACACCCGTAACGCTTCCACCTGCCTGAATAACGGCATGGGCCACAACGCCCATCAAACCATTTGCACCGCCGCCATAAACCAGACGGATTCCTGCTTTGGCCAATTCTTTCCCTGTTTCCTGCGCTGCCTGCTGATACACAGGCTTAACACCCATACGGGAACCACAGAATACAGCGACTGCACGCACATCAATTGTCATTATTTATGTCCCTCCAAATCAGTTTCTAAAGTTTTAAGTATCTGTCTGTTACGGTAAAATGGAATTATCCATTTTCCTTACGATAAACAAAAGCACATATTCCCACACCTAAAAGGCTCATAAGTGCTGTTGTCAAAAACAATCCCTGATACCCCCAATACGGGATAATAAACCCTAAAACAGGCCCAGATAAGCCAAGAGCTATATCAAGAAAAACAGAAAAAGCGCCTATGGCAATCCCTTTATTTTCTGGCTTGGTATGGGCCACAGCCCCTACCCCCAAAGCTGGAAATAAAAGTGAAAAACCGACACCCGTTAGCGCGGCCCCTATGTTTGCCCAAATAGGTGAATGCCCCATAGCCAATACACATAAGCCCAAACTTTCTATAAGTAAGGAAACCAATGCAACAACTGTGCCACCACGCTTTGTTATCTGAGTGGTAAAACCAAAACGTGTCAAAACAAAAACACATCCAAAAATAGAGAGTGCTGTTGCAGCACCTTTCCAATTCTGGTCAGCAAAATACAATGTCAGCAAAGATGAAATGGCACCAAACCCAATAGAACCTGCAGCCAAAGCCATGCCATACGGTGCAACCTGGCCAAAAACTGTCATAAAGGAATGGCGTTTACCCGGTGTAGGTGAAAGCGGTTTAACTGCTAGCTGATACCACGCCCATGGCACCCCTGAAAGCAGCATAAGCATGCAACACAAACCTATGCCCAGAAAACCACCCAGCGCAGCATGAGACTGGTAAATTATCATTGCGATAGGTGCCCCTAACGCAATGCCCCCGTAAGAACAAACACCATTCCAAGAGATCACACGAGCAGTCCCGGGTGTACCTACTCTTTCGATGTTCCAGACAATAACACCTGTTGCTACCCAGCTTTCAGAAATACCTAAAAAAATACGGCCTAATAAAACAACAGCTAAAGCCCCTACAGGCCATGCCACTAGGGAAGGTGCAAGCATGATAAACAAACCAGAAAGCGCACCCAGAAAAAGCCCAGCAATAACAACTTTTTTAGGCCCACGCGTATCTATCCGATGCCCTGCTCCAATACGGGAGACAAATGTAGCCAGATACTGAACGGAAACAGCAAACCCTGCGATTGCAGAACTAAACCCCAGTTGTTCTTTTACGAACAACGGCACAACAGCCATTTGCAAACCGATTTCTATATAACACAGCAAAGTAAAAACTACGATGGCAAAGATAGACCATAGTGTTTTTCCTACAGGCTCTGAAGCTCCTTCGATGTCATTATTTCCGTTCATTACATTCCTTCATGGCCATGGTGTTGCATAATCAGAATCCGTACCAATTTGCTCGCATATGATAGGGTAATGCAAAGCAAAACTTAGGAACCCCACATGAATATGTCTGCACCAGATGATGAAGGTTACATCACCGTTTCCACTCGTATCGCTTATGAAAACCCATGGACCCGTGTGCGAGAAGACATTATCCGGCTACCCAATGGTAACGATGGTCTCTACGGCATTGTGGAACGGGGGGATTTTGTTGTGATCCTTCCTTTAGGTACATCTGCTGATGGCCGCCCAACTGTTACTCTGGTCAATCAATATCGCTACCCAATTAAAAAACGGTTGTGGGAACTGCCAATGGGTATGTGGGAAGCACGACCAGATGCCAAAATGGAGGAAGTTGCCGCAGGTGAGCTACGGGAAGAAACAGGATTACGTGCCCAATCACTACAGCATGCAGGCATTGTTTATCAGGGTGCTGGATATTCCACCCAGAAAGGTCACGTGTATTTGGCTACAGGGTTAACTCAGGGAGAACGCCAGCTAGAAGATACAGAACAAGGGATGTCATGCCATACCTTCCTGCTTTCGGAAGTAGAAGACATGATACGAAAAAATGAGATAACCTGTATGGTCAGTCTGGCTGCATTTGGTCTTTTACGTATTAAAAACATGATCTAGAAATAGAAAAGTCCCTGTTGCACAGGGACTTTTTTTAAAATGGTCTTACAACAACCATAATAACAATAACCATCATCAAGATGGTCGGCACTTCATTGGCAATCCGATAAAACTTTTCTGAATGGTTATTGCGGTCAGCCGCAAAATCTTTACACCAACGCGCACAGCATCCATGAAAAGCAAACATACAGAATACAGCGGTAAGTTTTGTATGCCACCACCCTGCATGCCAATCTACACCTCCTGGTGTCAGCACAAGAAGCACGCCAAAAAATAGGCTAGCACACATAGCAGGTGTCATAATTGCTTTAAGAAGCCGGCGTTCCATAATTTTGAAACGCTGACTTTCCTGAGATCCAACCGCAACCTGACAATGATAAACAAATAACCGTGGCAGATAAAATAACCCTGCCATCCATGCCATAACAGACATGATGTGAAACGCTATCAGCCAACGCAACCACGGCAAAAGAGCATCTATAACCATTATCAGTGCCCTTGCAGTTGCAAAGCTTTTTGAACCAATGGTGCAAATTGTGAGAGGCTATTAATTCTTAAAATATTTTTCCATTCAGGAATGGGTTTCTCATCTGCTCTTAGCATAACGCAAGTCATGCCAGCATCAACGGCTGCACGTGCTCCTGTATCACTGTCTTCCAGCACAAGACATTCTGAAGGAGAAACACCTTCTTCTTCTGCAGCTTTTAAATAGACATCGGGCTTAGGCTTTGGAATGCCCATATCTCGTGCAGAGTGAATACGGTTTTCAAAAAAGTGTTCAAGATTTGTGATGGAAAACTTTGCGTCCATTTCTTCTTGAGAGGAATTGGATGCAACCCTTACAGGAACACCAAGTTTTCGAATATTGTTGAGCATATCATAAACGCCCTCAATAGGCTCAACACCATTCTTCATCGCAGCCACAAAGCGTTTTTGCATCATGCTTGCCCAGTCTTTTCCCAACTGGACACCAGTTTCTTTTTCAATCATGTGTTGTATTCCCGGCAATGCCATGCCGGAAAATACTTTTACTGCCTGATCATCCGGCACATTCATACCAACACGCCGAGCTTCTTCCGCACTGATGCGACAGCATGTTTCTTCACTATCAACCAGAACGCCATCGCAATCAAAAATAATAAGCTTAAGATGCCCTTTGGGGGAAAGAACCAATGGTTGTTCTACCATCATGCCGTTTCCCTGATCGTGCTTACCAGTTCAGCAACATGTTCAACAGGCGTTTGAGGTAAAACGCCATGCCCTAAATTGAAAACATGTGCGCGCCCTCGGCCAGCTTCACGAATAGCCAGAGCTTCACGCTTCATGGCATCCCCGCCCGCCAATACAGCAACCGGATCCAGATTGCCCTGGATACCGATATGTTCAGGTACCATGGAACGCACAATTTTTATATCTGCGCCCGTATCCAACGCCACAACATCTACACCGGTTTCTCGTGCGTATTCAGCAACCAATACACCACTTAAACGCGGAAACCCGATAATACGTGTAGAAGGATGCCGGGCTTTAATGGTCTGAACAATTTGGCGAGATGGCGCAATAACGTGTTTGCGAAATTCTGATGGAGATAACAGGCCTGCCCATGAATCAAACAGCATGACGGCTTCAGCACCAGCTTCAATCTGTTTGCAAAGATATTCTGCTGTTGTTTGCGTCAGTAAATCCATTAACCGATCAAACAAAACCGGTTCTGCGTAAGCCATCTGCCGGGTAACGGCAAACTCGCGAGATCCGTGCCCCTCAACCATGTAACAGGCAACCGTAAAGGGTGCGCCCGTAAACCCTAGCAGAGTGGTTGCCCCTGGCTGTGCAACACCAATTTTATCTGGGCCATTCAATTCTTTACGCAAGCGTGTCAGCGTTTCCAAAACAGGCGCTGTAACTTCGGCAATACGTGCCGGATCTAACTTAGCCAGATCCTGTTCAGAACGAATAGCCCCTAATACAGGGCCTTTGCCTTCTACAAACTCCAGGGATTGCCCCATTGCCCAAGGCAAAATCAAAATATCAGAGAATAGAATGGCGCCGTCCATTCCAAAGCGTTTGATCGGCTGCAATGTCAGTTCTGTTGCAATATCCGGCGTCATGCACCGGGTCAGAAAATCTGCCTTGGCACGCATGGCCCGAAATTCTGGCAGAAAGCGACCAGCCTGACGCATCAGCCACATTGGAGGCGGCCACAGGGCTTCACCATTGAGTGTTCTTAAAAGCCGTTTGGCGGAGGGAATATGTTGGTCTGTCATCATGCTTCGATGTCCTGCCACGTCTTTGTTCACGCTGTCCACGCCCCTCTTCCTATAAAAAAAGAAAGAAATAGGTTTGTAGTTGTTTAAAAGTACTGTGAATGGTGGGGTACCCGGTATTCCAAAAATGTACCCCAGCTTTCCCACACTGTGTACAGATTTTAGGGTATTGGAAAACAAGGACTTTTTAAAGTTATCCAGAAAGTACCCGTACGGGGCTGTGTACAACTCACCGGTTTATCGTTTTAGAGGGTTGTGCCCGGTACTCGGTACGTCGCAGTTATGAGTTCCGTACAATCCACATGTACCCCGGTACTCAGGTGAGTACTCACAGGCCATTTTTTTACGAGTACCTGAACGGGACTCGAATTGATGCAGGATTTAGTACTAATGCCGACTCCATTACAGAACAAAAATTCGAAACTGCTTTTGGCGAGTGGTTCTTTTTCTAGGCGCAAAATGCTTGAGGAGGTCGGGCTGGATTTTGAAGTCCGCATTGCAGATGTAAACGAAGACATCCTTAAAGCAGCAGGCAAACGTGAAGGCTGGAATCCGGAAGCCGTGGCTCTTGGTTTGGCCGAGGCCAAGGCGCTTTCTATTCAGCAGCCAGATGCTTTTGTTATTGGCGCGGACCAGATGCTGTCCTGTGATTCAGTATGGTATGACAAGCCCAAGGATCTGGCTCAGGCTCGTGAGCAGCTTTTGGCGCTACGGGGAAACACCCATATCCTGCACACAGCAGTTGTGCTGTGCCGTAACGGTCAGGTGGTATGGCAGCATGTGGATCAGCCGCGTTTGACCATGCGTTTGTTTTCAGAACCTTTTCTGGATGCTTATTTGCAAACAGAAGGCCCTGCTTGCTTGGCTTCTGTGGGGGCTTATAGGCTGGAAGGGCCTGGCTTGCAGCTTTTTGCGCATATAGAAGGAGATGCTTTTTCCATTCAGGGGCTCCCTCTTCTGCCGCTTCTTGAAGCGTTGAGAGAGATGAAAGTGATTTTTTACTGAAAATAGGGGCTTGCCTGTTCAGGGCAGACCATGTAAGAGGCTGGGCACACGCCGCATCTCAAGCAGGTGCTGTTGTGTGCAAGAATAGTGTGGGGCCATAGCTCAGTTGGGAGAGCGCCTGAATGGCATTCAGGAGGTCGTCGGTTCGATTCCGATTGGCTCCACCAGTTCTTATCAAAACCTCCAAAAAATAATTAACTGTATTTTAAGCTGCTCACCCGTTCGGCAATGTCAGTGGGCGTAAACGGGGCTTGCGTGCCTTGATCACCAGCGTATCAAGAGCGGAGAGAAAGCGGGATCGATCAGCTTTTCCAAACGCGCTTCCGCCTGGCGTCATAACTCCGGCTGAACGCAAATCTGTCATCAGATTGCGCACTGCCAGTGCCATGCCAATGGCATCACCATCCAGAATTCGCCCTTTAGGTTCAAGAACGTAAGCACCTTTTTCAACACATCGCGCAGCCAGCGGAATATCTGCTGTAATCACGATATCTCCGTCTGATACGCGCTCAGCAATCCAATCATCTGCTACATCTGGCCCAGCATCTACAACTATGCGTTCAATCAGAGATGATTCAGGCACCATAATCATTCTGTTTGAGACAATGAAAACGTGCATATTGTAACGACTGGCCACACGATACACTTCGTTTTTTACGGGGCATGCGTCAGAATCAACAAAAATACGGGTCATATAGTTAATGTGCCGTAGTAAGGCGGTAATCGCAAACGGTCGCCTTAGAATTTAGGTATCCTTCTTATTCGTACAGCTGGCAAGGCTTTGTTCTTGTTTTTGCGCGGAAGCAGACACAAAACATTTTTCTTTTAAAATTATGCCTTTTTTCAGACACAAGCCTTTGTCATTAGTCAGAAAGCAGACAAGGTGTTTATGCACTTTGTTACGGTAAAGATTTTATAAGGCGAATCTGATGAAAAAAGTTTTGATGGCCACAGCGCTGACGTTGGGAATGATGACATCAGCAGTTTCTTTTGCACATGCTCAGGAAGCCACTCCGGCTGTTGGTGCTCCTCCTCCGGGTGGTCCGGGCTGTGGCCCGATGCATCATCACGGTATGGGTGGCCCGATCCTGAAACTGGACGGCATTAAACTGACCTCCGCCCAGAAGAAAAAGCTGAAAGCTATTTTTGACGCAAACAAGCCTTCTGACCCGAAAGCGGATATGGAACAGATTCACAGCCTGCATCAGCAGGAACGTGAAGTGCTGACAACTCCCGGTCCGGTTGATCAGGCTAAGCTGCAGCAGATTGAACAGCAGATCAGCACGATGCAGACCGAGCGCGCAACACAGCGCTTACAGGTTGAAACGCAGGTTCATGATATTCTGACCAAGAAACAGCTGAAGCAGATTGCTGAACGCCCTGAACCCCAGATGCCGCCCATGTGCGGAAACGGTGCACCTCCGGCCCCGCCGCCGGCAGCAACCGAAAGCAAGTAAGCTTCTACAAAAAAGCTGCCAGACACTCTGGCAGCTTTTTTTATGCCTAAAGCATTGATGCGTTGTGTCTGCATTCATAGACAAATGATGCAGATCAAGAGAAAGAACAGAACGTTCTTTTTCGGTGCCTGATATCATGACAACATCTTCCACCCACCCTGCCCTTTTTAAAAATGGGCTGCCGCTACGGCTTATTCTGCTTTTGGGGCTCGTTACGGCAATAGGCCCCCTTGCGACAGATATGTACCTTCCGGCTTTTCCTGATGTTGAGCGGGATTTGGGTGGAGGTGCAGGTTCTGCTCAGTTTACGCTGGGAGCATGGTTTTTAGGGCTGGCTTTTGGCCAATTCTCTCAAGGCCCGCTGTCAGACAGATTTGGGCGCAAGATTCCTCTGGTTATAGGGCTTGCCGTTTTTGCTATTGCATCTGCCATGTGTGCCGTGGTGCGGGATTATCACCTGTTCTGCATCATGCGGTTTATTGGTGCTTTTGGTGGATCTGCCAGTGCAGTTATTCCGCGTGCCATTGTAAGGGATGTCGCAACCGGCAAAAAAGGTGCGCATATTATGGCGCAGCTTACGCTTGTGTTTGGTGTTATGCCTGTACTGGCCCCTAGTATGGGGAGCCTCGTGCTGGAATTTGGGAACTGGCGGTGGATATTCTGGAGTGGCACCTTATACGCCGTTCTGGGGATGATTGGCATTATATGTATGCTGCCAGATACGCTTTCCCCCGCATATCGGATGCGATTGGCCCCCTTTGAAATTTTCACGCGTTATCGCACTATTCTGCGAGAGCCTGTTTTTCTTTCTAATGCCCTTATCACAACTTTTTCCACTTTTGTGATGTTCGCCTATTTGGGAAGCGCGCCGGTTCTGTTTGAACAGGTGCTTCATTTTTCTCCCACAGCTTTTGGTATGTTTTTTGGCATGAATGCCGCTGCCTTTATTTTGGGAACACAAATTAACGGTAGGCTTGTGCATAGGTTTGCCATGCCAGCTTTGCTGGAGGCTGCCATTGTCTGGGCTTTGATTATGGGCGGAGTTTTTGTGATGGTGGCCTATTCAGGTTTAGCGGGCCTAGCCCATCCGTGGCTGACATGTGGGCTGATCACCTGCATTACTGGTGCATTGGGTTTTATTGGGCCGAATGGCACCGTTATGGCGTTTTCACGCCATGCACATCAGGCGGGCAGTGCCTCTGCCTTGCTGGGTACAATGCAATTTAGTCTTGGCTCTTTAAGTAGCGTTCTGGTGGGTATTTTACCCGGAGGGGGTGCTATTCCAACGGCTATTGGCATGATGACAGGTGTGATCGGCATGGTGTGTGCCAATATCCTGCGCCGTAGGCATACAGACCAAGCAGAACATGAGGGCTAATAAGCGTGGCAGGACCCTCCGGCGTTAATGGCCTGGAGATCTGTCCGCCGGTTTGCCGTAAATAGCTTGGGTTTGTGGGGTAACGGTATGCCCGTCTTCTGTTTCCATTGATCCCGCAGCCCCAGAACCTGCATCGGGCAGTGTTTCGTAACGTTCTTCGGGTTTGGGTGGCTGAACTTGCTCAGGCTTGCCCTCACGTGCGGCTTGGGCTTCGCGCAGGCTTTCTTCCTGTTCGGCTGCCTTGGCTTCCGCCGGAGCAGCTTCAGGCAGAAAGCGCCCCGGCCGCTCAGGGGGCACATCAATGTTGTCCCCTTCAATAGGCCCGTGACATGCCACCAGCAGTGGAGAGACCAAAAGAAGGTTTCCGATCAGGGTGCCTGTTTTTTTCGCCAGAAGCATGGACGGGTTCATTGTAAAGGAGAAAGAGAGAAAGCTGTGGGTTCAGCTTTCCAGGCGGCGTGCTTCATCTGGCAGCATGATGGGGATACCATCCCGGATCGGAAAGGCAAGACCGGCCTTCTTGCTGATCAGTTCGTTTGTTTCAGCATTGTAAGTCAGAGGCCCTTTGGTGACAGGGCACACAAGCACCGAAAGAAGCCGGGAATCAAGTGGAGGTGTGTCAGACATCAGTTCTCTGTTCCTCAGTAAAAGGTTCAGGAAGGTGGGCCTTCCTGTTCCGGACCAGACAGGTCTAGCAGTGTTTGTAGCACCCGCACACGGTCAGTTAGATCTTCGGCATCAAGCAATGCCTGTTTTTCTGCCGGAGGGAAAGGACAGATCATGGGCAATGTGACCAGCAGGATATCATCATCCATCTGTTCCAGCAGAGACCAACGGGCCTGTAGCCCTTTTTTCTGGAAGTAACGCCGCATGGAGCCCAGAAGCTTTTCCCGGTCAAACGGAGCAGACGGAATTTCGTTCAGATCCCCTGCAAAGGTAGAAACATCTATCCGGGCTTGCCGATACCCGCGTGTTTCCTCTGTTTCACGCAAAAGCCTAAATCGGGTAAGACCTGCAAGTGTAATGGCATAGGTGCCGTCTGATCGCTCGGTAAAGGAAACAATCCGGCCAAGGCAGCCTATTGGATACAGGGGTGGAGCGCCGTTATCTTCATCTTCTTCTTCCCGCCAACGCGGCTGGATCATTCCTATCAGGCGCTGGGTTGCCAGTGCATCTTCCACCAATGCGATATAGCGCGGTTCAAACACGTTAAGCGGTAGTCTTCCACGAGGTAGAAGAACAACACCGCTTAACGGGAATAGGCCGATTTCTGGAGGGATATCGGCCAAAGTGATATCCCCCAGCTTGGGAATGCGCCGGGGAATATCATCTTCATCTTGAAAAAATACGGCAGCCAAAAAGTTTTACATCCTCATGAAAACAGCATGGAAGACAGGCGGCGGCGCGCAATTGCTGTTGCGGGCTCTTCATTTCCCCATGCTTCAAAAAAACGTAGCAGTTGCTGTTTGGCTGCGCCGTCTTTCCAGTTCCGGTCTACCTTGATGATATGCAGTAGCTCGTTTGCGGCATCTTCCCGTTTTCCGGCGGCATTCAGGGCTGTTGCCAGTTCGCAGCGAGCTTCAAAATCTTCCGGGTTGGCAGCAAGGCGTGCACGTATGCTTTCCATTTCTTCCGCTGCCTTGCGTCCTTCCTTTTTCAGATCCAGTGCAGCACGTGCGCCAGCCACTTCCGGGCTATCGGTAATTTTGGCGGGTACGTCTGCTAGAGCGGCAACAGCGGCATCTTCGTCATCCAGTGCCAACATGGCGCGGATAAGCCCTGCCCATGCACGTGGGTTTTCTGGTTCTTCCCCAATAACGGAGGAATACAGTTCTGCCGCACGGGCTGGCATTTCTGTTTCCAGCGCCACATCTGCTTCACGCAGTTGTTCTGTTGCGGGCAGAATGCCACCACCACTACTTTTTAGAATGTTTTCGACAAACTTCTTGATTTCGCTTTCCGGCAAAGCACCCTGGAACAGATCCAGAATCTGCCCTTTCCAAAAGGCTGCAACCAGTGGAATGGACTGTAACGGCAAGCCAACCTGAGCAAGCTGTCCTGCCAGTGCACGGTTTGCTTCGATATCAATTTTAACCAAGCGCACTTTGCCGCGCGCTGCTGTCACTACCTTTTCCAGCACCGGGGCAAGCTGCTTGCAGGGGCCGCACCAGTCTGCCCAGAAATCAACAAGAACAGGAACAGAACGGCTTGCTTCAATCACATCCTGCATGAATGTGGCTTGAGACCCGTCTGTAATTACAGGAGCCGTGTTCTGAGGAGATGTTGCGCCGTTTTGTGTAGCAGATTGCGGCTGGCCGAGAAGGTGTTCCATATGTTCTTGTATCCTTAATCCAATGCTGCGGTCAGTATGGATAATATCCTTCTGGCCGGCTTTTATCTGTTTATATGTTCTAGATGGTCAATCAGAGCATGATGCGCAATGGCAATTAGGGCATGGCTTGCCCATATCAGATTAAAGACAATGGCTGCCGTCGCCTTATCACGCATTGCATGAAGGTGGCCTTAGGCGGCATACTAGGACAAAACAGGAACGGCGGCAGATTTCTTACATGAAAAAATCAGATTTTTCCGGTCAGCAAAGTATCCGGGTGCGCGGCGCACGGGTTCATAACCTCAAAAACGTGGATATTGATATTCCACGGGATAAGCTGACAGTCATGACAGGGCTTTCCGGGTCCGGCAAATCTTCCTTGGCGTTTGATACAATCTACGCTGAAGGGCAGCGCCGCTATGTGGAAAGCCTTTCTGCCTATGCGCGTCAGTTTTTGGAATTGATGGGTAAGCCAGATGTAGATTCCATTGAAGGTCTTTCCCCTGCCATTTCTATTGAACAGAAAACAACATCTAAAAACCCGCGTTCCACAGTTGGTACTGTTACGGAAATTTATGATTACATGCGTCTGTTATGGGCGCGGGCGGGTGTGCCGTATTCTCCTGTTACCGGCCTGCCAATTGAAGCACAAACAGTTACCCAAATGGTTGACCGTATTATGGCGTTGCCGGAGGGCACACGCCTGATGCTTCTTTCCCCTGTTATTCGTGACAGAAAGGGAGAATACCGGAAGGAACTGGCAGAGCTTCAACGTAAAGGTTTTACACGTGTAAAAGTGGATGGAACACTTTATGAGATTGATGATGTTCCAAGCCTGAACCGAAAGTTACGCCATACTGTAGAAGTTGTGGTGGATCGTGTTGTGGTCAAGGAAGGGCTTGAAACGCGCCTTGCTGATAGTCTGGAAACCGCTTTAGAACTTTCTGATGGTATTGTGTATGCTGAAGAGGTTTCTAAAGATGAAAGCAAAGAAAAAGAAAAACTTGTTTTTTCATCACATTTCTCTTGCCCGGTAAGTGGGTTTACACTGGAAGAAATTGAACCTCGGCTTTTTTCTTTTAATGCACCTCAAGGTGCTTGTCCGGCATGTGACGGTATCGGGGTGGAAACCTACTTCAATCCGCATCTTGTTGTGCCAGATGAAACATTAAGTCTTGCTAAAGGTGCTATAGCGCCATGGAAAGATGCAAAATCTCCATTGCTGGAGCAGACGCTGGAAAGTTTGGCACAGCATTTTTCTGTAAGCATGGACACACCATGGAAAGATCTTCCAGAAAATGTACAAAACGGTATTCTTTATGGTACTCCAGAAAATGTAGATTTCACCTATAAAGATGGCAGGAAAAGCTACGTTGTTTCCAAACCATTTGAAGGCGTGATTAAAAGCCTGGAAAAACGCTTGCGTACCACAGAAAGTATGTGGGTAAGAGAAGAACTTTCCAGATATCAGTCAGAAAAATCTTGCCATGTGTGTGAAGGTGCACGGTTGCGCCCAGAGGCTCTTTCTGTGCGTGTGGCAGGGAAAAATATTGCGCAAGCCACGGATTTACCCATAGGGCAAGCTCTGGACTGGTTTGATACGGTTTTACCAACGCTTACGCCGCAAAGGGCCGAAATTGCACGCCGTATTCTGCGTGAGATTCTGGAACGTTTGAAGTTTCTTGATGACGTAGGGTTGGAATATCTCACTCTTTCAAGAAGTTCAGCAACCCTTTCTGGGGGGGAAAGCCAGCGTATTCGCCTTGCCAGTCAGATTGGTTCTGGTCTGACAGGTGTTTTATATGTTCTGGATGAACCCTCTATTGGTCTGCATCAGCGCGATAATGAACGTCTGCTTGGCACGTTGCAGCGTTTGAAAAACCTTGGAAATACACTGATTGTTGTTGAACATGATGAAGATGCTATCAGGAGTGCAGACTGGCTTGTAGATATGGGGCCAGGTGCAGGTGTAAATGGGGGTAATGTTGTTGCCCAAGGTACGCCAGCGCAGGTTGCCAAATCGCCCGATAGTTTAACAGGTGCTTATCTTTCCGGCCGCAAGAAGATTGATGTTCCTGCTGAACGACGGAAGATAAATAAAAAGAAAGTTCTAACTGTTGAAGGTGCTACCGGGCATAATCTGAAAAACGTAACGGCCCGCTTCCCGCTTGGTACATTTACCTGCGTCACCGGTGTATCTGGTAGCGGAAAATCCACTCTGGTTATTGATACGCTCTATAAAGCACTTTCTCGCCAGTTGATGGGAGCAGGTACATCGCCAGAGCCTTATAAGCGTATCAAGGGGATGGAACTGTTAGACAAGATTATTGATATTGACCAATCCCCTATAGGGCGTACGCCACGTTCCAACCCAGCAACCTACACAGATCTTTTTACACCCATAAGAGACTGGTTTGCGGAACTGCCAGAAAGTAAAGCAAGGGGTTACAAACCCGGCCGCTTTTCCTTCAATGTGAAAGGTGGGCGTTGTGAAGCATGTCAGGGTGATGGTGTTATCAAAATTGAAATGCACTTTCTGCCAGATGTGTTTGTAACGTGCGATGCCTGTAAAGGACAGCGCTATAACCGTGAAACACTTGATATCAAGTTCCGTGGCAAATCCATTGCAGATGTGCTGGCCATGAGTGTGGATGAAGCCTTACCCTATTTTTCGGCTCAGTCTCGTATTCGCGATAGATTGGCCATTCTGCAAAAAGTTGGTTTGGGATACGTCGCTTTGGGCCAGCAGGCGACTACTCTTTCTGGTGGCGAAGCACAGCGCGTTAAACTTTCCAAGGAACTGGCGCGTAGGGCAACGGGGCGTACCCTGTATATTCTTGATGAACCAACAACAGGCCTACATACAGAAGATGTAAGAAAACTTCTGGAGGTTTTGCATGCCCTTGTTGATCAGGGAAACACAGTTGTGGTGATCGAACATAACCTTGAAGTTATTAAAACGGCAGACTGGATTATAGACGTTGGCCCCGAAGGTGGTGATGGCGGCGGGCAGATTGTTGCCGAAGGCACGCCAGAAGATATTGCTGCATGTCCGGAAAGTTACACAGGCCGGTTTCTTGCTCCGCTGTTAGTGAAGAAATAATGAAAAAGCAGTTTTTGGCTTTGGCTGGTATTGGGTTTTCTGCTCTGGTTGCAAACGGAGCAGAAACTTATAGTGCAGTGGCAGAAACATCTTGTTCTGCCATTCCTTCTTCTGTTTTGTTTGAAAAACAGACATGGACAGAAATCCAGTCTGATATTTCCTGTGGAATAACAACTCTTATTATTCCTGTTGGTGGAACAGAACAGAGTGGGCCTTATATTGCGGTTGGCAAGCATAACACGCGTGTGATGGAAATAGCGCAAAGAATAGCGGAGAAATCTGGAAAAACTCTTGTAGCACCGGTTGTTTCATATGTTCCAGAAGGAGGGATATCTCCCCGCACTTCGCATATGAAGTTTCCGGGAACCATTACTGTTCCGACAGATGTTTTTGAAAAATTGATAGCATCTGCTGCAAAAAGTTTTCAGGTTCAGGGGTTTCGTCTGATCGTTTTTATAGGCGATCATGGTGGTTATCAGAAATCTTTGGATAAAGTTGCCACGCAACTGAATAAGGAATGGTCTGGCACACAGGCGCAGGCTCTTTATGTAAAGCAATATTATAGCGTTATACCGCATCAGTATACTCAATGGCTCAGCCAGCATGGATATGCAAAAGATGTTGGTATGCACGCAGATATAAGTGACACATCACTGATGCTGGCTATTGATCCAACAATGGTAAGGCTGGATGCGTTACAAAAATCTGGTTCGCCATCAAGCGCGCAAGGTATTTATGGAGGGGACCCGCGCAAAGCATCGGCCAGTTTAGGGCTGGTCGGGGTTAATATGCAGATTACTGCGGCAGTTTCTGCTATTAACGATGCACGAAATAAATAAGTGTAAGTTATTTTACAGAATAGAACATAGGTTCTCTACTTAAAAAAGATTAGAATAGACCTTATTAGGGCACCATGATAAATCGAACCTGATATAATAGATAAATCATGGTGCCAGAGATAATGAGGTATAGTGTAATGGCTTCCAAAGCCTATTTGATAGCGGCAACGGCTTTAGCTGCGGTGATGAGCACTGGAACAGTGGCGTTTGCCCAAGATGCTACGCAACCTGCCCCATCGGTGCAGCAGCCAGTAGCTGAAATTCCTGCACCGGCTTCTACGCCTGTTCCGCAAAATGCAGCAACTTCAGCTACAAAAATTGAAACAATTCCGGGTATGCCTCCCGTTATTGATCCAAGTAACCTTTATAGTGAAACACGGGCGGGAAATATCTCACCGGAAGTGGCACAAGATCCGGCACGTGTTTATGTGCCAAACCTACGTTCCAATGATGTTTCGGTGATTGACCCTGCGACATCAAAAGTCGTGGATCGTTTTCCTGTTGGTAAAAGCCCGCAACACGTTGTGCCTTCGTGGGATTTGCGGACATTATGGGTTACTAACAATGCCGAAGGCACGACAAACGGTAGCCTGACGCCAATAGACCCCCGTACAGCCAAGCCCGGCCCTGCTGTGCAGGTGGATGATCCTTACAACATGTATTTTACGCCAGATGGCAAATCGGCCATTGTGGTCGCAGAAGCCCGCAAACGGCTGGATTTTCGTGATCCGCATACAATGGCTTTGCAGGAATCTGTTGAAGTTCCGCAATGTAAGGGCGTGAACCATGCAGATTTTTCAATTGATGGACGCTATGCCATTTTCACATGTGAATTTGGTGGTCACCTTGTGAAAGTTGACACAGTAAACAAAAAAGTTCTGGGCTATCTTGCCCTTTCCAGTGGTGGCATGCCGCAGGATATTCTGATCTCTCCAAACGGAAAAACCTTTTACGTTGCTGATATGATGGCAGATGGTATTTTCCTTGTAGATGGCGATACATTTAAGGAAACAGGTTTTATTCATACAGGTGTAGGTACACACGGTTTGTACCCCAGCCGCGATGGTACAAAAATGTATGTTGCCAACCGTGGATCTCATAAAATTCATGGTAAACCGCACAGTAAGGCAGGTGGTGTTACAGTTATTGATTTTGCAACCAATAAGATTGTAGCTGATTGGCCTATTCCCGGTGGCGGTAGCCCAGATATGGGAAATGTAAGTGCAGATGGTAAAAGCCTATGGCTGTCAGGCCGGTTTGATGATGTTGTTTACAAAATCAATACCGATGATGGTTCCATGATCAAAATCCCTGTCGGTGCAGAACCTCATGGTCTCACTGTGTGGCCGCAACCAGGCCGGTATTGCATTGGTCATACAGGTATCTTGCGTTAAGGATTTAAATCTAAGAATGTTTTTGAAAAAGCCTTTCTTGTTTCCAAGAAAGGCTTTTTTTATGAGGTAAGGAAAAAAGATATGTCTGCTTTTCAAAACGAAGTTATTGAAGATAATAATGCAAGAAAGAAGCTTTCACCCTTTCAAAAACTATCGCCCACACAGACTTTATTAAAACAAGATATTCTTGAGTTTTGCAAAGCCCACCAAAAAGATGAACACGCTATTTTTGTTATTGAAGGTGATGCCGGAACAGGAAAAAGCCTTGTTATAAATTCTATATTTAATGATTTGCAGCGCATGTCCAGAAGCTCTCAGGATGAAGACTGTTTTTCTGGAAAGGAAAACTACCTTATTGTGAATCATCCTGAAATGATGAAGCTGTATACAAATATATCAGAAGATTTTCCGTATATCAGGAAAAAGGATTTTGAGCGCCCAACAACATTTATCAATAAAATGAATAAATTAAAAAAGAGAGCTGATGTTGTGCTCATTGATGAAGCACATCTTCTTTTAACGCGTCCTGATAAATACAATAGATTTAACCAAAACAATCATCTTGAAGAGATTATAAAGCTTGCCAGGATTGTTATCCTTGTTTTTGATGAAAAACAGGTTTTGAAGTTTAAAAGTTATTGGAATAAAAATACACTTTCGGAAATTATAAGTGGGTTTCCGGTAAAAACCTTTTATCTGACAGATCAGTTTCGTATGCATGCAAATACAGATGTTTTGGAATGGATAAAAAATTTCTGTGCAAAAAAAGTGACACCCTTCCCAAAAAAGCAGGATTTTGATTTTAGATGTTTTGATGATACTCAAGAAATGTACGAGTTAATCAAACAGAAAAATAACCAGTGCGGATTGTCACGTATCGTTGCAACTTATGATTATCCTTACAGATTGGATGGCAAAGAGCACTTTATTGATGAAGGACGTTTCCACCTGCGGTGGGATCTCTCAAAGCCAGATGAAAAACTGCCTTGGGCAGAACGACCCGATACAATCAATGAGGTTGGATCTGTTTATACCGTGCAGGGGTTTGATCTGAATTATGTAGGGCTCATTCTGGGCCCATCTGTTACGTATGATGCACAAGCAGATTGCTTGCGCCTGGACCCCACACGTTATGAAGATGGTGCAGCTTTTGCAGGTAAGGATGGCTTGGCCCAACCAGAGCAGGTGAAGGAGCAGATCATGCTCAATGCCATCAATGTGCTCATGACAAGGGCAGTCAAAGGTTTGTACATTTATGCCCATGATCCTGCGTTAAGGAAGAAGCTGCAGCAAGAGCAATCATTACGCAGTTAAGGTCTGCTTTAAATTGGGTTACCTTCTGCTTCATAACTGCATGGCAGATTTGCCAAAGAGCAAGGCAAACATTCTGCCATGTAAAATTAAGGAAAGTTGATTATTCAAAGCGAATTCACCTAAGAAGAACCGTTTTTCTTTGAATACAGGACTTGTTTCGTACGCATTCTAATGCCAACTGAAAGATAACAAGTTCTCTTTCCTCATTACTCAGGCTCAACTGGTCATGTTTATAGAAACCGAAGGCACACCCAATCCTGCTACGCTCAAATTTCTGCCCGGGCAGGCAGTTATGGGGGACGCTGGCACCATTGATTTTATTGATGCCGATGCCGTAGCTGGCCGTTCTCCTTTGGCGGAAGCTTTGTTTGCTCTTCCCGGTGTTTCCCGCGTATTTTTGGGGAACGACTTTGTTTCTGTAACAAAAGCAGATTCCGAAGATTGGGAAGAACTACGCCCTCAAATTCTGTCCACTCTTATGGATCATTTTGTGGCCGGGCACCCTGTCGTGGCAGAAGGCGTAGCTGTTACAGAAGATGCCATTGCCCCCGAAGACGAAGAAATTGTTACGCAGATTAAGGAGCTGCTGGATACGCGTGTGCGTCCAGCCGTAGCGGGTGATGGCGGGGATATTGTTTTCCGTGGTTATCGCAATGGCATCGTGCGCTTGACCATGCAGGGCGCGTGCTCTGGGTGCCCATCTTCCCGCGCAACGCTTAAACATGGCGTAGAAAACATGCTGCGCCATTACGTGCCAGAAGTGGTTTCTGTCGAACAAGTAGACTAAGTGCTGCACCTGTCTGCTTTTGTCGCGCACCAAAGCGTGGCATAGAAAGCAGGCAGGTGTTTTTTTATGCCTGCCCTTTCAATGATAGACGCAAGACAGGGCAAGATACATATGCTGGATGAAAACGGGCTGGATCTCCTTTTCAGAAAGGCGCGTACGCCCCTCCGCTGGACAACTCGCACAATCGAAGAAGATTTGCTGCGCCAGCTTTATGATCTCACAAAAATGGGGCCTACATCCGGTAATTGCAGCCCAGCCCGGTTTGTTTTCATTACCGGTTCAGATGGGCGTGAGCGGTTGCGTCCTGCTTTGTCTGAGGGCAACGTCAATCGGGTAATGGGGGCGCCTGTTATTGCCATTGTTGCGCATGACCCGTTGTTTTTTGAGCAGTTGCCGCGTTTGTGCCCGCAGGAAAACTTGCGTTCATGGTTTGCATCAGACGTTGGGTTGGCAGAGGAAACCGCCTTTCGGAACGGTACGCTGCAAGGGGCTTATATGATTATGGCAGCTCGTGCCCTTGGGCTTGATGCTCTGCCAATTTCCGGGTTCGATCAGGCTTTGGTGGAAGACGCTTTTCTGGCTGAACAAGGCTGGCGTGCAAACTTTCTACTGTGCCTTGGGTATGGAGATTTTGAAAATCAGCTCCCACGTGCCCCACGTTTGGCGTTTGAAGAAGCCTGTTGCGTGATTCCATGATGGTGCAGCGTATTCTGGTTCTGGATGGTAGCCCGGCAGGAGAATCTGCTTGCGGGATGGCCGCTTGCGTTCTGGCCGAAGGTGATAAGCTTTCTGTGCTGAGTGCAGAGGTAGTGGCAGGTAAGCAGGCAGCAGAGAGCATTAACCTTCTTGCCGATACAGTTTTGCAAAAAACAGGTTGGGGTGCAGGAACTGGCATACAACCAGATCTTGTAGCTGTAGTTGTCGGCCCTGGGTCTTTTACTGGCCTGCGCGCATCTTGCGCTGTAGCTGCAGGGTTTGCGCTGGGTGCCGGGTGCCCATTGGTGGGCGTAACGCGGGCTGAAGCTTTGGCTCCTGCATTGAATGCAGAATTGCAGCATCACCCAGAGTTACAAGGGTGGCTAGTGGTTACACCGGCACGGCGTGGCCGGGTATTTGTTGAAGATGCTCAGCATGTGCGCGCAGTTATGATAGCTCATTGGCAGGCACCAGAAGGTAGTTGGTTGGTGGCAGGTGATGCCAGTGAGGCTCTTTCTTTCTCACATGCTATTCACAGTCCACTATGCATGCCAACGCCAGAGCAAATTGCCGGTGCAGCATTAAAGCGCCACAGGGGAAAGCTCCCTCCGCGAGATCCTGTTCCGCTGTATGTAGATCCGCCAGAAGCCAAATTGCCGGCAGATGGCTTACGGGCCCAACCAGTTTGACCGTGCATGTATGGGAAGCAAGCATTGCACATGCACAGCTATTGGCCGGCATGCATACGCAATGCTTCAATACAGGTGCCCAGTGGGATCAAGCAGCCATAACGGCTTTGCTATTATCTCCGGGAGTGCATGCAGGTATTGTGATGGTGAAAGATCACCCTGCCGGCTTTATCATGTTACGAAGTGTGGTGGATGAAGCAGAGATTCTAACAGTTTGCGTATTACCAGAGTATAGAAAACGCGGTTTGGCCCAACAGTTGTTGGCATGGTGTGCTCAGGTTGCGCAACACAAAGGGGCGCAAACCCTGTTTTTGGAAGTTTCAGTAAATAATCAATCTGCCAGAACCCTTTATGAAAAACAGGGTTTTGAAAAATTGGGTTTGCGCAAAAAGTATTATGAAGATGGCTCAGATGCCTTGGTTTTGGGGCGGCCCTGCTAAACAGCAAGCCCTTAGCCAAACAGAAGCCGGTCTGCATGGCCAAGGACTGTTATTTAAAGCTGTTTAAAGGGCGCGGTTACCAATATCTGTGCGCCATGTTGCGCCATCCCATGAAATAGCCTTAACGCCTTCGTAAGCGCGTTCCTGCGCCTGTTTCACGGTGTCTCCCAAGGCGCAAACAACCAGTACGCGTCCTCCGGCTACAACAAGTTCCCCTGCTGCATTCAGCTTGGTGCCAGCCTGAAAGACCTGCACATCAGGCAGTTTGTTGGCATCTTCAACACCAGAAATAACAGCACCTTTTTCAGGCGCACCAGGATAGCCGCGCGCTGCCATCACAACGCAAACGGATGCTTGATCTGAAAATGTGACAGGTGCGGTATCCAGCCGATCTTCTGCAAGAGCCTTGAGAGCCGGAAGAAGATCAGAAGTAAGGCGTGGCAACAATGCTTCGGCTTCCGGGTCACCAAATCTTACGTTATATTCTATCAGCTGCGGGCCACTATCTGTCAGCATCAGGCCGGCAAAAATAACACCCCGGAAAGGCGTGCCACGGCGCACCATCTCCTTCAGCATGGGGCGTACCAGCAGATCAAGCGCAGCTTCCTGTTCTGCCCGACCAAAACCTTTTGGCGGAGAAACAGCGCCCATTCCGCCGGTATTGGGGCCGGTATCTCCATCTCCAATGCGTTTGTGGTCTTGGGCAGCGCCAATCAGCGTTGCTGTCTCACCTGCGCAGAATGCAAAAAGAGAGACTTCTTCACCTACAAGGCAATCTTCAATCACCACGCAGCGGCCTGCATCACCAAGTGAGCCGCCAGCCATCATGTCTTGCACAGCGCTTTCGGCTTCAGCCAGTGTGGTGGCCACCACAACGCCTTTTCCGGCTGCCAGACCATCGGCCTTGATAACAATGGGTGCGCCTTTTTCACGCACATAGGTCAAGGCAGCGTTTACATCTGTAAAACGTTCTGCCTGCGCTGTGGGAATGTTGGCAGCGTAGCAGATTTCCTTGGTAAAGCTTTTGCTGCCTTCAAGCCGGGCAGCAGCCTGCGTGGGGCCGGCACAGGCCAGTTTGGCGCGGGCGCAGGCATCGGCCAGCCCTGCCACCAATGGGGCTTCCGGGCCGGGAATAACCAGATCGACTTTTTGTTCCAGAGCAAACTGCACAAGAGCAGGAACATCCTGTGCACCAATGGGCACATTTACCCCAACTTCTGCTGTGCCGGGGTTGCCGGGTGCGATAAACAGGGCTGAAAGTTCCGGAGAACGGGCAAGTGTTGCGGCCAGCGCATGCTCCCTGCCGCCAGATCCAACCAGAAGTACCCGCATTGTTTTCTCCTGCATCTTGATGTTCTGCTCTTTTCAGGGCGAGCGTCTGTAGCATAGGTTAGCCGCATGACCGAACAGTTTGACATTCCATCGGCCAGCAACAATGTGCCGGAGTTTACCGTTTCAGAAATTTCGGGGGCTATCCGGCGCACGCTGGAGGGCACGTTCAGCCGCGTGCGTGTGCGTGGCGAAATTACGGAACTTAAACGCTACCCCTCCGGCCATGTGTATTTTTCGCTCAAGGATGAGCGGGGCAAAATTTCTGGCGTGGTATGGCGTGGTTCGGTGTCCCGCCTTGGTCTGGCGCCGGAAAACGGGGTGGAGATTATCGCCACCGGTAAGATCTCGGCATATGGTGAGCGTTCCAGCTATCAGCTTGTTGTAGAGCGGATGGAATATGCGGGCGAAGGCGCTTTGCTGGCCCGTATTGAGCGCCTGCGCATCAGGCTGGCAGAAGAAGGGCTGTTTGATACAGCCCGTAAAAAAGCCATTCCACTTTTGCCGCGCGTGATCGGGGTGGTAACATCACCTCAAGGCGCTGTGCTGCATGATATCTGCACAACTTTGCAAAGGCGTTTTCCGCGGCCTGTGATTGTCTGGCCCGTGCCCGTGCAGGGGGAAGGCGCAGCCGCCCGTATTGCCGCGGCTATTGATGGGTTTTCTCAGCTTGATGGCCAAGGCACAGTGCCACGGCCGGATGTGCTGATTGTGGCGCGTGGCGGTGGATCACTAGAAGACCTGATGGCTTTTAATGATGAAGCCGTAGTACGAGCAGCGGCTGCGTGTACCATTCCGCTGATTTCTGCCGTAGGGCATGAAACAGATACAACCCTGATTGATTTTGCATCAGACAGGCGTGCGCCAACACCCACAGCCGCTGCAGAAATGGCCGTGCCAGTGCGCACGGAACTTCTGGCAGATATAGAACACCGTAACGCACGGGCACTGGGTGCGCTTTCTCGCCTGCTGCAAACCGCACGCTTAAGGCTGGATCGTGCATCTTCTGCCATGCCGGATCTGCCTAGCCTGTTGCAGACAGCACGTATGCAGCTGGATGATAGAGGCCGTAGGCTAGATGTTGCCCTACCCGCTTTGGTGCAGCGGCGGAAAGCAGATCTGGTTGCAGTTGAACGCCATATGCCTGCGGTTGAAGCCTTATTGGCAGGGCGGCGCACCCGTTTGGCTGTGCTGGCGAACATGTTGCAAGCTAGCATGGCACATACATTCCAAAGGCAGGATGCCCGGTTGGGCCGCCTACGGATATCTCCAGCTCCATTACAAGCCTTGGTGCGGGAAAGACGGACAGCTCTTGCAGGCATTGCCGGGCAGTTGGAAGCTGTTTCTCCCCGCGCTGTGTTGGCCCGTGGGTATGCGCTTGTTACGGCGGAGGGGCGGCCAGTGACCAGTGCTGGACAATTACGTGATGGCGAACGCGTAGAACTGACATTTGGTGATGGTGCCCGCCCGGCTGTGATTGGTGATGGCACACACCAGCCAAAGCAAGGCGTGCTGGAACTGTAACAGGCTGAGTTGAGCTGCAATGCCAATCAGGTTTATGATCGGCCAATACAAACCACGCGGGCGGAGCGGTCCGCGCTGTCAGGAAAGAAGAAAGCGCATGTCCATCCGTTTTTCTGTTGGTGTTGTCAGCCTGTGTCTGGCGGGAGGGCTACTGGCAGGGTGTGCGCCTCAGCAGGGGCATCGTATTCCGCCACAAAGCTTTGCGCCGGGCCTGACAACCGAGCCGTCTGCAACGAATGACAGCCATTTGACGAATGACCCTTCTGCACCGTTGAACACACCGCTGTGCGGAACTGCTGCGCGTGAAAATATGGCGATGGGTGTGCAAAATTACCCGCAGCCACTTTCTTCTGGCAATTCTTGTGTGCAAAATGCATGCTTTGATACCCAGACAGGCACCTATATTGCCTCTGATGGTACAAAAAGAGTGTGCCGATAAAGCATGCATGCCTCTTTTCCCGGCGGCAATTTGCTGATAGGAAAAGGGCCACGCTGCGAGAGTGACGGAATTGGTAGACGTAGTCGACTCAAAATCGACCGCCCGAAAGGGCTTAGGGGTTCGAGTCCCCTCTCTCGCACCAGATTTCTTCTCCCCCCTATTCTGGCCAAGGTTATGACAGCCGCTTCCTTATCCGTTCTTCCTCGTCCGGCCAGCCGTCCCCTTAATCCATGCTTTTCTTCTGGCCCGTGCGCAAAGCGGCCGGGTTGGAATGTATCGACGCTGGCAAATGCGTTGGTAGGGCGTTCGCATCGCTCTGCAGAAGGGCGTGCACGGCTGAAAGAAGTTATAGACCGCTCCTGCGCCATTCTGGGTGTGCCAGAAGGTTGGCGCGTAGGTATCGTGCCTGCTTCTGATACCGGTGCGGTGGAAATGGCCTTGTGGTCCATGTTGGGGGAACGCCCGGTAGATGTGCTGGCGTTTGAAAGTTTCTCAGCACTATGGGCGCAAGATATTGTTACCCAGCTTAAGCTGGAAAACACACGGGTTTTGAAAGCCGAATATGGCAGTCTGCCAGATATGACGCAGGTTGATTGGAACCATGATGTGGTGCTGGCATGGAATGGCACCACCTCTGGTGTGCGTATTCCTTCAGCAGATGCCATTCCAGCGCAGCATGATGGGCTGGTGATCTGTGATGCCACTTCTGCCGCGTTCGCAATGGATTTGCCGTGGGACCGCTTGGATGTGGTGACATGGTCTTGGCAGAAAGCTTTGGGGGGTGAAGCCGCCCACGGCATGATCGCCCTTTCCCCCAAGGCTGTGCAGCGGTTGGAAAGTTTTCAGGCTCCACGTCCACTGCCTAAAATCTTCCGTATGACGAACAAGAATGGTCTGATTGAAGGTATCTTCCGGGGTGATACCATCAACACACCTTCCATGCTGTGCGTAGAAGATGCGCTGGACAGCCTGAAATGGGCTGAAGGTGCCGGTGGTTTGGAAGGGCTGAAAGCACGCAGCCAGGCCAATCTGGCTGAAGTGACCATGTGGGTGGAAAAAACGGACTGGGTAGAATTTCTGGCTCAGAAGCGTGAAGAGCGTTCCTCAACAGCAATTTGCCTACGTATTGTTGCCCCGTGGTTCTTGGCTCTTGAGCGCGAAGAGCAGACCAAAACAGTTAAAAAGATGCTGACCATTCTGGCCGAAGAAGGCATTGGGTTTGATCTGGCCAGTTACCGTGATGCTCCTGCGGGCCTGCGTATCTGGGGTGGTGCTACGGTAGAAGCGGCAGATGTGCGTGCCCTACTGCCTTGGCTGGATTGGGCTTTTGCACAGGTTGTGCCGCAGTAATTAAAAAAATTTGCCGTTACACGGTATAAAAAAGGCGGAGGGAAATTTCCCTCCGCCTTTTTTGTTGGGTTGAAGCGCGCCTATTAGAACGGTGCGTCAATGTCCACGATATCGATCAACTTGGTGTTGACGAATTCTTTCAGGCCAAGGTCAATCAGCTCACGGCCAAAGCCAGAACGCTTCACACCACCAAACGGCAGATCAGCTTTCACCATTGTTGGGTGGTTGATGTACACCATGCCGGTGTCCATCTTGCGGGCCAGTTCAGTTGCTTTTTCTTCGTTCTGAGAGAAGATGGAGCCACCCAGACCGTATGGGGAATCATTGGCGATTTCCACAGCATGGTCTGCGTCTTTTGCGCGGAACAGCATGGTAACCGGACCAAAGAATTCCCAACGGCGTGCCGGGTTGCTTTCATCCAGATCTGTCAGAATAACAGGGCGGAAGAAACAGCCTTTGTTGGGCATTTCCAGCGGAACTTCTTCTGCTTTTGCACCGTGTGCCACAGCTTCAGAAACCTGCTTTTTCAGGTCTTCTACAGCCCCGCGGGAAGAAAGCGGCGGCATGGTGGTGTTGGGGTCCATCGGATCACCCATACGCAGGGCGCTCACGCCTTTGCGGTACAGCTCTACAAACTTGTCGTAAACACCGTCTTCCACAATCATGCGCTTGGCGTTAACGCACACCTGCCCGCCGTTCCAGTGGCGGCCAAAAACAGCCCATTTGGCGGCTTTTTCAATGTCTGCATCGTTCAGCACGATCAGCGCATCAGAGCCACCCAGTTCCATGATGCACTTTTTAAGTGCGCCACCGGCTGTAGCAGCAATTTTGGCACCTGCACCTTCAGAACCTGTAAGGGCAACGCCGCGTACGCGTGGGTCCTGAATAACCGTGGCAAGCTGTGCGTGGGACGGATACAGATTGATAAAGCCTCCTTCTGGCAGCCCGGCATCCAGCATCAGTTTTTCCATGGCAGCAGCACACTGCGGCACGTTGGAAGCGTGCTTCAGGATAACAGTGTTACCGGCGGAAAGCTGAGGGGAGATAATGCGGGCAACCTGATAGAACGGGAAGTTCCAAGGTTCGATCGCAACAATGATTCCCTGCGGTTCGTACACCAGTTTGGCGCGGCCTTCCTGCGGGTCTGCTACGGGCAGGTCTTGCGGCTGCAGCAGCTTTTCAGCGTTCTTGGCGTAGTATTCGAAAATAGCAGCGGATAGTTCCGTTTCTGCCTGAGCTTCAGCAAAGCGCTTGCCCATTTCAAGGGTCAGCAGCTTGGAATACTCATCCAGATTTTCGCGCAGCAGGTCAGCTGCTTTCTGCAGAATGCGTGCACGATCTGCATGGGAGAAGTTTTTCCATTTCTGGAAAGCGGCATCAGCCTTGCCAACCGCTGTTTCAATTTCCGCATCTGTGGCGGTGGGGAATGTCTTCACCTGCTCTTCGGTGAAGGGATTGATTGTTGCATAAGCCATCAGAATAACCCTTCTTTTGTTTCTGAGATTAGGAGTTGCTCAGTTGCGGAAGTCCAGAACCACGCGGCCTTCCACCCGACCGTTCTTGAGCGCATCAAAAATTGCGTTGATGTTATCAATCCGATCCGTTGTGGTGACAGATGTTACCTTCCCTTCCGCAAAGAAGGAAAGAGCTTCAATCATGTCCAGCCGTGTGCCTACTATGGAGCCGCGAATGGTAATGGCATTCATGACCATGTCAAAGATAGAAATTGGGAAATCTCCCGGCGGCAGGCCATTTAGCACCAAAGTGCCCCCTGCCCGCACATAACCCATAGCCTGAGAAAATGCTTTGGTGGAAACAGCGGTGATCAATCCACCGTGTACGCCCCCAACCTTTTCCTGCATAAATGCTGCCGGGTCTGTATTTCTGGCATTCACGGTGTACGTTGCACCAAGCTTTTTGGCGGTTGCCAGTTTTTCATCATCAATATCTACCGCCACAACATTCAGCCCCATTGCTACGGCGTACTGCACGGCCATTTGGCCTAACCCCCCAACGCCAGAAATGGCAACCCAGTTCCCTGCGCGCGTATCTGTCATTTTCAGGCCTTTATAAACGGTCAGGCCGGCGCATAGTACGGGGGCAACTTTTACGGGATCTACGCCTTTGGGGAGATGAGCAATGTAGTTAGGGTCTGCCACCACATATTCGGCAAAGCAGCCGTTTACGGAATAGCCAGTTTCTTCCTGCTTCGGGCAAAGGGTTTCCCAGCCTGCCAGGCAGTGTTCGCAATGGCCGCAGGCAGAATACAGCCAGGGCACACCCACAACATCACCTTCCTTTACCCAATCTACCTCGCTGCCAACCTGCACAACCGTGCCAACACCTTCATGGCCGGGAATGAAGGGCAGATGTGGTTTTTTGGGCCAGTCTCCGCTGGCGGCATGCAAATCTGTATGACACACGCCGCAGGCAATCATTTTAACCAAAATCTGGGTAGGTTTAATGGTGGGAATGTCCAGTTCTTCAATGGTCAGTGGTTTGCCAAATTCATGAACCACAGCGGCTTTCATTTTTCCGGACATGATATGCTTCCTTTATTTTACAAACAGATATGAGAAATAAAAAAGGGCGAGGAATAAGCCTCGCCCTTGTCATGCTCAGGAGCCGCCAAGACTTTTGACAGCTTCAACCATTTTGGAAAGCACAGCCTGTGCATCTCCAAATACCATTGTGCAGTTCTTCTGGAAGAAGAGAGGGTTCTGCACGCCGGAATACCCCACGCCCGTACCACGTTTAATGACAAACACCTGATGTGCTTTGTAAGCATTCAAAATAGGCATGCCATAGATGGGGGAGGATTTATCGGTCAGGGCTTCCGGGTTCACCACATCGTTGGCGCCAATAACCAGCGCAACATCCGTTGTGGCAAAACTATCATTTATGTCATCCATGTCATAAATCATGTCATATGGTACACCAGCCTCGGCCAGTAGAACGTTCATATGCCCCGGCATACGGCCAGCAACGGGGTGGATGGCAAACTTAACATCCACACCATCGGCAACAAGAATCTTGACAAACTCGTAAAGTTTCTGCTGTGCCTGTGCCACGGCCAGCCCGTAACCGGGAATAATGATCACGCTGGATGCATAACGCATGGTGGTGGCAGCATCTGCTGGATCAACAGATTTCATTTCACCCTGCGGGCCTTTGGCGCTGCTGGTGCTATCACCAAAGTTGCTGAACAACACGTTGGTGAGTGAGCGGTTCATGGCCTTGGCCATCAGCACAGTCAGCAATGTGCCGGCAGAGCCTACAACCATACCTGCAATCATCAGGGCGGGGTTGTTCATCACATACCCTTCAAGCCCAACAGCCAACCCGGTAAATGCGTTGTAGAGCGAAATAACAACCGGCATATCGGCACCACCGATAGGCAGTGTCATGCACACACCAAACAGCAGGGCCGTCAGGAAGAACAGATCCCGCGGGAGTTCTCCCATTGGGGTGGCATATTGCATGACCGTAAGTGCGCCCAACACCAGAGCAACAAGAAACACCCCGGCATTGAAAATACGCTGACCACCAAAGCGCACCGGCTTTTTCATCCGGCCGTCCAGCTTGGCCCATGCGATAATGGAACCGGTAAGCGAAATACACCCGATAAGCGCACCCAAAACGGTAATGGTAAGGTGTAGCGGAGATGTTGGGTCATCGCTTAAAAGTTCTACAGCGGCCAAGCATGCTGCAGAACCACCGCCCATACCGTTAAAAATTGCAACCATCTGTGGCATGGCTGTCATTTGCACGGTACGACCACGCCAGCCAGCCCATGCGCAACCCAGAACCAGAGCTAATACGGCCAGTACCACATTTACCAGAAGGTGCGGTTTGGCGGCCTCAGTTACGTTAAATAAATTGAGAAAAGTTGCTGCAATAACAAAGATCATACCGTAACCGGCTGTTACAATGCCAGATACAGCCGTAACAGGGGATGACATGGCTTTCAGCCCGTAAATAAACAGGCCGGCAGCAATAAGGCCGCTTAGGCCCACAATGTATTCAATAAACATTTATTGCTGTTCCTTTTTGGCAGGTGCCGGTTTTTGGCTGGGCCGGAACATGGCAAGCATGCGGTCTGTTACCACATAGCCCCCCATCACGTTACCTGCTCCTAGAAAAACCCCAATAAAGCCAATAATCTGTCCGTAAATGCTGGTTGCGTTAAACAACGCATCCAGCGCACCAACAACCACAATACCGTGGATGAAGTTGGAGCCAGACATCAGGGGTGTATGCAGGATGGATGGTACGCGGCTGATCACCACATAGCCGGTAAAGGCTGCCAGCATGAAAATGTATAAAGCGATAATAAAGGTCATGGATGTTGCGGTAATCATGATACTTTCTCCGCAGGAGCGCTTTCGATAAATTGTTTGATGACATCATTGGTTATTGCACCATCATGCGTAAGGGTGGTGCCTTTGATGACATCATCCGTGAAATCAGGTTTCAGTACGCCGTCATGCACGACCTGTTCTAAAAGGTTATAGATATTCTTGGCATAAAGCTCACTTGCCTGAGCTGCCAGGCAGGATGGCAGGTTAGTGGGACCTACCAATGTGACTGGCCCAACTTTAATAATTTCTCCGGCTTTTGTGCCTTCGCAGTTTCCGCCATTGGGTGCACCCATATCCACCACAACAGCCCCTTCTTTCATGGCGGCCAACTGGTCTGCATCAATCAGGCGTGGTGCGTGTTTGCCGGGGACAGCTGCTGTGGTGATAATCAGATCAGCCTGTGCAATATGTTGGCTGAGTGCAGCACGCACTTTTGTTTTTTCTTCTGGTGTCAGTTCACGTGCATACCCGCCAGCGCCCCGAGCATCTACACCCGTATCTACAAAGCGCGCACCAACGGATTCTGCTTCTTCCTTGGTTTCGGGGCGCACATCATAACCTTCGCAAACAGCGCCAAGCCGATGCGCTGTTGCCAAAGCCTGCAACCCGGCAACACCCAAACCCATTACCAACACACGCGCGGCCCGAAGTGAGCCAACGGCTGTTGTCATCATGGGCAGGATTTTCTGCATGTGCACGCAGCCCAGCAGAGGTGCGTAATACCCGGCCAAAGCCGCTTGGCTGGAAAGTGCATCCATAGCCTGTGCCCGGCTGATGCGCGGAATAAGCTCCATGGCAAATGTAGTGATCTTGCCATCCCGCAAAGCCTTTACCAGATCAGGCTCCGTTTTGGCGTAAATGAAAGACACCAGCAGGCTGCCGGGCTTCATTTTTTTTACCGTTTCCACGCTGGGCGGCTGCACAGCCAGCACAATATCAGCATCCCCCAGAAGTTTCTGCTGATCCGCTTCTGTGGTGACACCGGCCTGTGTGTATGCTGCATCCGTATAAGTGGCAGCAGCTCCCCCACCCTGTTCCAGAACCAAGGAGGCTCCAAGTTTGGCAATGCGCTGGGCCACTGATGGAATCATGGCAACCCGTCTTTCATCGGCTGCCGTTTCCTTCAGAATTGCAATTTTAAGTGTCACGGTCTGTTCCAAACTCTGTTGTAAAAGTTGGGCAAAGGTCAGAACAGGGTTTTGCATCCTGCCTGAGGCACAAAAGTTATGACACTACGGTGCGTAGGGGTGCTGCAATGATGTGCATCAAAAAATATAGTCATAGTGTTCAAGTAATTTATTGTAATTTTGTTTAAGTGGGCACACCCCTTGCTCTGCGTGTCTTGAGCATGAACGGTTGATCATGGCAGTGGGTTTCGGTTTTGGGTGGATAGCAAGGCTTGAGGAAAGCAGGAAAAGTGGCGGGGCGTGTGCCCACCGGGGCAGCTGCCCGTGGCGGGCAATTCCATTTGGTTGCGTAATGGTCTAGGGTCTGCCGCCATCAGGCCATATATATGGCCTACATATATACGATCAAAAGCAGGTGGATTATGGGATATCGGGTTGCTGTTGTAGGCGCGACTGGAGCCGTGGGGCGTGAAATCCTCAAAACACTGGCGGAGCGTGAATTTCCGGTTGATGAAATTGTGGCTCTGGCCTCGCCGCGTTCTGCCGGGCGGGAAGTTTCGTTCGGAGATCAGGTTCTGAAAGTAAAGAACCTTGAAACATTTGATTTCACGGGATGGGACGTTGGGCTGTTTTCCCCCGGTGGCTCCGTGTCTGCAAAATATGCACCCATTGCTGCCAAAGCAGGTTGTGTGGTGATCGACAACACCTCGCACTTCCGTATGGACCCGGATGTGCCGTTGGTGGTGCCAGAAGTAAACCCGAACGCCCTTAAGCAGATCAAGCGCAACATTATTGCCAACCCCAACTGCTCTACCATTCAGATGGTGGTGGCACTTAAGCCACTGCATGATCTGTTCACCCTCAAGCGGGTTGTGGTGTCCACCTACCAGGCTGTTTCCGGTGCAGGTAAGGATGGGATGGATGAACTGTTCGCCCAGACACGCGGCACCTTTGTGAATGACCCGCCGAAGATTGAGCAGTTCCAGAAGCAGATCGCCTTTAACTGCATTCCGCAGATCGATGTGTTTATGGATGACGGCGCGACCAAAGAAGAATGGAAGATGCGAGTCGAGACAAAGAAAATTCTCGACCCGGATGTAGATGTAATTGCCACCTGCGTGCGTGTGCCCGTGTTTATTGGTCACTCTGAATCTGTTGTAGCTGAGTTTGAGGAACCTGTTGACATCAAGCGTGCCTACGAAGCCCTGCGTGAAGCAGAAGGTGTTGTGGTGCTGGATAAGCGTGAAGATGGCGGCTACGTGACTCCGATTGACTCGGTGGGGGAAGACGCAACCTACGTTTCACGCCTTCGTGTCGATCCAACAGTTCCCAATGGTCTCGCATTTTGGTGTGTGTCCGATAATCTGCGGAAAGGTGCGGCTTTGAACGCGGTGCAGATTGCCGAAACCATGATTGCTCTCGATCTCCTGCCCAGACACGGTTGAGTGAGAATCCCGCCCCTCTCGGCCTCGTGTTGGTCTGTTGAATTGACCGGCCAGAGGGGTGGGGCGTAGGACAAAAACGATGCAAACGCCGGATCCAGCCGGCGCTACGGGATAGAGACGGGGTACGAGGCAGACAATGCAGGATATCCGCAAGGCCCTCTATGTAGGGAGCCGAAGTGACGGCAGACTTATTCAGCGGCCCATGTCGCCGCATTTACAGGTCTACCGTTATCGCCTTTCCATGGTTCTTTCCATCATGAACCGTATTACGGGCGTTATCGCAACAGCAGGTGCAGCACTGGGTGTGTTCTGGCTTGGGGCCGCGGCCAAGGGGCCAAAGGCCTTTGCCACGGCGCGCAAGGTAACAGGCAACCCGCTTGGGCAGCTTGTGCTGCTGGGGTGGCTGGCATCCGTTGTGTACCACACGGTTGGCGGTATCCGCCATCTGATCTGGGATAGCGGTTACCGGTACGACAAAAAGGAAGTTAACAAGGATGGCCCGGTAGCCGTGGGTGTTACCGCTGGTGTCAGCACTGTTCTGGCAGCTGGCCTTCTGGCTGTTTCCATTTGTCGCAAACGCAGCCGCGCCAAAGCAGGAAAGGTATCCTGACATGAATGCTTCTGCTCCTCATATTGAAGTCATGCGCTCCCAGCTTGGGCGGGCACGCGGGCTTGGGGCCGGGCATTCCGGTGTAGGCCACTGGTGGGCCGAACGTGTAACGGCAGCTTCCCTGCTTCCACTTTCAACGTGGTTTGTGGTGCAGATGTTCCGCCTCGGCGGTGCAGATCATGCAGAAGTGGTGAAGTGGGGCAGCAAGCCCGTAAACGCAACCATGCTGATCGCCCTGATCATTTCCACTTTCTACCATGCTCAACTTGGGCTTCAGGTCATTGTGGATGATTACGTGCACGGCAAGGCGCATCTGCCTACCCGCCTGCTTGTTAAAATCGGCACCTCCCTGTTGGGGCTGCTGGGCGTAATTGCCGTTATCAAGCTGTTTGTGCGCGGCAGCACCGCCAAATAAGCCGGGCCACCGCCTTATAGAATCAAGAGCCTGTGCCGCCAGCGCCCCAAAGCCTGAAGCGCTGTGGCACGAACCTGAAAAGACTGACAGGCCGAACGCAATGGGAGCGCCGTCACGATGAACGCCAATACCTCTCCGTCACGGGGAGCTTACCGAATTGTTGATCACGCTTATGATGTTGTGGTTGTGGGAGCAGGTGGTTCGGGCCTGCGTGCAACGTTGGGAATGGGCGCCGCAGGGCTAAGCACCGCATGCGTTACCAAGGTTTTTCCAACACGTAGCCACACCGTGGCCGCACAGGGGGGCATCGGGGCTTCTCTGGGTAACATGGCCGAAGATAACTGGCGCTGGCATATGTATGACACCGTAAAGGGGTCAGACTGGCTGGGCGATCAGGACGCCATTGAATTTATGTGCCGTGAGGCCGTGCCTGCTGTGCGTGAACTGGAACACTTTGGTGTGCCGTTCTCCCGCACGGAAGATGGCAAGATCTATCAGCGCCCCTTCGGTGGGCATATGAGCGATTACGGCAAGGCGCCTGTGCCACGTGCCTGCGCTGCGGCTGACCGTACCGGCCATGCCATTCTGCACACGCTGTATCAGCAGTGCCTGAAGCACAATGTTGAATTTTTTGTCGAATATTTTGCCATCGACCTCATCATGGATGAGGAAGGTGAATGCCGCGGCGTGATGGCATGGTGCCAGGATGATGGCACAATCCATCGTTTCAACGCCAAAATGGTTGTGCTGGCTACCGGCGGTTATGGCCGTGCGTATCAGTCCTGCACCTCTGCCCATACCTGTACGGGTGATGGTAACGGTATGGCCATGCGTGCGGGTATTCCTACGCAGGATATGGAGTTTGTGCAGTTCCACCCCACTGGCATCTATCCGGCAGGTTGCCTGCTGACAGAAGGCTGCCGTGGTGAAGGTGGTTATCTGACCAACTCCGAAGGCGAACGCTTTATGGAGCGTTATGCGCCAACAGCCAAAGATCTGGCCTCGCGTGACGTGGTTTCCCGCGCCATGACAATCGAGATCAAGGAAGGCCGTGGCTGTGGTCCGAAAAAAGACCATATCATGATGCACCTTGAGCATCTTGGGTCTGATCTTCTGCACCAGCGTCTGCCGGGTATTATTGAAACGGCACGTATCTTTGCCGGTGTGGACGTGACCAAGGAACCCGTGCCGGTTCTGCCAACCGTGCATTACAATATGGGTGGTATTCCCACCAATATTCATGGCGAAGTGGTGCGCCCAACCCCGGATAACCCGGATGCAGTTGTGCCGGGTCTGATGGCTGTGGGTGAAGCGGCTTGTGTGTCTGTGCATGGTGCTAACCGTCTGGGCACAAACTCTCTGCTGGATCTGATTGTGTTTGGTCGTGCTGCGGCCCGCCGTGCTGCGGAAGTGGTGAAGCCAACAGACTTTACGCGTCCGTTGCCTGCTGGTGCGGGTGAAGCTGCTCTGGATCGGCTGGATCGGCTGCGTTACGCCAAAGGTGGCACCAAGGTTTCTGCTCTGCGTGAGCGCTTGCAGCGCGATATGCAAACACATGCTGCCGTGTTCCGTACGCAGGAAAGCCTGCAGGAAGGCGTGGACAAAATTCGCGATATCTGGACCGGCGTGAGCGATATCTCTGTGGCAGATTCCTCCCTGATCTGGAACAGCGATCTGATGGAAGCGCTGGAGTTTGAAAACCTGCTGGCAAACGCCACTGTCACGCTGGAAAGCGGCCTTGCGCGGCATGAAAGCCGTGGGGCACACGCGCGGGATGATTATCCTAACCGTGATGACAAGGAATGGCTCAAGCATTCCGTATCGTGGCTGGATGACAAAGGCGGCGTGAAGCTGACCTACCGTCCGGTGCATATGAAGACCCTGACCGATGATGTGCAGGTCTTCCCACCCAAGAAGCGCGTTTACTGAGTTATCGGAACGAACGGGCGATAAAGGGAGGCGAACATGGTTGAACTCAGACTGCCGCGCAACAGCACGATCGGGAAAGGTAAAACCTTTCCCGCTCCAGCCGGGGCAAAAAATGTCAGAACATTCCGGATTTATCGTTGGACCCCGGATGATGACAAAAACCCGGTTATTGATAGCTACGAACTTGATCTGGATACCATCGGGCCAATGGTGCTGGATGCCATCATCCATATCAAGAACGAAATAGACCCTACACTGACATTCCGGCGCTCTTGCCGTGAAGGGATTTGTGGGTCCTGCGCCATGAACATTGATGGGGAAAACACGCTTGCGTGCCTGAAACCCATCAAGGACATCAAGGGCGATGTGCGCATCTATCCGCTGCCGCATATGCCAATTGTAAAAGATCTGGTGTCTAATTTGGATGGTGCTTATGCGCAGTTGCGTTCCATCCAGCCTTGGATGCAGGCAGACAGTGCTCCTCCGCCAGATTCTGAACGGAAGCAGAGCATTGAAGAACGTGCCAAGCTGGACGGGATGTGGGAATGCATTCTGTGCTTCTGCTGCACAACGTCCTGCCCATCCTATTGGTGGAATGGTGACAAGTATCTAGGCCCAGCCGTTCTTCTGGCTGCTTATCGCTGGATTGCCGATAGCCGCGATGAACATACGGGTGACCGTCTGGATGGGTTGGAAGATACCTTTAAGCTGTATGCGTGCCGTACGATCATGAACTGCACCCAGACATGCCCGAAGGGTCTGAACCCGGCCAAGGCCATTGGGCGTATCAAGGAACTGCAACTGGAACGGAAAGTCTGATTTTTCGTCTTTCCAGTCAGTGCATTTACAAAAACCCGGTATGGCTTTGCCCTGCCGGGTTTTTTGTTGCCTGAGCGAAGATACTTCATCTTCCCTTCCTCCTGCATTGACTGCAACTGAGGAAGGTGGAACATGAAACCTGCTAGAAGACGATCTGTTTGGTAGTGAGGTTTTTCGTGTTTGACGGCCATCTTTCTTCATCATCTGGCCGTGCGCGGGCCTGGACTGACAGCCTGTTTGTAGATCATGCCATTTTCCGCCTGATGTGGACCAACTTTCACGCGGTTATTCCGGGCAAAGTATATCGGTGTAACCATCCTACCCCAGCGCGCTTGAAAAGAGCCATGGAACGGTTGGGCTTGCGTACGCTGGTGAACTTACGTGGGCATAGAAAATGTGGGTCTGATGCGCTTTCTCGCAATGCGGCGCGCGGCCTTGGTTTGCACCATGTAGATATGGCGTTTGAAAGCCGTGGTGCGCCCCATAAGGACAGAATTCTGCGTTTTGCGGATATGTACCAAAAGCTGGATTTTCCAATGTTGATGCATTGTAAATCTGGCGCAGATCGCGCTGGCTTGGCATCTGGCTTAGTTGTGCTGTTTGAAGGTGGATCTGCCCAACAGGCGCTTAAGGAACTGTCTTGGAAATACGGGCATTTCCGGAGCTCTCGCACAGGTATTCTGGATGCGTTTTTTCTGCATTATCAGGCGGAGGGAGAAGGCCGCATGCCTTTTCTTGAATGGGTGCGGAATGAATATGATGAGCACGCTTTAAAAGAAGAATTTGTGGCCAATAAGCTGTCTTCTTTTCTGACAGATCAGGTTTTGCGGCGCGAATAAGATCACGGTTCCCATGATCCTTTTTAATTGCAAGGCCTGATGCCGCATGGTGCCTCATAAACCTGTGCCTGTTCTGGCCGTTGTGGCTGCACTGCTTTCTTGGGCATGTGCGTATCCTGTTGTGCGGTTGGCACTTCCTTTTTTTGCGCCTGTTCCGTTAGCTGCTGCTCGTTATATGGTGGCTGCATGCCTTGTTGTGTGCTGGTTATGTGTAAAGCGCCCAACATTACCGCGGTTAAAAGATATCCCACGTTTTTTGGCATGTGGCGGCATTGGCATTGCGCTTTACAATATTCTTTTTAATACGGGTGAACAGACAGTTTCTGCTGGTGCAGCCAGCCTGTTGTTGAATACAGCCCCTTTTTTAGCTGCCATTGCCGCCGTTCTGTTCTTGAACGAACAACTGACTGTGTGGGGGTGGCTAGGTTCTCTCATCAGCTTTACCGGTGTGGTGATTATTGGGAGCGGCCAACCCGGCGGCCTTGGTTTCGGCTCTGGCACCACGGTTATGCTGGCAGCAGCTTTATGCTCGGCAACGTACTATCTGCTTCAACGGCCTTTGGTAACGCGCTACGGAGCGCTGGTGACCACCGCCTATATTCTGTTAATTGGCGCGGGTTTGCTTTTGCCGTGGCTTCCCAGTGCCATAAATACGCATAATGGTTGGCAAGCTTGGGCACTGGTTGGGGTGCTGGGGGTGTTTCCGTCCATTTTGGGGTATGGCGCTTGGGCGCATGTGGTCGGGCAGGTGGGTGTCGCCCGTTCTTCTGGCTTACTGTATTTGCTTTCTCCCACAACACTTCTGCTGGCATTTGTGTTGGTGAGAGAAGTGCCAAATGTGCGCACCCTTATTGGTGGGTGTATTGTTATGGCTGGTGTTGGGTTGATGCAAATGTATGGGCACCCACGCCCGCAGTTGAAAGCTGAAGACGCAGCATAAAAAAACCACTTCAGACACAAAATCTGAAGTGGTTTTGCAAGACTGGATTTTAGAACAAATGGGTATTCTAAAATCCTATAAACTCTCGCTTAGATCGGCAGAGTTTTTTCCAGTGTCGTGCTGATAGCGGTCAAGCCGGGAAGTACCTTCCCTTCCAGCCATTCCAGAAAAGCCCCACCTGCGGTGGATACATAAGACATCTTATGCAGCACACCGGCATGACGGAGGGCGGAAACAGTATCCCCGCCGCCTGCTACGGTTTTCAGTTTGCCTTCCTGCGTGAGCTGGGCAGCGGCCTGAGCAACAGCATTGGTGCCTTCATCAAACGGTGGCAGTTCAAACACGCCCAAAGGCCCGTTCCAGACCAGCGTTTTCAAACCAGCAAGTTTGCTTTGCAGCAGCTTGACTGTTTCTGGGCCAACGTCCAGCGCCATCCAGCCATCAGGAATAGCCGTTACAGGCACAACCTGCGTGGGTGCTCCTGCAATAAAATCTTCCGAAATCACAACATCTACCGGAAGGATCAGATCGCAGTTTTTGGCTTTGGCCTGTTCCATAATCGTGCGTGCTGTATCCAGCATGTCTTTTTCGATCAGGGATTTGCCAACCTGCAGCCCCTTGGCTGCCAGAAACGTGTTGGCCATGGCGCCACCAATAGCCAGCATATCCACTTTTGCCAGCATGTTTTCAAGCAGCTGAAGTTTGGTGGAAATTTTTGCGCCGCCCACAATAGCCCCAACAGGCCGCTCCGGATTTTCCAGCGCAGCATAAAGGGCTTCCAACTCTGCCTGCATCAATCGGCCACCATAAGATGGCAGATGGGCTGCAACGCCAGCGGTAGAAGCATGGGCACGATGCGCGGCAGAAAAGGCATCGTTCACATACACATCGCCAAGGCTGGCGAGGGCTGCGGACAAACCTGCATCGTTTTTTTCTTCACCCGGCTGAAAGCGTGTGTTTTCCAGCAGCAGGATGTCTCCATCCTGCATGGAGCGCGCAGCGGCTTCGGCATCTGGGCCAATGCAATCATGCGCAAAGCTGACAGGCCGCCCCAAAGCTGTGGCCAAAGCCGTAGCAATGGGCTGGAGCGACATATCCGGCACCACTTTGCCTTTTGGCCGGTCAAAATGGCTGAGCAGGATAACCCGGCCACCTTTTTCCGCCAGTTCGCGAATGGTGGGCACAACACGTTCAATACGTGTTTCGTCTGTAACCTTCCCGTCCTTCATGGGTACGTTCAGGTCTACACGCAGCAGAATACGTTTGCCCTTGGGGTCAAGCGTATCCAGCGTGCTGAAAGGAAGTTCTGCCATTACAGGCTTCCGAACAGAGCTGCTGTATCAGACATGCGGTTGGAGAAGCCCCATTCGTTATCGTACCAAGAGCAGACACGAACAAGTTTGCCGCCATCTACCAATGCTGTCTGTGTGGCATCGAATGTTGAAGATGCCAGTGCATGGTTGAAATCAGAACTGACAAGCGGTGCATCAGAATACGCCAGAGCGTTTTTCATCTTGCCGGAGTCGACAACAGCTTTGATGGCGTTGTTGACGTTCTCAACTGAAGCCGGTGCGTTTTTGGGCACAAAGTCCAGAGAAACAATGGAAACATTGGCGGTAGGAACACGAATGGCTGTGCCATCCAGCTTACCTTTAAGCTGCGGCAGAACCAGACCAACAGCGCGGGCTGCACCAGTGGAGGTCGGGATCATGTTCAGGCCAGCAGCGCGGGCGCGGCGCAGATCCTTGTGCAGTGTGTCTACCGTGCGCTGATCACCTGTGTAGGAATGAATGGTGACCATGTAGCCACGTTCAATCCCGAACGCATCTTCCAGCACCTTGGCCATTGGGGCCAGGCAGTTGGTGGTGCAGGATGCGTTGGAAATCACGGTCATGTCCGGTGTCAGCACATCCTGGTTCACACCGTAAACAATGGTGGCATCCACATCTGTAGCTGGTGCGGAAATAATCACCTTACGTGCGCCGGCTGTAAGCAGCGGCTGCGCTTTTTCCTTGGAGGTAAACAGGCCTGTGCATTCCATGGCCACATCAACGCCCTGAAAGGGAACCTTGGAGGGATCACGTTCCGCAGAAACGGTAATCGGGTCCCATGTGCGGCCATTGGCAGTGACAATAATTTTGTTGCCATCTACTCGGATATCGGCAGGCAGGCGACCATGTACGCTGTCATAGCTTAACAGATGGGCATTGGCTTCTACGCTGCCCAGATCATTGATAGCTACCGGCACAACATCGGTGCGGCCGCTTTCAATAATGCCGCGCAGCACAAGGCGGCCGATGCGTCCGAAGCCATTGATAGCGATTTTGACTGCCATGGTTTTCTTTCTCCGTTCTGTCGTTCTGTGATCTTGTACGATCTTCTTATTGTTACAACGGCTCCCGCTCTAGCTAACGGGAGGTAGGTGATGGCGCCTGAAGAAACCTTTCTTCTATGGCGCCGGATGCACGCAAGTGTTTTAGAACCCGCGCACAAATCGCTCCGGCAGTAATGCCAAAACGTTCATACACCGCGTTGGCAGGTGCGGATACGCCAAAATCATCCATACCAACGAAAAATCCTTGGCTACCCAACCAGCGTTCCCACCCAAAGCCCGAGGCTGCCTCAATACCCACACGCAGTGTGCCTGTGCCTAGAATGGCAGTTTTGTAAGCTTCCGGCTGGTTGGAAAACACTTCCCAACAGGGAATGGAAACAACAGCGGCCTGTATGCCGTGTTGCCGCAAAAGCTGTTCTGTTTCCAAAGCAATACTCACCTCTGGGCCAGATGCCATAAGGGTAACCTGCCGTGTGGTACTGCCATGCAGCATATAGCCCCCACGGGCAGCAGAACCTTGCATGGGCACAGCATGGGAATGTTCGGGCGGGTTGGGGCAGAGCATGATAACTGCCGGGCCAGATTGCCAGCGGATGGCGGCTTTCCAACAGGCAAAAGCTTCCTGTGCATTTGCTGGGCGAAAAACGGCCAGATGAGGCATGGCGCGCAGGCTGGCAAGTTGTTCTACAGGTTGCCAGCTTGCACCATCGTGGCTGAGGGCCAGTCCATCATCTGTTAAAAGATAGATAATTTTCTGGCGCATCAGGGCGGCCATACGTAGCGCTGCGCGCATACGGTCCACTGTAATCATGCTGGCTATACCACAGGGCAGAATGCCACCATGCAAGGCCATACCATTTAACATTCCGGCCATGCCATGTTCCTGAATATTGCACGGCCAGTCTGGTTGGATATGCGCAGCAGCAGAGGTTCGTGGCAATGCGGATGTTGCGGTTAGAACCGTCAGTTCTGGCAAAAGGGCAGAAAGCGTATGCAGGCTGGTGATGGCAGCTTGCTGGGTAGAAGCCTGATGTGTGGGCTGCATGGCGCGGCGGTACAGTCGGCTCCAGTCCTCCATGAGCAAGCTGGGCAATGTATTGGTTGTTTCACGTTCAAAAGCCGTACGTTGGCGATGTCTGGCCAGCCGCTTTAGCCATGAACGGTATGCAGTGGCGCCGCGTCGGGCCGTTGGGCTCCACGGGCCTGTCAGTTCCTCTTCTGGGGAGAGGTATGGTTGAGGGCGAAAAGTTTGTGGGCTTTCAGGCGGCATGCAGGCAATAAGCGTTGGTTTTTTAGCCCGTAATGTGGCTGCCAGAGCGCCGTTAATGGCGCTTAATTGTGATGCATCTACTTTGCGGATGCTCCACCCGGATGCGCTAAAGCGTGCCAGAGAGTTTGAGAACTCGGTTCTATCTGCTCCGGGCGTGGGACTGACGAGAACGGCAAGTTGAGTCAGACCAAAACGCCCGGCAAGCTGCGCAGCTTCCATGGCAACACCAGTGGCCAAATCTCCATCACGCGCCAGCACCCATGTGCGATGGTTTACTAATGAACGCCCATAGCGCTTTGCCAGCAGGTGTTCTGCAAGTGCCATACCAGCTGCAGCCGCAATGCCTTGGCCAGCAGGGCCGGGGGCAGTTTCTACGCCCGGATGCATGCCATATTCTAAAGGGGACTCGGAAAACCCATAAGTGCCGCTGAGGTGCAGCATGGCCTGTAATAAGGGGTGCAGGGTGGCGGAAGGGACAACAAACCTGTCCCGATCAGGCCAATCAGGGTGTGCTGGATCAAAACGCAACACGCGGCACCATAGCGCTGTTACAGGCAGGCAAAGTGTTTGCAGCAATGCCAGATGCGCAGAATTTCTGGCTTTACCAAGCATTAAACGGGCTGCTGCATATAGGCGCAGCACAACGCTATCCTGCGCAGGTAAGGTTGCAGCAGAAGGGGCGAATGGATGCTCTGTGAGTGTGGCCTGTGCCATTGAAAAGAGAGTGTGGAACGAATTTTTGCTGCTGAAAAGGGTACGAAAAGGCCCAAAGGGCTTGCACCGGGTGCAGGAGAGCGCGAAAGAAACAGAAATGGCTCTGTGAAGCCATGTTGAATTGCCATTACACGTTCTGGTGGAGAACTGTCCTGTTATGCTGCCCGTTTCCCGAGTGATAGAAAAAGGGTCTTTTCTCCGTGTTGTTGTTGCGGGGTGCGTGCTGGTTGGCATGACAGGCTGCAAGCTGGTTGATCAAAAAACCTTCAACCCGAACGCAGGTGTGGCACCCAAGCCATATATTCCGCCGCCGCCGCCGGGCCCGCCGCCTGTGCCGCCGTTGATTGAACTGGCCGCAGGCACCCCTGCATCGCAGTGGGAAGCTCCGGTTGATCAGATCACGCGCCTTGCCCTTAGCCGCAAACCTGATGTTCTGTTTGTTGTCAGATGTCTGGTGCCGCCACAGGCCAATGCAGATGCGGAACAATCTTCCCTAATGAACTTGGTGCAGGGTGATGGCCGTGCTGTGTTGCAGGAAATCATTAACGCCGGAGCATCGGAAGCGCAGGTGGAAATGTCCGCTATGCCGGATTCTTCCGTGACGAAACCGGTTGTGCGGGTGTATGTGCGGTAAAGCAGCACTATATACACAAACGTGTGAACACACAGGCCAGACGGCCGATGGGTACGCGCCATGCCCCGACCGTTTCTGACGAGAAGCGAGGAGAAAGTTAGCGTGGGAGCGATAAAAAACGCCCGCCATCCTTTTTATGATCACTGCCATCAGGCGCTGGATCAGATCAAACATCAGGGGCGTTACAGAACCTTTACGCCATTGGCCCGTCAGGCAGAGCGTTTCCCTTTGTATGAAGAGGCTGTGCGTGATCTGCCGCAAGGGCGCGAAGTTATTGTATGGTCAACCAATGACTATCTGGGTATGGGCGTTGTGCCGGAGGTGCAGGACGCTGCTATCGCCGCCATTCGGGAACATGGCGCAGGTGCCGGTGGTACGCGTAATATTGCAGGCACAAGCCCGCTGCATACGCAGTTGGAGGCAGAACTGGCTTCCTTGCACGGTAAGGAAGCTGGGCTACTGTTTATTTCTGGCTACGTTTCCAACCAGGCCAGCTTGCAAACTATTCTGACATCCATGCCAGGTTGGATCTGTTTTTCAGACCGGCTGAATCATGCATCCATGATTGCAGGCATCAAGGGTGCACGTGGGTCTCAGACAGTCATTTACGAACATAATGACCTGAAAGATCTGGAAGAAAAACTGGCAGCAGCGCCAAAAGATGCTCCCAAGCTGATTGCGTTTGAGAGCGTTTATTCCATGGACGGTGATATTTCCGATATTGCCGGAACCTGCGCGCTTGCCCGCAAATACAATGCCCTGACCTATCTGGATGAAGTGCATGCCGTGGGCCTGTACGGTCAGGAAGGCGGCGGTGTTTCCCAGCGCGATGGTGTGGCCGATCAGGTTGATATTATCGAAGGTACACTGGCCAAAGGCTTTGGCGTGCATGGCGGTTACATTACGGCTTCTGCTGAAATTGTAGATTTCCTGCGCTCTACAGCTTCTGGCTTTATCTTCACCACAGCTCTGCCGCCACCGGTTGTGGCCGGAGCACTTGCCAGTGTGCGCAAGGTGCGTGCGGAAAACTGGCGGCGCGAATCCATTTTTGAGCGCGTGAACACGTTCCGTCACCGCCTGCGGGCTGCCGGTGTGCCATTTACCATGACACCCAGCCATATTGTGCCCATTCCCATTGGAGATGCAGAGCGTTGCAAACGTATTTGCCGCCGCTTGCTGACCGAATATGGGCACTATGCAACACCCATCAATTATCCGACCGTGCCGCAGGGCACGGAGCGCCTGCGCCTTACGCCGGGGCCGTTCCACACAGATGAGATGATGGATGATCTAATTAACGCGCTGGGTGTACTGCTGCGTGAAGAAGGCGTTATGCCAGCACGTCAGGCAGCCTGTTCGGCCGCGTAAGAAAAACCATTACGGCGGGAAGGGCGAAAGCCTACACCCGCCGTAATAGAGGGTTAGTGGTTGCTTTTCAGCTTATCCACGGCAGCTTTAAGTTCAGATAAAGAAACTGCACCGGGGATAATAGCCTGATCCCCAATAATGAAGGTGGGTGTTCCTTCCAGATTGATGGAGCGGGCCAAGGCAACATTTTTTGCCAATGCTGTGGTGACGGCTGAGCTTTTCATATCCTTCACCAACTTGTCTGTATCCAGTCCTGCCTGACGTGCTGCATTTCGGATTCGATCCATCCCCGGGGCAGAAGAATCCGCCATCAGGATTTTCTGGAACGGAATGTATTTCCCCTGCATGCCAGCGGCCATAATGGCTTGTGCATCCAATGTGCTGTTTGGCCCCAGAACAGGAATAACCTTTTCCACCAGTCTCAGGTCTGGTTCTGCGGCAACAAGTGCATCCAGATCATCCAGTACCTTGCGGCAGTAAGGGCAGCGCGGGTCATAAAACTCCACTACATTCAGGGTGCCTTGTGGGTTTCCCAGCACCACATCAGTAGAGCTTCCACCAAAAAGTGGTTTGTTGTGGCGAACCAGATCGAGCGCAGAGGCATTTTTCTGCGCTGCGGCTTGGTTTTGCAGGGAGGCAATCGCATCCGATAGAATGGAGGGGTCGGTTTTCAGGGCGTTGCGCATGATGTTTACAATTTCGGCACGCTGGGCAGGTGTAAAGCTGCTATCTGCTGCACGTACTGGCGCGGAGTCCGCACAAAACAGGGCGGCGGCCAGTGCGCCAGTACCCGCTGTAAGGCGGAAGAAAGATTTCAGATTCTGCATGGTGTCCTTGTCCATAAACTGGAATGGTATGGCACGTGCAGTCATTACGGCAAGGTTGGGCTGTTGCTGCCCGCCGTAAAGCAGGTTAATCCAGATACATACCATCCAGACGACTGCCCGCCGGACGGGCCCAGTAGTGGAGAAAGCAAGGCGTGGCCGCCCGTTCTATTATCCCCCGTTTTACGCGGTTTAAAACCGTGCTTTCTGGTTCTCGCAAGCGTGCGGGGGCTTTGGCTCTTGCTCTTACCTCTGTTCTGCCGGCCTGTAGTTCTGGCAGCCATATCGCACAGCCTGTGGAAACCGGGTTTGTGGGAGAGGTTGTGGCGGATGAACCGCAGGCCGTTTTGGTGGGGCGCGATGTTCTGGCCAAAGGGGGCAATGCGGCAGATGCTGCGGCTGCCCTTGGGCTGGCTCTTTCTGTCACGCTGCCTTCCCGCGCATCTTTGGGCGGCGGTGGTGCCTGTCTGGCATGGAAGCCGGGTGATAGTGCGGGGCAAGCTTTTGTGTTTCTGCCCAGAGCCGGGTTGAATGATGCCGGGGCAGATCGCCCTGCCTCTGTGCCCATGCTGGCCCGTGGCCTGTATTTGATGCAGTTGCGCTACGGCAGTGTGGACTTTGCTGATCTGCTGTTGCCTGCCCGTAATCTGGCATCCCGCGGGGTGCCGGTAGGCGGGTTGTTGGCATCTGACCTTGCCGCTGTTCAGGCTCCCTTGCTGGCAGATGAAAGAACCCGCGCCATTTTTGGTAATGCCAACGGTAATGTGCTGGTGGCGGATGACGTAATGGTGCAAACGCGTCTGGCTGGTGCACTGGAGCGGATGCGCATTGCTGGTGTGGGCGATCTTTATGCTGGTGCACTGGGTCAGACATTTGCAGATGCTGCGCGCGCTGCCGGCGCCGGGCTGACAACATTGGATTTGCGCGCGGCTGTTCCCGTGGCAGCCCAGCCGCTTACGGCACGTGTTGATGGTGTTGATATCAGCTTTCTGCCGCCGCCTGCAGATGGTGGGTTTGGCATGGCTGCCGCGTACCTTTCCAATGTGGGGCAGAATGGCGGCCGTGTAAGGGCTGAAACGGCTGTATCTGGTTGGCGTGCCCGGCAGGGCGCAAAAGGGGCGGCCACCAGTATTGCAGATGCACAGGCTCTTCTGAACTCTGGCCATATTCCTGCTGGGTCTGTTTTGCCAGCCTTGCCTGCTTCTACATCTTTTGTGGTGACGGATAGGCAGGGAGAATCCGTTGGCTGCGCATTCACCATGAACAATCTGTTTGGTACGGGGCGTATTGCTGGTTCTACAGGCATTATGCTGGGGGCTTCACCGGTGCGGAAACCTCTGCCGCTTCTGCCTGTTGCTATTGCGCATCGCGGTAACCAGTTTCAGGCTGCGGCCACGGCATCTGGGCAAAATGTTGCGGCAGATACGGCAGCGGTTGCGTTGCAGGCTGCAATAGCGGGTAGTCGGCCACAGGTTACCAACGGTGTAGGCCGTGCCAATTTTGTATCCTGCCCTGCCGGTTTGCCGGGTGATGGCAGCAAATGCTTTGGTTGGACTGACCCCAGAGGATTTGGGCTGGCTCTTTCTTCCGATCATGGAAAAAAGAGCTGATAATTTTCAGAATCTTAAAAGATGGCAGCTTAATCTCATGCTTGTCATCTTGAAAAGTTGCCAGTTTGTTCTTAATAGAACAGTTAGAGATCGCAACATTAACAAAAAGTTTCCATAAAGCGGTTCCCGGTACATTCGTTGCTGCCGCAGGGGCTTTATGGCAGGAATTAAACGCATAATCTTTCGTGCATGGTGCGTTATGCACATTCAGGGGCCTTACAACATCTGGCAGTCCGGCCCACAGGAAGGGAATGGTAAAAATGGATAAGGCAAAGGCTCTCGAAGGCGCGCTAGGACAGATTGAACGTGCTTTTGGCAAAGGTTCTGTCATGCGTTTGGGGCAGCGGCCCAAAGTAGAGGCAGATGTTATCCCTACTGGTTCCCTTGGGTTGGATATTGCGCTCGGAATTGGTGGGTTGCCCCGTGGGCGTGTGGTAGAAATTTACGGGCCAGAAAGTTCTGGTAAAACCACGCTTGCACTGCATGCCATTGCAGAAGCGCAAAAACGTGGCGGAACATGTGCCTTTATTGATGCCGAGCACGCGTTAGACCCCGGTTATGCAAAAAAACTGGGCGTGGACGTAGATAACCTGCTGATCAGCCAGCCAGATGCCGGTGAGCAGGCACTGGAAATTGCAGATACACTTGTAAGATCCGGCGCTATTGATGTTCTGGTTGTGGATAGTGTTGCCGCATTGGTGCCGCGTGCAGAACTGGAGGGGGATATGGGCGATAGCCATGTTGGCCTTCATGCACGTTTGATGAGCCAGGCGCTGCGTAAGCTGACGGGCACGGTGGCGCGTTCCAATACCCTGATGATCTTCCTGAACCAGATTCGCCTAAAAATTGGGGTGATGTTTGGGAACCCGGAAACAACCACGGGCGGTAACGCCCTGAAGTTCTATTCCTCTGTGCGTATGGATATTCGCCGCATCGGATCAATCAAGGACAAGGATGAGGTTACGGGTAATCAGACGCGCGTAAAGGTTGTCAAAAACAAAATGGCGCCGCCTTTCCGTCAGGTGGAATTCGATATCATGTACGGTGAAGGTATCAGCAAGGTGGGTGAACTGATCGACCTTGGTGTAAAAGCCGGTGTTGTTGAAAAATCCGGGGCTTGGTTCTCATACGATAGTCAGCGCATTGGGCAGGGGCGTGAAAACGCCAAGCAGTTCCTGCGTGATCATCCAGAAATGGCCGCTGATATTGAACGCCGTGTGCGTGAACATGCCGGTGTTGTTGCCGAGGCCATGATGGTGGCGCCAGAACACCATGAAGGCGACTGAACTTTCTTCTAGTCTATAGGGCGTTGAAGCAGGCGGGCTTGTGCATCATAAGATGCCAGCACCGCCTGTTCTGCTTTATTGGTTGGGGCATCTGTAAAGCCTGCTTTCTGCCAAAAGCTAACGGCGTGGCAGGTGGATGTAAGTAAAAGAATATGCAGATTATGCCTGCGCGCAGCATTCTCAGCCAATAATAAGGCTTGTTGTGCAAATCCTTGCCCTCTAACTGCGGGGGAAAGAGCAAGATCATGAATATACCAACTGTCTGCTTTATCAGGCAGGGTATGCAGTAATGTATTTAATGGCGGGGAAATAAGGCCTTGCCATGGGTGGCTTATCAGATAGCCAAGCACTTCTTTATCTCGCACAAGAGAAAAGCAGCCATCGGGCGCAAGTTTCAGGCGTTCTTCAAAAACGGCCCAATCTTCCATGTAATCAGGGTGAATGCAGGCAGTTAATGTCATAACACCGGTAAGATCATCTGGTGTCATGGAACGCCAAGTGCTATCTGCGCTGTGAGTCATATAGAATTTCCGTTTTTTCCTTATACAGTTATTCAACTCAAAGGCTGATAACTGGAAAAGTGGGTAGGCATGACGGCACGAGTAAAACTGACATTGCGGCTGGATGCAGATGGCAAACCTGCGCTGGGGCACGGCAAGATACATCTTCTGGAAAAGTTGGAAGAAACAGGTTCCATTTCAGCGGCAGGGCGTGCCATGGGTATGTCTTACCGCCGGACATGGTTGTTGGTAGATAATCTGAACCAGCTTTTTAAGGAACCTTTGGTTATTACGCGGCCCGGTGGTGGTGGTGGGGCTTTTCTTACCCCTACAGGTAAAACTGTTGTCACATTGTACCGTCAGATTGAAGAGAAGGCTGCACAGGCAGCGCGTTCCGATATAACGGAATTAGAAAATTTATTGTCTGCGTGCCCACAAAAAACCTCACCAGAATGAGATGGGTCTATTCAGAACAATGAAAAAACCATCCCATAAAATTTAGCAAAAGAGCGGGAGACAGACGTGTCAGCAAATGTGCAGCGACGTGATGTAATCAAGGCAGGGGCAGGTGCCACCCTGGTTTCGCTGGTAGGGGGTGCCATTGGGCGGGCTCATGCCGAAGGGCTGGCAAATGCCACGGGTGCATTTGATGATAACACAGTTGCGCAGATTGCTCGCAGGTTGGGTAATGGGGCTTACAAGGCACCAGATCAGACCCTGCCAAAGGCGCTTTCAAACCTGAATTTTGATCAGTTCCGCAGTATTGCCTACCGTGCAGACCGCGCTTTATGGGCTGGCGATAATTTGGGCTTTGATGTGGAGTTTTATCCGCGTGGTTTTTTATACAAACCGCGGATTGAAATTTACGAAGTGCAAAATGGGCAGGCGGCGGCGGTTCCTTACTCGCCAGATTTGTTTACGTATGCAGATCCTTCTTTGCGGGTGGATGATAATCTGGGTTTTGCAGGCTTGCGCTTACGTGCCCCTATTAACACCCCTGGCGTGATGGAAGAGTTCTGTGTTTTCCTTGGGGCGTCATATTTCCGTGCGGTAGGGAAAGACCAGATTTACGGGCTTTCTGCTCGTGGTTTTGCTGATGGCACGGGGGACCCTAAAGGGGAGGAGTTTGCTCTTTTCCGTGCGTTCTGGTTGGAAAAACCTGAGCCTGGCGTGCAATCTGTTGTTATTCATGCACTGTTGGATAGTCCGTCTCTTACGGGGGCTTTTCGTTTCACCATCCGCCCGGGTGAAAGTACGGTGTTTGATGTGCAGTCCACATTATTTCCACGTACCAAAATAGAACAATCTGGCATCGCGCCACTTACGGGCATGTTCTATTTTGATGGGAACGATCGCAACCACATTGATGATTGGCGCCCCGCTGCACATGATAGCGAAGCCCTGCAAATGTGGACAGGTGCAGACCAACAGCTGTATCGCCCATTGCGTAATCCGCTTGATCTCCAGTTTTCAACATTTTCCGATACTTCTCCGCGCGGTTTCGGGTTGATGCAGCGTCGGCGTTCTTTTCATGATTATGAAGATCTGGCCTTGCATTATGAAAAGCGCCCTTCCTTGTGGATTGAGCCTATTGGAGATTGGGGTTCCGGTTGGGTAGATCTGGTTGAAATTCCTACCCCCAATGAAGTGAACGATAATATTGTTGCCTTCTGGCGGCCAAAGGAACCTTTGCTGGCTGGCAAGGAGTACAGCTTTACCTACCGTATGTACTGGGGGTGGGATGCACCTTTCCCCACGCCACTGGCGCGTATTGGTGCCACACGTGTTGGCGCTGTGGTGGATGATAAAACTGCCCGCTTTTTTGCCATAGATTTTGTGGGTGCACCTTTTGAGCATCTGCCAAAGGATACGCATTTTCATGTTTCACCCCAGGCATCTGCGGGTACAATTCGCAATGTTGTTGTAGAGTCAAACCCGGAAATCAACGGGTGGCGCACGACATTTGAGTTTGTGCCGGGCGATGCCAAGGTGGCGGATCTAAGCTGCGCGCTGGAAACAGATGCCGGGCCAGTATCTGAACAGTGGCTGTACCGATGGACGCCGTAAACATGCCGGATTCTACACAAATGTTTCGTGCTCTTCCTTCAGAATCTCCGCTGGATATGCCGGTGCAAAATTTTCATGCTGCACCTAATATGGCAGGGCGTGGCCGCACGCCTGTAACCTCTCCACGGAATATTGTGCTGCGTCGGCTGGCTGTTATTGGATCAGCTTTGCTGCTAACGGCTTATGGCGCATGGCGCACACATAAAGTGATGGATGAGGCAGGTGTTTCCACCTTGGGTGTGATCATGCTGCTGTTGTTTATTGCTCTGTTTATGTGGATTGCGCTGGCATTTACATCTTCGGTTGCCGGGTTCTGTTCTCTGGTTGCACATGGTGGGCTTGGACTGGGGATTAGCAAATCTGGTCCTCTGCCTCAGCTCACACGGCGGAACGCTGTTTTGCTGCCTACGTATAACGAGCCCCCTCGCCGCGTTATGGCGGGGTTGAAAGCCATTTACGCCAGTTTGCAGGAAACAGGAGAACTGGCTGCGTTCGATTTCTTTATTTTGTCGGACACAACAAACCCGGATGTATGGGTAGAAGAAGAAACTGCATTTCTGGCACTGCGTGAAGAAACTGGCGGATATGATCATATCTTTTATCGCCGTCGCCATAACAATGTGGAACGTAAGGCAGGTAATCTAGGGGAATGGGTGCGCCGCTTTGGCGGAGCGTATGACCATATGGTTACGCTGGATGCAGACTCCGTTATGTCTGGCGCTACGCTTGTGCGTATGGCCGCCGCTATGGAGCGTAACCCCGGCGTAGGGCTAATACAGACACTTCCAGTTATTACTGGTGGCACAACGCTTTTTGCGCGTTTGCAGCAGTTTGCGGGCCGCGTGTATGGGCCAGTTATTGCTTACGGTATTGCATGGTGGCATGGCTCCGAAGGAAATTATTGGGGCCATAATGCCATTATCCGCACACGCGCGTTTGCCGAACAGGCGGGTATGCCGCATGTGCCGGGCAAACCACCTTTTGGTGGGCATATTCTGAGCCATGACTTTGTAGAAGCTGCTCTGATGCGCCGTGGGGGGTGGGCCATACATATGGTGCCAGCGCTTGATGGTTCTTATGAGGAAAGCCCGCCTTCTCTTACTGATGTTGCTATTCGTGATAGGCGTTGGTGCCAAGGCAACCTTCAGCACGTCAAGGTTCTGCCAACAAAGGGGCTGCATTGGGTTAGCCGGATGCACATGATTGTGGGTATCGGGGCTTATGTAACATCCCCTTTGTGGCTTGTATTTTTGCTAACTGGTATTCTCATTTCCCTTCAGGCACATTTTGAACGGCCTGAATATTTTGGTGAAACAAAACTTCTTTACCCGCACTGGCCACATGTTGATCCAGTGCAGGCGAAGTACGTGTTTATTGGCACCATGATTGTGCTGCTGGCACCAAAACTTCTCGCTTATATCGCGCTTTTGCTGGATAGAGAAAATTGCAAAGGGTGTGGTGGTGCCATACGTGCAGCAGGTTCCATATTGGTGGAAACGCTGATTGGTGGCTTGATTGCCCCAATAGCCATGTTGATTCAAACGCTTGGCGTATTCTCCATTCTCACAGGCCATGATTCCGGTTGGAATGCGCAGCGGCGAGATGATGGCGGCGTGCCGTTTATGGATATTGTGCGCCAATATGGGCGTTTTACCATTTTCGGCTTATTGTTGGGTGCTGGAGCATGGGTTGTTTCCCCATCACTGTTTTTCTGGATGACACCTGTTTTGTTGGGGCTGGTTTTTTCCATTCCTCTGGTGGCTTTTACCAGCAGCCGTAATGTGGGCTTGGATTTTCGTAAAGCAGGTCTACTTCTGGTGCCAGAAGAAACCAATATGCCGGATGTTCTAAAAAAGGTTGAACAGGACCGCGAAAGTGATGAGGCTCCAGAGCTTCCAGAAGATGCTTTGCGCGCTTTGCGTGCAGATGTAGGGCTGGCGCAGGCACATATGGCCATGCTGCCACCAGAACGTAAAGCTGGTGATCCTATCAATCCAGATCAGTTGGTTGGCTTGGTGAAACTTTCCGAATCTCACACGGTTTCTGAAGTTGAGCACAAGCTGACAGTAAAAGAAAAAGCTGCAGTGCTTGGTACGCGCAAAGGTGTAGAAAGCGTTCTGCAACTTTCAGAGTAAATCGGGCATGTTAAGACGGGAAGAAAAACAAAAACTCTTCCCGTTTTTTAATGAATGCGCTGGCCACCTACCCATACTTCCTGCACATGCAGGTTAGAATCCATTACAACAAAATCAGCACGTTTTCCGGTTTCCAGTGTGCCGCGGTCATGCAAGCCCAGATAGTTTGCCGGATTGCGCGTTAATAGCGCTACAGCTTCGTGTAATGGCGTTCCGGTATGCACGGCATTACGTAGTGCGACATCGAGTGTCAGCACACTTCCTGCAAGGCTACCATTTGGCAAGCGTGCTGTACCGTTTTCTACAATCACGGCCTGCCCGCCAAGTTGGCTTGGGCCATCTGGCAAACCAGCAGCACGCATGGCATCGGTTACAAAAACAAGCCGATCCGGCATAACGCGTTGCGCCAACTGGAATGTTGCTGGGTGAATATGGTGTGTATCAAAAATCATTTCAGCATAGGCATCGCTGCACATAAGGGCCGTGACAGGGCCGGGGCGTCGGCTTTCAATGGGAGGCATGGCGTTAAAGAGATGCGTACCACCAGCCACGCCGCCAGCTTTGCAAATATGGCAAATAGCCTGATGGGCTTGTTCATAACTGGCAACTGTATGGCCAAGGCTTACGCGTATGCCTGCTTTGGCAAAACTTTCCATGGCGGTTTGTGCATGTGGCAACTCTGGCGCCAATGTCACTACGCGCACGCAGTTTAAGGAAAGAACTTCTGAAACTTTATCTGGTGTTGGTGGAATATTAAACGGCGGTTGGGCGCCAAGTTTATGTGGGCTTACAAAAGGCCCCTCCAGATGTGCGCCATGTATCATGGGGCCATCGGGAATCTGCTGCCTGGTAACTTCAGCAATAGCCTGCAACGTGCTGATAACATCAGGCCACGGGCTGGTGATTGTTGTAGGCAACAATGTTGTCGTGCCATGTTGGGCATGAAACTGGCTGAGTGTGTGAATGGCTTTTACACCATCCATTGTATCTGCACCGTCACCCCCATGGATATGACCATCAATAAAGCCCGGGAGGATATAGCGGTCTGTTTCATGCTTGGTCGGGGTAATATTCTGAATTGTGGTTTCAAAATTTATGCTTCCGCTTACAATTGTATTTGGGAGCACAAGATTTCCAGAAAGTTCGGTCATATTAGAAAGCCATCAGAGGGTTGTGGTGTGAGATTTTTTTGAAAAAAATAGGATAAATAAAGAAATTACAAAATAGCATATGCAAGATAATACTGAAAATGCTGCCTGAAATCCTATAATGGATTTTAGCCACACAAAGCATTGCGGCACAATGCCACCCCCACAATATGCCATAACCAGCAACGCAGATACAAAAGAGGTTTTATTTTGAGTGGAGTTTAAAACAGTTGGAAAAAGAGATGGGAATATCATGGCATTTGAAAATCCAAGAAACGTAATGCATGCAACAGAAACATATCCGTGCGCCATATATGCCAAAACGCTTAGGGTGGAGCCCGCAAAACAGGAGAGCAAAAGAGCGCGCTCTTGAGATAGAAAGCGCGGCACACATATTAACCCTGCCAGATACCCACAAAGCATACAAAAAAGCGTGGCTGATGTGAAAAGACTGGAGATATTTAATGGAATATGAAACCCAGATGCATAGGTGCCAATAGCATCGCCTGCCAGAACTTCTACGCCCACGTAAAGAAACATGGCAATAACACCCAACCACAAGTTGGGATTGAATTTTGTTGGAGTGTTACATTCTTTATCGTTTGAAAGAGGCGTTTTTATATCAGGTAAACTTGAAAACTTTATATATAAAGTGGTCAGTGCCAAAAGTGCAGCCATGCCTATATAAGACCAGTAAAGTGTGGAAATAAATTGTTGCTGTAAAGCCGGATTTCTATAAGAGAACTGTAAATTTTCGATATGCGGCATAGCGAAAGTCGCTAAAGCAACAGGCGCTAAAATGCCGCCAACTTTGTTGCAAATGCCCATAATTGCAATGCGTTGTGCAGCGCGATCACTTGGGCCTAAAAAGCTTATATAAGGGTTTACCGCAACCTGCAGCAGCGCCAATCCGCTACCCAGAATTAAAAATCCGCATAATGTGCCGGGGTAGGATGCCGCTTTCATAAACTGGCCTGTAACAATCATGCCTGCTGTCATAATGCTTAAGGCATATATCAGGCTTTGCCGCAGGCCTTGTTTTGTTACAATTTTACCGGCTGGAATAGCGAATAAAAAGTAGGAAATATAAAAAACGACAGGAACTAAAAATGCACTTATGTCATCAAGAGAAAATGCAATTTTTACAAAGGAGATCAGCGGGCCGTTTAACCAAGTTACAAAGCCGATTATAAAAAATAATATTGCAACCAGAATAAGGGGTAGCCAGCCATAAGGCCCGGCCGGGCAAGAAACAGCGCGCCAGAAGGTGCGATTGTGCATGCAGGGCCAAGCCTTTCTGGGTTTAAAGAAAAATTAGTTTGCAGAATCAGGCAGGCTGTCAATTTTCTCGCAAGTATGTGCCAGTTCAGCGGAAGGGTTGGGTGCTTCGCACAGGCGCTGCACATCTGGGGCGCACATTTCTATGGAGTTTTCAAAATCGGATTCCAGCACATCCTCCGCAATAGCCAGATCCTGATCATGGGACCGCGCTTCTTCAGCTTTGAGCATATCCTGTGTTTTGTGCAATTCCTTCAGGGCATCAATACAGGCCGGGCTGGCTGCTTCTGGTTTAAAGTGTAGGACAGCCAGCTCTTTTTGTAGTTGCACATTGGGCATGTTTGTACGGGGCGGCGGATCATCATCTGCACGCGCGACTGCTGATGCAGCAAAAGAGCCCATAAAAAAGAGGGATGCCAAAGCAAGTGGCCGAAAAAGCGGAGTGGAAGGGCGGAATAAAAACACGCGCAAAACTCTCTTAATACACAGGTCTGTGCTTCTGGGGTGCTCTGTTTTTAGCCTGTTCATGGCCAGAAGGTAAAGCAACGGGCTTTGGTGGCTATTACACAGGGTTGGCATGTGCACCCGTTTAGTGTTATGTAAAAAGCGGAAAGTCGGCAGTGGACGGATACCTTGCCAACCCGGTCAGATCCGGAAGGAAGCAGCCATGGTAAGTTTCGTCCGGGTCATTGTTCGGCTTTCCACCCGTTATTTTCCGCCAATGCGGCACGTGTTTCGCATATAAAACAAGGCGTGAACTTTTTCTTCGGGCAAGGCATGAGCGACAAAACAGACGCGCAGCTTCCTCAGGATGAGGGACTTCCCAATCCTGAAATGGAAGGCCCCGGTCTGTTTGGTGATGAGCCCGCCCAGCAGGCGCCAGAACAGCTTCCCGCAACGCAGCAGGATCAGGCAGCATCACCTTACCGGGTGTTGGCCCGTAAATATCGTCCGACCACATTTGATGATCTGATTGGCCAGGAAGCCATGGTGCGCACGCTGCGTAATGCATTTGCGCTTGGGCGGGTGGCACATGCGTTTATGCTTACTGGTGTGCGTGGGGTGGGTAAAACCACTACGGCCCGTATTATCGCGCGCGCTCTTAATTGTATTGGGCCGGATGGCAAGGGTGGCCCAACGGCAGATCCATGTGGTGTGTGTGCCAACTGTGTGGCCATTCTAAATGATCGGCACCCTGATGTTCTGGAAATGGATGCCGCCTCCCGCACCGGCGTGGATGATGTGCGCGAGATAATAGAGGCCACGCGCTTCCGCCCCATGCAGGGGCGCATGAAGGTCTTTATTATTGACGAAGTGCATATGCTTTCTCGCAATGCCTTCAATGCGTTGCTCAAAACGCTGGAAGAGCCACCAGCACAAGTTACGTTTATCTTTGCCACTACAGAACTGCGGAAGGTGCCGGTAACGGTGCTCTCACGCTGCCAGCGGTTTGATTTGCGTCGTGTTCCGCAATCTGAACTGGTGGGGCTGTTTTCCCGCATTGCAGAAAAAGAACATGTGCGTCTGTCGCCAGATGCACTGGCATTGGTGGCACGGGCGGCTGATGGCTCGGTGCGTGATGGGCTTTCCTTGCTGGATCAGGCCATAGCGCAGGGTACAGGGCAGACTGATGCAGATGGCGTTATTGGCGCCACAGTTATCAGTGACATGCTGGGGCTGGCGGATCGGGAAGTGGTGTTCGATCTGCTGGAAGCTGTGCTGACAGGTAAGCCTGAGCAGGCTTTGGCGTTGCTGGATGCCGCATACGCACGCGGGGCAGACCCCGGCCTTGTGCTGGGGGATATGCTGGAGCTGGTGCACACGGTTTCCCGCTTGCGTGCTGTGCCCAGTCTGCGCGATTCAGCAGATATGCCAGAAGCCGAGCGTGTGCGCGGCACGCATATGGCGGATACTTTTACAGTGCCGGTGCTTATGCGGGCATGGCAGATGCTGGTAAAAGGGATGCAGGAAGTAGAAGCTGCATCTGATAGGCGAGCTGCCGCGGATATGGTGCTTATTCGCCTCTGTTATGTGGCGGACCTGCCATCTCCAGAAGATTTAATAAAACGACTTTCTGGAGCAGGAAGTTCGGCAGGACAGGGGGGAACTGCGCCAAGTATGGGTGCAAGTTCTGGAATGCCAACTGCTGGGGGCACTTCTGCTGTGCCAGCACCATCTGTTTCTGCAGGGCATCAGCCGCCGCCGTTGCGTATGGTGAGTGGTGGGCAAAGCATTTCTGCTGCCGTGCCAGTGGCGGCTCCGGTGCCTACGCCATCTGTTGAGGCGCAAACTCTCCCTCATCCGCGTACATGGCGAGAAGCCGTGGCTTTGGTGAAGGACCAGAAAGAAGCCATCCTGCACGGGCAGCTTCGGCATGCAGCACATCTGGTGTCCTTTGCGCCGGGGCATATTGTGTTGCGGTTTGAGCAGCACGTGCCTGCAGGCGCTGCGCAAGAACTGCGCAAAGTATTGGACCGTGCCACAGGTATGTCTTGGCGGGTCGGCCTTTCGGAAGAAGAAGGCGAACCTACGCTAGATGCGCAAGGTGCTGAGATCATCCAGTTTCGGCGTAAGGAAGCTGAAGCGCATCCACTGGTAAAAGCCATTCTCAAGTTTTTCCCGGATGCGGAATTGGGCGAAGTGCGCGATCACGGTTTGGATGATTACGGCCTACCGCCAGAAGAACCTGTGCCCGAGCTGCTTTTTGCACCGCTGGATGCAGAGTTTCTGGATGATGATGAACGGCCCTATGATCCGGGCATGTCTCCAGACTGACTCCGGTGAGCAGGTAATGCACGCCCCTCAGGCTGTGTGGTGTGACATATAGCAACAGGCTGCCAAAGACAGGGCAGTTTTGAGAATAAAGGGATAGTTGATGAAAAATCTTGCCTCATTGATGAAGCAGGCTACGCAGATGCAGTCCAAAATGGAAGCAATGCAAAGCACGCTGGAAGCCATGAACATTGAAGGTTCAGCCGGCGCAGGCATGGTGCAGGTTGTGCTGAGTGGCAAAGGGGACATGCGCTCCATTAAAATTGATCCCAAACTGGCTGATCCGGAAGAAATGGAAATGCTGCAGGATCTGATCGTGGCCGCCTGTGCAGATGCGCGCAAAAAGCTGGATGAAAAAGCGGCAGAAGAAATGCAGAAAGTGACAGGTGGCCTCAACCTGCCGCCCGGCATGAAACTGCCGTTCTGATACAGCGGAACGAGTAACAGAATTGTCCGGTATGGGTGGGCAGGAAATAGAGCAGCTTATCCGGCTTTTGGGCCGGTTGCCGGGGTTTGGCCCGCGTTCTGCGCGCAGGGTTGCATTGTATTTGCTCAAGGAGCCGCAAACCCGGCTTGCGCCTTTGGCGCACGCAATGGAGCGGGCAGGCAATGCCATAAAAACCTGCTCATCCTGCGGTAATCTGGATACGATAGATCCATGCCATATCTGCTCTGATCCTTTGCGAGATCAGGGCTTGATCTGTGTTGTGGAAACAGTGGGTGATCTGTGGGCGCTGGAGCGGGCAGGTGTGCACCGTGGTGTGTATCAGGTTCTAGGTGGCACACTCTCTCCATTGGCGGGAATTGGGCCGGAAGATCTGGACGTAGCCCCGCTGTTTGAAAAGCTGAACAAAGGCACGGTGCGCGAAATTATTCTGGCACTAGGTGCAACGGTGGAAGGTGCCACCACCATGCATTGGCTGATGGATCAGCTTGCGCCTTATGGTGGTGTAACTGTCAGCCGTGTTGCGCAAGGCGTGCCCATGGGTGGGGCGCTGGATGTGCTGGATGATGGCACTCTGGCCGCAGCACTGGGTGCCCGGCGCCCAGCATGACGATAAAGGAGGCTGATACGATGCCACTGGATGGTTTTCCCATTTCGGCGGTCATTCCCCGTCGTGCGTTAGTGACGGGCGGAGGGGCTCGGCTTGGACGTGCCATAGCTTTGGAGTTGGCTCAGGCTGGCTTTGATGTGGCAATTCACTATCGCTCAGGCCAGGAAGATGCGCAGGAAACTGCAGCCGCCATTAACGCATGCGGGCAGAAAAGCTGCCTGTTGCAAGCAGATCTGGCGCGCGAAGAAGGGGTGGAACCTCTGGTCGAACAGGCGTCGGCTGCCTTGGGTGGGCCGCTGGGTGTGCTGGTCAACAATGCCTCTACGTTTGAGCGGGATGAATGGCATAATGCCACGCGAGAAAGCTGGATGGCGCACCTAAAACCCAACCTGCGTGCCCCATTTGTGCTGATGCAGCATTTTGCCAAGGCGCTACCAGAAACGGCGCAAGGTATGGTGTTGAATATGCTGGATGAGCGCGTGTGGTCTCTTACACCGCATTTTGTCAGCTATACGGTGTCTAAAAGCGCTTTGTGGACGTTAACACAGACAATGGCGCTGGCTCTGGCTCCTAAAGGTATACGTGTGAACGCCATAGGGCCCGGGCCGGCATTGCCAAGTACGCGGCAGACAGAAGAACAGTTTGCCCGGCAATGTGCCTCTGTGCCTTTGGGGCATGGCACATCGCCTCAGGAAGTTGCGCGCGCCGCACTGGCGCTGTTGGCTTTACCCTCTGTAACAGGGCAGATGCTGGCGCTGGATGGTGGGCAGCATTTACAATGGTCTCCGGCGTTGCCAGCCGGTGTTGTATTGGAAGAATAGAAAATGGCTGTTTTTGCTCCGTGGGCGGATCAGCCGCCTTTGCGCCGCCTGTTTATCCGCAACATGATTCTGGATGCCAATATTGGCGTTTTTCCGCACGAACAGGGGGTGTCGCAGCGTATTCGCGTATCCGTTTCATTCGGGGTGGATGACCGCACAGATCTGGAAATTGGTGCGGATGATCTGAGCCGTACCGTTTCCTACGAGCAGGTGGTCGTGCTGGTGCGTCAGATTGTGGCAGAAGGGCATGTCAGGCTGGTGGAAACGCTGGCAGAACGTATTGCTGCCGGTGTGCTGGCGGATAACCGCGTGAAAGTGGTGCGGGTACGAATTGAAAAGCTGGATGTTTTTGAAGAAATCGAAGCCGTTGGTGTGGAAATAGAAAGACGTTCAACACCTGCGTAAAAATTTGATGAGATCTTCATAAAAAAAGCCCGCCATAAGGCGGGCTTTTTCTTTGCCGTGTTTATGGCAGCAGATCAGGAATCGTGTTCGTCCGAATCGGTGCTGACATCAATATCAGAGCTGATGTCATCATCATCATCGTCATCCAGATCGGCGGTATCTTCCAGCACGTCATCGGCATCTGTATCTGCATCTGTATCCAGATCAATGTCGTCTTCGCTGGGTTTCTTGGCGGGTGCCGCTGTTGCCGGGGTGTTGGACAGGGTGTCAGAACTCCGGCGCAAACGGGGCACCAGTGGGGGCTGTTCCGTGCCACATTTGGGGCATACGGCTGGAGTGCGGTTGAGATCATAAAAATGGGCACCGCAGGAGACGCAGACGCGTTTGGTGCCGAGATCGGGCTGAGACATCTTGCTACCTGTCGATCCTGAGCAGTCAGATTGGGGGGCACAGATGCCCCGGAAAGAAGGCTGATACCTTCCCGCAACGCGAGATGGAATCGAACCAGACTATAAGGCGACGCCAAATGCCATTGTGTTTTGTGTCCTGTCAAACCCGACTTGCAGAACAAATGCATTTTCTGGCAGCAGAAAGCAGTTTTTATGGTTTCTGGCGGATTGACTTGCCGCCCCACACGCCGGAATGAACAAGGTATGACACAGCAGACCACATCTTCCACCCGCCCGTTACGGGTTTCTCGCGCTCAAGCTCCTCTTTCTGGCTCCATCCGCGTGCCGGGAGATAAGTCTATCAGCCATCGTGCCCTTATGTTTGCATCCCTTGCCAAGGGCACCACGCATATTTCTGGCCTGTTGGAAGGCGAGGATGTGCTGTGCACAGCCGCAGCCATGCGTGCTTTGGGGGCAGATGCCGTGCAGGAAGGGCCGGGCCAGTGGCGCGTAAGCGGGCCAGGTGTTGGGCAGCTTAAAGAGCCCGATAACGTGCTGGATATGGGCAATTCAGGCACAGCAGCCCGTCTGTTGTCTGGCATTTTGGCCAGCCATGGCATGACATCTGTGATGACAGGGGATGCAAGCCTCCGCCGCAGGCCCATGAAGCGCGTTATGGACCCGCTGGCCGGAACAGGTGCCACATTCCTTGCGCGTGAGGGTGGCCGTCTGCCCATGGCTATTCGTGGTTTGGCAGACCCCAAGCCGCTGGATTATCGCCTTCCCGTTGCCTCTGCGCAGGTTAAATCCGCCGTATTGCTGGCGGGGTTGAATGCAGTTGGAGAAACGCGCGTAGAAGAGCCGGTTGCTACGCGTGATCACACAGAAAATATGTTGCGCCATTTTGGGGCAGAAGTTTCTGTAGAAAAAACGCCAGATGGTGGCCGAATCATTCGTTTGCAGGGGCGCCCCAACCTTGTGGCGCGTGATGTTGCCGTGCCGGGTGATCCCTCATCCGCAGCTTTCCCACTTGTTGCGGCGCTGCTGGTGGCTGGGTCTGACATCACCATTTTTGGGGTGGGGCTCAACCCATTGCGCACCGGGTTGTTTACTACATTGCAGGAAATGGGTGCGCAGCTTGAAATCCTGAATGCACGCACAGAAGGCGGAGAACCTGTAGGGGATTTGCGTGTGCGTGCGTCTGCTCTCAAGGGCGTGGAAGTGCCGCCAGAACGTGCACCTTCCATGATTGATGAATATCCGGTGTTGGCAGTTGCCGCAGCTTACGCATCTGGCGTTTCACGCTTTTGCGGGGTTGAAGAACTGCGGGTGAAGGAGAGCGACCGTTTAGCTGCAACCGTAGCGCTGCTGGAAAACAACGGCGTTCGCACTGCTGTGGAAGGGAATGATATGATTGTGTACGGCACGGCAGGTCATATCCCCGGCGGCGGCAAGGTGGAAACTCACATGGATCATCGTCTGGCTATGAGTGCTTCTGTTATGGGCCTTGTGGCTGAAAAACCTGTGGAAATTGATGATACCTCTTTTATCGAAACCAGCTTTCCGCAGTATCTGGATCTGATGAACAGCATTGGCGCGGGGTTTGTAGCATGACACGAGGCGGCCCAGTTATCGCAGTGGATGGCCCAGCCGCCGCAGGTAAAGGCACGTTGGCGCGCAGGTTGGCAGAAGCTTTGCATCTGCCGTATCTGGATACAGGTTTGCTCTACCGTGCTGTTGGGCGCTTGGCGTTGGATGCTGGGCAGGATCCGGCTTCTCCTGCGCAGGAATTTGCGTCCCGCTTACTGCCCACCGATTTGGAAAGACCAGATTTACGCACACCCGTAGTGGCACAGGCTGCCAGCAAGGTGGCGGCACAGCCAGAAGTGCGCGCTGCTTTGGTGGAAACGCAGCGCCGGTTCGCGCAGGAAAAAGGGGCCGTGCTGGATGGGCGCGATATTGGCACCGCCATTTTTCCAGATGCAGACGTAAAGCTGTTTATTACAGCATCCCCCAGCACACGGGCTTTGCGCCGCTTCTTACAGCTTGGTGGAGACCGCAATGCCCCTGATGCACCAACGCGTATAGCAGAACTGGAAGAGTCCCTACGTGCGCGAGATGATGCAGATGCCGGGCGTGCATCTGCCCCTATGCTTGTGGCGGATGACGCATATGTGATTGAAACAGATGAACTGGAAGCAGATGCCGTTTTGGCAAAAGCATTGCAGATTGTAAGAGAACGACTCGCTGGAATCTCAGAATAAAAATTCTGCGGAATTGTGTTACAGTGGTAACGTAATGCCGTTTTTCTGGCGGTTTTCAGGCTGTGCACGGGTGGTTTGTATTGACAAGCGGCCTGTACACAGTGTCTGTGCATGATCAAACACTGCGTACCATGCAGGTTTGTTTTTATTTTGATTTGAGGCTTGGCAAAAAGGCTACAGGGGATGGCCCCTATAGACATGCCAAGTAAGCCGTGCCGCATAATGCGGGGCGCAGGAATAGCTTGCTTGCCCATTGCAGGCGGGCCCAAGGTTAACAGTTACACATGGCTTCAGCCACAACCCAGACTGCGGACCATTTCCGCGGTGAAGATTTTGCAACCCTTCTGGACGAAACCCTTGGCCGGGACACGGGCTTTGATGGCTCCGTTGTTCGTGGCCGCGTTGTTCGTCTGACCGATGATTACGCTATCGTTGATGTCGGCCTGAAAAGCGAAGGCCGCGTTGCTCTGCGTGAATTTGCACCACAGGGTGTAAAGCCGGAAGTTAAGCCCGGCGATATCGTTGAACTGTATGTTGAACGGTATGAAGACCGCGACGGCAGCATTGTGCTTTCCCGTGAAAAGGCACGTCGTGAAGAAGCTTGGACAAGCCTGGAAAAGGCTTTCGAAGCCAATCACCGCGTCAACGGCACCATTTATGGCCGTGTGAAGGGTGGCTTCACGGTTGATCTGGGTGGCGCCATGGCGTTCCTGCCCGGCAGCCAGGTAGATATCCGCCCTGTGCGTGATGTTAGCCCGCTGATGGGTGTGCCCCAGCCGTTCCAGATTCTGAAAATGGATCGCGCTCGTGGCAACATCGTTGTGTCCCGTCGTGCCGTTCTGGAAGAAACGCGTGCTGAACAGCGTAGCGAACTGATCCAGGGCCTGACGGAAGGCATGATTCTGGATGGCGTGGTCAAGAACATCACCGATTACGGTGCGTTCGTTGATCTGGGCGGCGTTGACGGCCTGCTGCATGTGACCGACATTGCTTGGAAGCGCATCAACCATCCGTCCGAAGCTCTGCAGATCGGCCAGCCGGTGCGCGTGCAGGTTATCCGCTTCAACCCGGAAACGCAGCGTATCTCCCTTGGCATGAAGCAGCTTGAAGCTGATCCGTGGGAAAATGTTGCCCTGAAGTACCCGCCGGGTGCACGCTTCACGGGCCGCGTGACCAACATCACCGATTACGGCGCATTTGTTGAGCTGGAACCGGGTGTTGAAGGTCTGGTGCACGTGTCTGAAATGTCCTGGACGAAAAAGAACGTCCATCCGGGCAAGATCGTCGCTACTTCTCAGGAAGTGGACGTGATGGTTCTGGATGTTGACAGCGCCAAGCGCCGCATTTCTCTGGGCCTCAAGCAGGTTCAGCGCAACCCGTGGGAGCAGTTCGCGGAAGAGCACAAAGTTGGCTCCACCGTAGAAGGCGAAATCCGCAACATCACCGAGTTCGGCCTGTTCATCGGTCTGTCTGCAGACATCGACGGCATGGTTCACATGTCCGACCTGTCTTGGGACGAACCGGGCGAAGAAGCCATGAAGCACTACGAAAAGGGCCAGGTTGTCAAAGCCAAGGTTCTGGACGTGGATGTGGAAAAAGAACGTATCTCTCTGGGCATCAAGCAGCTTCAGGAAGATCCGGCAGCCGATGCGCTTGCCAGCGTTCAGAAGGGCTCCATCGTAACCTGCACCGTGACCGCTGTTCAGACGAACGGTATCGAAGTGAAGGTTGATGACGTTCTGACCGGCTTCATCCGTCGCGCTGAACTGGCCCGTGATAAGGCAGAACAGCGTCCGGAACGCTTTGCTGTTGGCGAACGCGTGGATGCGAAGATCATCTCTGTTGATCGTGCAGCCCGCAAGCTGGCCCTGACCATCAAGGGTCGTGAAGTGGAAGAAGACAAGCAGGCCATCAACGAATACGGCTCTGCTGATAGCGGCGCTTCCCTGGGTGATATCCTGGGTGCAGCTATCCGTCGTCGTAACACAGACGGCGAAGACTAATTGTTCAGCCATAAAGGGGCGGTCTGACTGCTCCTTTATGTTTTTTGAGCATTACGTTTTAAGAAAATGGCGTCGGTTTCCGGCGCCATTTTTTTGTGTTGCGCTGTGTTGTGATGAAAGGGCTGGGCAGAAAACACCCGGATATCTGCCAATCTGTGCCACACTGTGTTTCAGATTCATCCAAGAACTGGAGACACAACGGAATGGTGCGCCGGAACATAACGCTGAATCAGAAGCCGTTTAGCCCCACACGTAGCTCCAAACTGGCGCGGCGGCATCTGCTTGTGGCTGGTGGTGCGGGGGTAGGTCTGGCGCTCGCCAAATCTGTGCGTGCTACTCCAAGCGCTATTGTGCAAACCGGGGTGCATGGAGATCAGGGTTACGAATCTGCCGGGTCATTCGAGATTGTGGCAGAGTTTTATGGGCCGGGGCCATCGGGCATTGTGGTGACGGATAATGGCCGTGTTTTTGTAGGCTTTCCACGGCATGCCATTAACCATAAAGGGGCCACGCTGGCGGAATTGGTGAATGGCCATCTTGTTCCGTGGCCAAGTGCTGCACTGAGCATGCCATCAGATATCCCTCCGGCAGAACGTTTGCTTTCCATTCACGGTATGACACAGGATACGCGCGGTTTTATCTGGGCAATTGATGATGGCAAATTGGCCGGATTACCTTTGCAGCCGGGTGCTGCAAAAATTGTCTGCTTTGATCCTGCTGCCAATAAGTTGGTGCGTTCTATCGTTCTAAAAGCTCCAGCTTTGTTGCCTGACAGCCATATGAATGATTTGCGGGTGGACCTTACGCATGGAGCGGAAGGAATTGTTTACGTAACCGATAGTTCCTTCGGCCACAGTCCGGCTTTGGTGGTGGTAGATATTGCTACAGGTCAGCAACGGCGCGTGTTGGGGAAACATTCCTCTACACAGGCAGAGGCTGGTTTTATGGCTGTGGTGGAAGGATTGCCGCTTAAATACGATCCCGCGCAAAAACCCAAATTTGTGACCGGCGGGGTGGATGGCATTACCTTAAGCCCGGATTCCAGCCGCGTATTTTATTCCCCTCTTACCAGTCGCCGCTTGTACAGCCTGCCTACGGCCGTGTTGTCAGATATGTCTGCCTCAGAAAGTGCGTTGGCTGCCGCCGTAAAGGATGAAGGAGAAAAAGGTGTGGCGGATGGTCTGGCAACAGATGCTCAAGGGCGCATTTACACCACCAATTTTGAGCATGATTCCATTTTTCGCCGCAATACGGATGGTTCCATGGAACTCATGGTGCATGATCCGCGGATTCTTTCTCCAGACGGTATTTTTTGCACGCACACCCATGTGTATTGCACACTGGGGCAGTGGAACCGTCTTGCGGGCTTTCATGATGGTACGGATGAGCGCCAACCACCTTATTTGCTCATTCGCTTCCCCATTCAGGGGCCACCTGTCAGTTCCGCAGAACCGGCAGGTGGTTAGTGTGTAGGCAGTTAGGTTTTTAGCTCAGGCACGCGTTTTTAAAGGCCTCAAAGGCGCGGGCGCGGTGGCTGATGGCGTTTTTTTCTGCATCAGTCATTTCAGCAAATGTGCGGGCTTCGCCATCGGGGGCAAAAATCGGATCATATCCGTGGCCCTGTGTGCCTCGTGGTGGCCAGACAATCTGGCCATCTATGCGGCCTTCAAAGCTTTCTGTACGGCCATCAGGCAAAGCCAGACACAGCACGCAAATAAACCATGCGTTGCGTTTGCCTTGCCCAATTTCTTTTTCAATACGCGCCATGGCCCCAGCAAAATCTTTGTTCGGGCCAGCCCAGCGCGCAGAATAAATGCCGGGTGCGCCATCCAGTGCGGCCACACATAGCCCAGAATCATCGGCTAGTGCGGGCAGGTTGGCGGCTTTGGCGGCGGCTAAGGCCTTAATGGCGGCATTGCCTGCAAAGGTGGTTGCCGTTTCTTCTGGCTCTGGCAAGTTTAACTCACCAGCAGAAACAACCTTGATGCCAAAATCAGCCAGCAGAGTGGCAAATTCTGCCAGCTTGCCAGCATTGTGCGTGGCAAGCACAAGGGTGCTGCCACGCTCCAGTTTTATGGTGTTCATGCGCGCTTTTTTTCTGCAGCTTCCACGGCAGCCATCTGGGCTTCAAACAGCTCGGTTACACCCTTGCGTGCGAGTGCAAACAGGTTGTCAAACGCATCTTCCGTAAATGGTGCGCTTTCTGCTGTGCCCTGAATTTCCACAATGCGACGGTCTGCTGTCAGCACAAAGTTGGTATCAGCAGAAGCAGAGCTATCTTCCACGTAATCCAGATCCAGCACAGCGCCTTCAGTTGTCAGCCCGCAGGAAACGGCAGCAACCTGCCCGCGCAGTGGCAGGCGTGGCAGTACATTGGTGGCGACCAGTTTGCCAAGAGCCAGACGCAGCGCCACCCATGCGCCTGTAATGGAAGCGCAGCGCGTACCACCATCAGCGTTCAGCACATCACAATCCAGCGTAATGCTCATTTCACCCAGAGCGTCCAGATCTGTGACGGCTCGGAGGGAGCGGCCAATAAGGCGCTGGATTTCCTGCGTGCGGCCAGACTGTTTGCCCTTGGCAGCTTCGCGGTTGCCGCGTGTGTGGGTGGCGCGGGGTAGCATGCCGTATTCTGCCGTAACCCAGCCTGTACCTTTGCCACGCAAAAAAGGCGGCACGCGGTTTTCTACGCTGGCAGTGCACAGTACTTCCGTGCCGCCAACGCGAATAAGGGCAGAGCCTTCAGCGTGGTGGGCAAAGCCTGTTTCAATGGTAATCGGGCGCATCTGGTCTGGCTGGCGGCCTGAAGGGCGCATGGAAAGCTCCTTGGTAAAATAAGATGTCTGGCGCGTATGGTGCGCTTTTGTCGGCAGTAAAACTGCGCGAATAAGGTATATAAAGGCTATCCGGGATTTATGGATATGCGAAGGAGCCCTTGTGTCATGAAGCGTGGTTTGCTGCCAGTAAAAGCTGCTCTGCCTCCGGGGCTGAATGCGCGGTCTGCGGCTATTCTGCGTGAAGTGGTGGAAGAATATGTAGCGAGTGGGGAACCCGTTGGCTCCCGCACTGTGTCTCACAGGCTTGGGCTGCCGCTTTCTCCGGCCACAATACGCAATATCATGGCATCCCTTACAGAAGCCGGGCTGCTGTTTTCCCCCCATACATCTGCCGGGCGGTTGCCTACAGAAAAAGGGTTGCGGCTGTTTGTAGATGGCCTGTTGCAGTTTGGCGCGCTCTCGGAAGAAGACCAGCGGGTCATCGGCCAATCGCTGGAGGCCAAAGGGCGCTCACTGCAAGATACGCTTACAGAGGCTTCATCTCTTTTGGCGGGCATGTCCGATGCAGCCGGGCTGGTGGTGGCGCCCAAAGGGGATGGTGGCATCAAGCACATTGAGTTTGTGGCGTTAGGCAGCAATCGCGCACTGGTTATTCTGGTGGGTGCAGATGGGCATGTTGAAAACCGTGTTATCGAAACACCGCCCGGTATGCCGCCTTCTGCCTTGGTGGAGGCAGCAAATTACCTGAATGCACGGGCCATGGGGGCATCTCTGCCAGATTTACGCACGCGCGTAAGCTCTGAAATGACGGAAGACCGAAGTATTCTGAATGGTCTTACAGCAGAGGTGGTGGAAAGCGGCCTTGCCATTTGGGATGGTGGCGGAGACGGGCTGGGGGGCACCCTGATTGTGCGCGGGCAGTCTCGTTTATTGGCCGATGTAGATGGGCAGGACAGGCTACTGGCCATTCAAACACTGTTTGACCGGCTGGAAGCGCAGGAAACCATGTTGCGCCTGTTGGAGTTGGTAGAGAACTCTGAAGGGGTGCGCATTTTTATTGGTGCAGAAAGCGGGTTGTTTGGGGCTACGGGTATGTCTGTTGTTATGGCGCCTGCCCGTAATGAGGCGAACCGGATAGTAGGGGCTATCGGGGTTATTGGCCCCACCCGTATCAATTATGGGCGTATTGTACCGGTGGTGGATTATACAGCCCGCCTGCTGGGTGACATGTTGGGTTAGCACTGTTTGTAGATGTGGTCGGAATTCGGCCATGATTTTTATTACAATGCGCAAACAGGGCAGACGATTATGTGTGAGAATGGTAAAGGGCCTGTATGACAAGCGCTCCGTCTTCTGGTGATCAGGGTTCATCTTCCAGCCATTCTCAGGGCAGGTCTCCGCAAAATCGCAGGCCCGATCTACGCCGCCCGCGCTTTCGCCAATGGCGGAAGGTGCTTGGGGCAACGGCTGCGTTGGCGTTGGTTGGCACCACGGGTGCTGTGGTTCTGCTGTGGTCCCAATACGAAGGGATTGTGGCGGATCTGCCTACGGTAGAGGGCTTGCGCTCCTATCAGCCGCCAGTCATGAGCCGCCTTTATGCCGGAGATGATCAGCTTATTGCCGAACTGGCGAATGAGCGGCGTATTTTTGTGCCTATTAGTGCCGTGCCCGATAAGGTCAAAAATGCATTTGTGGCGGCAGAAGACCAGAAATTCTGGACACACAAAGGGGTGGACCCAGTTGCCATTGCGCGTGCTGGCCTTACGGATTTAACGCGCGGCAAAGGCAAGCGGCCTATTGGGGCATCCACCATCACGCAGCAGGTGGCGCGTATCATGCTGCTGGGCAGCAACGCGGTGTCTTTCCGGCGTAAGGCTAAGGAAGCCTTTTTGGCCATGCGGGTGGAGCAGGTTCTGCCCAAAGACAAGATTCTGGAAATCTACCTGAACGAAATTTATCTGGGCAGCGGCGCATATGGTATTGCCGCAGCATCCCAGACCTATTTCAACAAGCCGCTTGATCAACTGGATGATGCAGAGGCCGCATTTTTAGCGGCGCTGCCTAAATCTCCCACTAATTATAACCCTGTACGCTTCCCCGATGCAGCTCGAGGGCGCAGAAACTGGGTGCTGGAACGTATGGCCGATATTGGGGCCATTACGCATGATGCCGCGCGCGTAGCAGAAGCCCAGCCGTTGACCACTCGCAGCTTTACGCGCCCCGGCCCGGCACCGGGTGCAGAATGGTTTGCGGAAGAAGTGCGCCGCGAGTTGATGGAGCGTTACGGCCAAGACGTGACCATGCAGGGCGGGTTGGATGTTCACACCAGTTTGGATCTGCCGCTCCAGCGCAATGCTCAGGATATTTTGCGCCAAGGGCTGATGGCGTATGATCGGGCACATCGTGGCTGGCGTGGGCCAGTGCATCATCTCTCCGATATCGGGACATCCACCTCTACAGCAGAATGGGTACAGGCTTTACAGGGTGTTCCGGTGCCTGCGGGTATGCTTGACCAGTGGCGTTTGGCTGTTGTGCTGGATGCAAAGGGGCAAGTGGGCTGGCTTGAAGGCAGCGTCGTGCGGCGGAACAATGCGTCCCAAAGTGGAGGCGAGCCTCGTACAGGTGTCGTGCAGGCCAAGGATATGGCATGGGCACGACGCTTTAAGCCATTGCGTGCCGGTGATGTGGTGATGGTGCAACCGCAGGCCGAAGGTGGGCACGTTGCCCTCATGCAGGTGCCTGTGGTGGAAGGCGCCATTGTAACCATGAATGCACGCACGGGCCGGGTTCTGGCTCTTGTGGGTGGGTGGTCTTTTCAGGCTTCGCAGTTTGATCGCGCAACACAGGCGCTGCGTCAGCCGGGGTCTTCTTTCAAGCCATTTGTTTATCTGGATGCCATGGAGCAGGGGATTTCCCCTTCCCAGAAGTTTGATGACTCCCCTGTTTCTTACGGAGCATGGCACCCCAATAACTATGAAAAAGATTTTTGGGGCCCCACCACTCTGCATGATGCCCTGCGTGAATCGCGCAATCTGGTTACCATTCGCTTGGCGGCCCATCTGGGCATGAAAACCGTGGCGGATATGGCAACCAACCTTGGGTTGGTGGATTCCATGCCGCATGTGCTCCCCGCAGCATTGGGGGCCGTGGAAACCACAGTGCTGAAGGAAGCCGGAGCCTATGCCTCGCTTGCGGCAGGTGGGCGTAAGGTGACGCCAACACTGGTGGACGATGTGCAGGACCGTGAAGGCCACGTTATCTGGCGGCCGGAGGGGCTGGCGTTGACCACAGCTTCCGCACAACCTGATACGAACACCAATGGTGGGCAGGCGGCAGACCAACCAGCGGCTGATGCCGTGTTCCCCGATGCACCATCGGATCAGAAACCCGCAGATGCAGGAAAACCAACACCTACCCCGGCTTCTGTAGAGCAGCCCATTGTCATGCCGGGGCAGAATGATGTGCCTGCCTTGCATGATAGCCGGCAGCAAGTGGCATCCGCCCAAAGTGCGTTCCAGATTACCACCATGTTGCAGGATGTTATCCGGCGCGGCACGGGTGTGCGAGCTGGAACGGGTATAGATGTGCCGATTGCGGGCAAAACCGGCACCAGCCAGAACTTTAATGATGCGTGGTTTGCTGGATATACTCCAGATATCGTAACTGTCGTGTGGATCGGATTTGATACGCCTCAGTCCCTCGGTAAAAATGAAACTGGGGGCGCCATTGCTGGTCCCTTGTGGAACAAGGTGATGAAAACCGCCTTGGATGGTTATCCACGGCAGGATTTTGTACCCCCCGCGGGCATTACACTTGTGCAGTATGATACGGGCAGGGGCGTGGCCATAGATGCCTTTAAGGAAGGGCAGGTGCCGGGGCTGAGTGCAAACCTTTCAAGCAACGTAAACCCACAGGAACTGACAGCCGCAGATACAGGTGCTGAAAACATGCCTGATTCTGAAAGTGATATGGCTGCTGAAGGTTCTGGAGGCGGCCAATCTGGAGAGCATGCTCCTTCTGGTAATGGTGGTTCGTCTGGTTCTGCAGCACCTTCTGCACCAGCCGGGGGTGACATTGGTATGGGTGGCCTTTATTGAGGGCCAACACCACATTGTCTTTTTTGACATGATAGAAAAATATGGAGAATCGGCCTGATGTCTGCCGAGACTGAAGCCCTTAACGACCAGATCAAGCAGTCAGTGGCACTGCTGAGGAGGCATCTTTAACTGGGATGTCGCCCAGGAAAGACTCGCTGAACTGAATAATCGGGCAGAAGATCCCGATCTGTGGAATGATTCAGACGCTGCGCAAAAAATGATGCGTGAGCGCACCCTTCTGGCCAACCAGATTGAAGGTGTGGAAGCGCTTGAAACCAATGTGCGCGACACCAGCGAACTGATTGAACTGGCAGAAGCTGAAGGAGATGCAGATTTAGTGGCCGAAGGTATGGCCACGCTGCGTGATCTGGCGGAAGAAGCCAAACGGCGTGAAACAGAAAGCCTGCTTTCTGGGGAAGCGGACAGCAATGACTGCTACCTGGAAGTAAACGCAGGTGCCGGGGGTACGGAAGCGCAGGATTGGACAGAAATGCTGCTGCGTATGTACACCCGCTGGGCAGAGGCGCATGGCTACAAGGTCACGCTGATGGAAAGCTCGGAAGGGGAACAGGCGGGCCTGAAATCTGCTACCATTCTTGTTTCCGGCCCCAATGCCTATGGCTGGCTGAAAACAGAAGCGGGTGTGCATCGCCTAGTGCGTATTTCACCGTTTGATGCCGCAGCGCGCCGCCAGACATCCTTTGCATCTGTTTGGGTGTATCCCGTTATTGATGATTCCATTGAAATCGAAATCAATGACGCAGATCTGAAGGTAGATACCTTTAGGGCATCTGGTGCTGGTGGGCAGCACGTTAACAAAACGGATTCCGCTATCCGTATTACGCATATGCCCACAGGCATTGTTGTGGCCTGTCAGACAGACCGTTCTCAGCACCGTAACCGTGCAACGGCCATGCAGATGTTGCGTGCACGTTTGTACGAGGCAGAGTTGCAGAAGCGCGAAGCCGAGGCCGCAGCGGCAGAAGCTGCCAAAACGGATATCGGCTGGGGGCATCAGATCCGCTCTTACGTGCTTGCGCCTTACCAGATGGTAAAGGATTTGCGCACAGGGGTAGAAACCGGCAACCCGGATGCAGTGCTGGATGGTGATCTGGATGCCTTTATGGCAGCCGCGCTTGCCATGCGGGTAGGGGCGACGCGATCTGAGGCGAGTGCTTCAGCCCAGTAATGGTTTATTCCTAAATCGAAACAAAAATACAAAAAAGCAGGTTCCATTTTGGGCCTGCTTTTTTGTTGTGAGAACGGGCATCATGAAACAGAAAAACACTGATAAAGCTTAGAAAATTCAGTGTTAGAGCAATTTTGTTCCTACGCCAGAACAGATTGTCTTTGTGAAAGAAAATGTGAAATTAACAGAACATTCTTGACAGAAAGCCTCTCAGATTGCCCAATCGAAAGTCGGGAAAGGTTACCTGTATGGCAGAACAGCAATCTGCTATTGTCATACCAAGGTAAACAGGCTCCGGTAACGCCCTGTGTATCAAGGGTAAGACGATAGCATCCGTTGCGATGCAGGGTGACAAAGGAGGACGTGCAAATATGAATGACTACGAGCAACAGCCGGGCTCGGTGAAATATACGTTCCGGGTAGGGGCTGTTGTCAGTGTTGTTGCCCTGTTGGTGGTTGTCGCGCTGCATCTTATGGGCGTGCTGGGGCTGATGTACGGTATGGGAACCACGGCAAGTGTTCCTGTTACACATCCGCCTATCAAAACAGTTATGTTGCCACCCCCGCCGCCACCTCCTCCACCGCCGCCACCCCCGCCCCCACCGCCGGTTATGGCTGTGCCGCCGCCGCCGTACATTCCGCCGCCCAAGATCAAGGTGCCACCCCCGCCCAAGCCGCCCATCAAGCATGTGGCCAAGGCGCCGCCTAAGCACCCAACACCGCCGCAGACCAAAACGGCAGCAGCGCCGCCGGCAACATCTGCGCCAAGCAGTGCGGCAGCAGCCGGAGATGGCACAACAGATGCACCAGATACGTCTGCTGGTTCTGCACCGCTAAATAACGTGCAGCCGGTCTATCCCCCAGAAATGGAGGAAGACAACATCGAAGGCCGCGTGACTTTGATTTGCGATGTGGAAGCTTCCGGCATGACCAGCAACTGCCATGTGCAGTCGGTCTCTGGTGGTCAGGCTTTTGCCCAGTCTGCGTTGGATTACGTGCACAAGGCCCGTTATCGTCCGGCCACGCGCAATGGCGCACCGGTGAAGGAACTGCACAAGGTCTATGTCATCCGATTTAGGTTGGATGACTAAAACGGGGTCAGTTTTCATACTGGCCAGTAGTACAAATATGGATTGCCCGATCTGTTTGCGTAACAGGGTAGCGGATCGGGCCCTGATGATGAGGATTATGAGGAAGATGACCAGACTGCCCCGTTCTTTTGTGTCAGGTCTTGCGGCTCCGGCTCTGGCGCTGCTGATGAGCACTGCAGCCCCAGTTGCGGCTTTTGCGCAGGATGCCGCGCCCGCAGCACCCGCACCCGCAGCCACGGCCCCGGCTCCTGATGCGGCGCCATCTTCCGCACCGGCACCTGCCGCCACACCGGATGCAGCCCCAGCCCCTGCGGCGCCAGAAGCGCCTGCACCTGCTGCCAGCGCCCCGGCCGAACAGGCGCCACCTGCAGCAGACACCAAGGAAGAAGCCAACCCCTACGGTCTGGGTGCTCTGTGGTCCAATGGGGATATCATTGCCCGCGGCGTGCTGCTGATCATGCTCACCATGTCCCTGGGCACATGGTATATCATGATCACCAAGTTCATCGAGCAGGCCCGCCTGTTCGCTGCCGCCAAGGAAGCCACCAAAAGCTTCTGGACCAAGCACAGCATTCAGGAAGGTGCTTCCGCACTCACTTCCACATCCCCGTTCCGCTACATCGCCGATACCGGTATTGTGGCTGCCGAACACCATGAAGGCACGATGCAGGAAAGCATTGACCTGCATAGCTGGACGGGCATGTCCATCCAGCGCGCGGTCAACAACATCCAGAACAGCCTGCAAAAGGGTCTGGCCTTTCTGGGCACGGTGGGTTCCACCTCTCCGTTTATCGGTCTGTTCGGCACGGTGTGGGGGATCTATCACGCGCTGACAGCCATCGGCATTGCCGGTCAGGCTTCCATCGACAAGGTGGCAGGGCCCGTGGGTGAATCCCTGATCATGACGGCCATTGGTCTGGCCACCGCGGTGCCGGCCGTTCTGGGCTACAACCTGCTGGTGCGCCGCAACAAGACGGCCATGGACCTGGTGCGTGACTTTGCTGCTGACCTGCAGTCCATCCTCATCGGTGGCGTGCGTCATGGGGCTGCGGTGGATCAGATTGTGGTGCGCCCGGATAACTCCCCCACCACGGCCACGGTTTCCAACCGCGTCGGCTAATCGCTCAGGTCAAGGCAAGGAGAACGCTTATGGGCATGCAGGTTGGCGATAGCGGCGGGGAAGACGACGTCGTCTCCGCCATCAACACCACACCGCTTGTGGATGTGATGCTGGTGCTGCTGATCATCTTTCTGATCACCATTCCGGTGGCGACACATACCGTGAAGGTGCAGCTGCCCAAGGACATGAACCAGCCAACCCAGACCAAGCTGAGCAATGTGGTTTTGGCAGTCACGGCGGATGGTCAGACCTTCTGGGATGAAACGCCGATCAGGGACCGGGCCGATCTTCTGGCCCGGCTGGAGAAGGCGGCGGTGCAGAAGCCCCAGCCGCAGATCCAGATCCGCGGAGATGTGACCACACGCTATGAGAGTGTGGGCCGTCTGGTGGCGACGTGTCAGGAAGCGGGCATCAGCCATATCGATTTCATTACGGAAAAGCCGAAATAGGCAGGGGCGGGTGGCGCAGCACGCCACCTCATCCTGTGGGGGAGAGCACAGGCCATGGGCATGAATGTTGGCTCCGAGAGCACAACGGAAGATGAAGGCATTGTTGATATCAACACCACGCCGCTGATTGACGTGATGCTGGTGTTGCTGATCATGCTGATCATCACCATCCCGTTGCAGACGCAGGCGGTCTCGATTGATCTGCCGCAGGGCAACCCGCCGCCCAGCACGGAAGAAACACCTGTGGTGACACTGGTTGTGGACTTTGACAACTCGCTGACCTGGAATGGCCAGCCCATCAATGGCGAGGCCGATCTGCAGGCGCATCTGCGTGAGATCGCCAGCGGGCCAGAGGCTTCCCGCCCGGAGTTCCACCTCCAGCCCAACCGTCTGGCTGACTACAAGACCGTTATCCACGTCATGGCCGACGCACAGCGTCTCGGCGTCACAAAACTCGGAATCGTCGGACAGGAACAGTTCGCTGACGGTAAGTGAGGATTTTTGAGAATGGCTTCTCGTTTTTTACGTACCCTTTTTTGTGCAACAACAGCATGGGTTGTGATGCAACCCGTTGCACATGCGGCAGATGAACTCGGCCAACAGGTTGGGACAGAACTGGAAGCCGCGCAGTCTGCTCTGGCAGCACATAATTATGCCAAGGCAATGGATGCAGTAAATGCTGCGGATGCCGTAAAAGGCAAAACAGATTACGAAGATTATACCATTGCACAGATGCGCGCAGCCGTGGCCACGCAGGCTGGTAATCTTTCTGCCGCAACAGCGGCTTATGATAAGCTGATTGCTTCCCCGCGCACGCCACAGGCTATGAAAAATCAGATGCTGAAATCTGAGGCGACCATGGCTTATACAGCCAAGGATTACCCCAAAGCTATTGCCAATATTCAGCGTTACCTAAAAGCTGCCGGGTCTGACCCCCAGATGGAAACGTTGCTGGCGCAATCCTACTATCTGCAGAAGGATTACCCCAACACCATCAAGGTGGTGAAGCAGCAGGCTGATGCCACCATAAAGGCTGGTAAAACTCCTACCGAATCTGAACTGCAAATGCTTGCGGCCAGTGCGACGGCTCTAAAAGATTCTGCGGCCACAACCCACGCGTATGTTCTGCTGGCAACCTATTATCCCAAAAAGGAATACTGGGCGCTATTGCTGCATGAACTGGTTGTAAACACCAAAATTCCGGCCTCCTTGCAACTGGATGTTTATCGTATCCGCTTGGCCGTTGGGGATGTTTCCCAAGCGCGTGACTTTATGGATATGACGGAAATTGCCGTGCAGCAGAATACGCCGCAACTGGCGCTAGACCTGATGAACCAGGGCTATCAATCGGGTGTGTTGGGGCAGGGGGCAGAAGCGCCACGTCAGGCCCGTTTGAAGGCCATGGTTGAAAAGGCTGTCGCTTCCAAAAAGGCTTCTATTGCAGCAGATGAACAGGCAGCTACTTCCGCCAGCAATGGGGATGATTTGCTGACGGTTGGGTACAATTACGTTACTTTCGGGCAGGCTGATAAAGGTCTGCAACTTATGCAGAAGGCTATCAGCAAGGGCGTAAGTGACGTGAATATCGCACGCCTGCATTTGGGGCTGGCAGAGCTTTATGCTGGCCATAAGGATCAGGCTCTGGCTGCTCTGCGTAGCGTTGAAGGAGACAACGGTGCGCATGATATTGCACAGCTTTGGATCTTGCGTGTAACGCAGCCTGCTAGTGCTAAATAATCACGACCGTAAAATAATTTAAAAAAGGCCGCTCTGATATTGAGAGCGGCCTTTTTTATAAGGAATGAACTTACGGGAACAGAAGTATCAGATACGCTCTTTGTTGGCGTCTTCTTCGTCTTCATCATCGACAGAATCACGATGAACCCAGGTAGAAAGTAGCAGCCCAAACCCCAGCATGACATTCAGCATGGCAGAGCCACCGTAAGAGACCAATGGCAGAGGCACACCGCCCACAGGGATAGCCCCCATCACCATGGAAAGATTTACCAAGCAGTAAAAAAAGAAGTTCATGCTGATGCCAAGGGCAATAAGGCGGCCAAAGCGATTACGGCACCGGATAGCCATGATCATGCCGCCCAGAATGATCATGAGCAGCAGCCCGATAACAGCAGCAGCGCCTACAAAGCCCCATTCTTCGGCAATCATTGTAAAAATGAAGTCTGTCTGTTTTTCGGGCAGGAAGTTTAATTGCCCCTGTGATCCATGCAGGTAACCCTGCCCCCACATACCGCCAGAACCAAGTGCAATTTTGGACTGGATAATATTGTAGCCCGCTCCCAGTGGATCATTTTCAGGGTGCAAAAAGGTGGTTATGCGCGCACGCTGGTAATCATGCAGATGGTTGTATGCAAACTTGATAAGCGAAGGCACGGGAAGCAAAAGCAGCACAATTTGCCAAAGGCGCATTCCGGCAGCAAAAAATAGCGATGCCCCAATACCCCCAATAATGACAGCCGTGCCAAGGTTAGGTTCTTTGAGAACAAGGCTAACAGGTACAAGCACGATAAGAGCTGGCGGTATTAACCATAAAGGGTTGCCCATTCGGGCATAGCTTATGCGGGAAAACCATGCAGAAAGTGCCAAAACCAACGCAATTTTGGCGAATTCTGAGGGTTGAACCTGCAACCCTCCTATAATCAACCAACGTTCTGCGCCTTTACCCACATGGCCCATACGCAACACCGCTACCAGCAGTATGAGTGAGAGCACATACATGGGTGCTGCTGCATGAATAAGCATACGCGGCGGCAGCATGGCGATGGTAATCATCATCACCAAGCCCACAGCAAAGCGTGCAGCTTGCGGGGCGGCAAACGGGTAGGGTGTGCCACCCCCGGCAGAATAGAGCGTAACGTAACCAACGCCAGCCAATGTGCAGATCAGCAGAATGTAAAGCCAACTGATACGCCATAGCTTAGACATAAGGCGGAAGCTGGGTTCTGCTCTGAGCAGCCGTTTATGAAACTTCATGGATCACTTACCAGGCTGCTTGCATCAGCGACACTTTCTGGCGGCGGTGTGGTGTGTGTTACCGGGTCACGCAGTAAAGTATCGCGCATGATGGTACGAGCCAGCGGGGCTGCTGCATCAGCGCCTGCGTTTCCGTGTTCGATCACAACAGAAACGGCATAACGTGGGGAATCATACGGGGCGAAGCAGATAAACAATGCATGCGGCCGATACTCCCACGGCAGATTGGCGGAGTTAAAATGCCCGCTTTCACGCAATGCGCGGGAAACACGCCGCACCTGTGCCGAACCCGTTTTGCCAGCCATGGTAATGCCGGGTAGGTCTAACCGTGCCTTGGGGGCTGTTCCATGGGGTTCGTTAATAACGGCAAACATGCCAGAGCGCAGGGCTGCCAAATATCTGTCTGGCATATCAAGGGTGGGCCAGTGGTCTGGTTGTACTTGCTTGCCAATTTCTCCGTTAATGGCACGTACAAGATGGGGCTGTACAGCCCGGCCAGAGGCAATACGGGCTGTATAGGTAGCCAGTTGTAGTGGCGTAACCTGTACAAACCCCTGCCCAATGCCGCTTACAATTGTATCCCCACCATTCCAGTGATGGTGGTGAGCCTGCCGCCATGCCGGAGTAGGAATCAGGCCGGTGCGGGTGTGGGGCAGCTCAATATCCAACTGCGTGCCAAGGCCGAATTTATGTGCTGTGGCTGCAATGCGTTCCATGCCGATACGGCGTGCGACTTCGTAAAAATAAACGTCGCAGGAATATTTAAGCGCCAGATGCAGATCAACAGATCCATGGCCCCATCGAGACCAGCAGTGAAAACGTGTGCCACCGACATCTAGGTGACCGGGGCAGAAAAAACGATCTGTGGGGGAAACAAGGCCGGATTCCAAAGCTGCCATTGCCACGGCAGGCTTGAAAGTAGAGCCCGGTGGATACACCCCCGCCACGGCTTTGTTGATAAGGGGCGTGCGCTGGTTGTTTGTCCACTCAATCCACTGCGCGTGGCTTACACCGCTATCAAACAGTGAGGGATCAAACGAAGGCGTGCTGACCATGGCAAGTACTTCGCCATTCTGGCAGTCCATCACCACGGCAGAGGCTGTTTGATCCCCTATAGCGTTCAGCACTTTTTGCTGGAGCGCACGATCTATGGTCAGGCTGATTTCTTCACCTGGCACGCCTTCTTCGCGGTTCAGTTCAGACATCACACGCCCAACGGCGTTGACCTCCATTTCCACAGATCCAGCTGTGCCGCGTAGATTGTCATCCTGACTTTGCTCAATACCTGCGCGGCCTACGCGCATCCCCGGCAGAGCCAGCAAGGCAGAGCGGGCCACATCTTTCTCATTAGGCGGGGCGACATAGCCGATAATGTGGGCAAGCAATTCGCCTTCCGGGTAAACGCGGCGTGTGCCCACATCAATCAACACACCGGGGAGAGAGGGCGCGTTGAGTTCAATGCGCGCCATTTCATCCCATGAGAGAAAATCGCGCAGCATGACGGGCACGAAGCGTCGCTGATGCCGCATTTCACGCGCGATTCGTGTGCGATCACGTTCATCTAGCGGAATAATGCTGGAAAACCGTTCAATCGTGCCCGTCACATCTGTGGTTTCTTCGGGCATTAAAAGGGCGCGCCAGTTTTCCTTGTTATTGGCAAGGGCAACGCCGTAGCGATCTACAATACGCCCGCGCGGCGGGGCCAGAAGGCGCTTGCTGATACGGTTTTTGGCAGCCATGCGGGCATAATGGTCGCCATCTTCTATCTGGATTTTATATAGGCGGCGGCCTAGCTCCCCCAAGGCCACAGTCTGGACAGCCATAAACAGCAGCGCCCGGCGTGTAAAAACGCCACGGGCGGGGTCTTTCTGTTCACGAACAGGTAGAAAACGCCGGTTTTCTTTCTTGCGCCGCTTCAGCCACATAAGAAGCTTTCATGCCTGTTCATGCGGATTCCTTTTCATCCAGAATATGCAGGAACCATGAGAAGGTGGCGGAAAGCAACGGATAAACCCCTATGCACAGCAGTGCTTCAAAAAAGGCAGGCGCCGGATCAAGGCCGTGCAGCCGGAACAAACATGCCAACGCCCATTGCAGTAAAGAAGCGGCTCCACCTATCAGACCATAAAGGAACCATACTACTAAAAAATTCATGCGCATGAGCCCAAACCGGGCATAGGTGCTGATTCCGTACACCAGAAGCAGAATAAATGAACTGACGCCCAAAGGTGTAAAACCAACCAGATCCATAAACAGGCCTAGCAAGAACGGTGCCAGAGCGGGCATGCCCGTAGGCCGCCAAACAGACCAGAAAAATACCGAGCCAATAACAATGGCGGAAAGCAGTTCGGCAGAACCGGGAATGGCAAGGGGTGCCGAAAAAAAGATAATAACCAGAACAATAAAAGCCGATGGCAGCAGATGGCGCGCTGTGCGGTCCAGCTTCTGACCAAGTGTTAGGCGTGGTTCAAGATCTGGGTCCCATGATGGGGGTGTGGAATCGGACATCAGGTTACCCTTCCTGCCCTTGTCCCAGAAGTGTCTTGAACGGCAGTGCTAATGGCCTATGCGGGCGGGTAAGTGGCACGTGGCCCGGTGCATCAGGTGGTTCAATTTCAGATTGTCCAAAATCGAACACGCGGAGCATGGTCAATTTATCCAGTTGCACAAAGGGCTGCACAACCGGTTGTCCGGGGTGCAGATAATGTACCGTGCCAATAGGCAGCCCCATGGGGAAGGCGCTCGCCTGATCACTGGTGACAACACGCTCCCCTTCAATGGGGCGTGAATCCTGCGGGTAGTACATCAACCTTGGCATGGGGGAGTTGTCGCCTGCCATTATGGCCGTGGCATGGCTGGATTCCAGCTCAATGGGGAGGCGGCTGGCAATATCGGTTATTAACAAGACGCGTGCTGCATGAGGGCCAACTTCGGTAACCCGTCCTGCCAGACCATTTGTTGCCAAAGCCACATTGCCAACATGCACACCACTGGTGGTGCCAGCTACAAGCAACACAGCACGGGCATACATGCCGCCACTATCTGCCACCACCCGGCCTGTTACAAAGGCAGGGGTAGGTTCTGGCACCCAGTGCAACTCTGTTTTTAGGTTATCATTTTCCCGCGCGAGGGAGACAGCTACATCATACCAACGGCGCAACTTGGCGTTTTCGGTTTGGAGCTTGGCGTTTTCTTCAGCCAAATGCCGGGCGTCTTTTACGCCCTGCACAAGGTGGCTGACATCTGTTTGCGTATGAGCAATAAGCCCCCACAAAGGGGCTAAGGCATCTGCTACATACATGCGGGCCGTATCAGCCAGCCTTCTATCGGCTTGCCCAGCAATAATAATCCCAACAGACAATAGCAGCAGCACTGGCAAAACCAGTTTGCCAAGAGCTTGTCTTACCTGGATGGAAACCGGGATCATGAAAGCCGGGAACCCCAATTAGAGGGAAGGAAAGCGGAAGGCATGCCCGTTTGCATTCTGGCGCCGGATTACAGCCAGATAGCTGGTGCCTTGGGTTAATACATTGTTGTCAGCACGTTGCGCAGACGTTTCATTTCTTCCAAGGCGCGGCCTGTGCCCAAAGCTACGCAGGAAAGTGCATCTTCAGCTACTGTAACTGGCAGGCCTGTTGCAAGACGGAGCACATCGCTCAGGCGGTAGAGCAACGCGCCACCGCCGGTAAGAACAATGCCTTTATCAACAATATCGGCAGCAAGTTCTGGTGGGGTGTTTTCCAGCGCGGTTGTTACGGCATCCACAATCTGGCTTACGGGCTCCATAAGGCTTTCCGCAATTTGAGCTTGTGAAACCTGCACTTCACGCGGGACACCGTTAATCAAATCACGCCCTTTAACATCTTGCCACGGGCCGTTTTCATACGGTTCATCCGGCATCATAGCGGAGCCAAGGCTAATTTTGATACGCTCTGCTGAACTTTCACCAATCAACAAGCTGTGGGTGCGGCGAATATAGGAGATAATGGCTTCATCCATTTTATCTCCGCCTACGCGTACGGAACGTGCATACACAATACCGCCGAGGGAGATAACGGCCACTTCTGTGGTGCCGCCGCCAATATCTACAATCATGCTGCCAGAAGGTTCTGTAACCGGCAGGCCAGCACCTATGGCGGCTGCCATGGGCTCTTCAATCAGGAACACACGCCGCGCTCCGGCACTTTCTGCGCTTTCCTGAATGGCGCGGCGTTCCACAGCAGTGGAGCCGGAGGGCACGCATACAATAATCTGGGGGCTGGCAAAGGCGCGGCGATTATGAACCTTGCGAATGAAATGTTTGATCATTTCTTCCGCCACTTCAAAATCAGCAATCACGCCATCACGCATGGGACGAATGGCCGTAATATTACCCGGCGTACGGCCAACCATCTGCTTGGCTTCTTCGCCCACGGCAAGAAGCTGCTTTTTTCCTCGTATATCTGCAATAGCCACAACAGACGGTTCGTTCAGAACGATACCCCGTCCTTTTACGTAAACAAGGGTGTTGGCAGTACCCAGGTCAATAGCCATGTCGGCAGACATGAGACCGAGCAGACGAGAAAACATCCAGGACTCCTGGTTGAAGCGGGCACCATACAACAGAGGACGAGAAAGCCGGGCACGCTAACCTGCCCCTGCTGCTTTGGAAATATGTGAGCAGGAATTACCGGTGCGTAACGAGGCAGACAAGACCTTCCGTCAAGAAACTGACATATAATCTCAAGGTAAGGTCTGTCTGCCCGGTTTTGCAGGAGGGTCTGAAAAGTTTTTTCAGACTGTCAGGGCTTCTGGTTCTGTCCGTGCACGTTTAACCAGCAGCTTGTTCAGTGCATGCACATAAGCGCGTACGGCCGAAACAACTGTATCTGCATCTGCACCCTGACCGTCTACCATTTTGCCGGCTTCTTCCAGACGCACGGTTGTGCGGGCCTGTGCATCCGTGCCTTCCGTTACAGCACCTACAGAGAACAGGGCCAGACGTGCTTCATGCGGGAAAGCCTTGCGCAGGGCATTAAACGCAGCATCCACAGGGCCATTGCCTGTGGCTTTGGCATCAATAGCCTTGCCATCCACGCTCAGTTCCAGATCAACTTCGGAAGGCTGGCCAGAAATGGATTTCAGGCTCAGCGCACCAAAACGGATGCGGTCGTGGTCACGGGCTTCATCATCCACCAGCGCGATGATGTCATCATCGTACACAACCTTTTTACGGTCAGCCAGATCTTTAAAGCGGGTAAAGGCTTCGTTCAGGCGTGTTTCATCCATGCCTTCATAACCCAGCACCTTCAGCTTGTCGCGGAAGGCAGCGCGCCCGGAATGTTTGCCCATAACCAGGGAAGAACGGGTCCAGCCCACGCTTTCGGGGGTCATGATTTCATAAGTTGCGGCATTTTTCAGCACGCCATCCTGATGGATGCCACTTTCATGCGCAAAGGCGTTACGGCCCACAATGGCCTTGTTAGGCTGCACATCAAAGCTGGTGATGGTGGCCAGCATACGAGAAACTTTCAGCAGGCCTTCTGTATGGATGCCGGTCGTGAAGGGGTATTGGTCATGCCGTGTGCGCAGCGCCATCACAATTTCTTCCAGCGCGGCATTGCCTGCACGTTCGCCAATACCATTGATGGTGCATTCCACCTGCCGCGCACCACCACGGATAGAAGCCAGCGTATTGGCAACAGCCAGACCCAGATCATTATGGTTATGGGCAGAGAAAATCACCTGATCTGCACCCGGCACACGCTGGCGCAGCATGGAAAAGATTTTTTCCATGTCTTCGGGTGTGGCGTAACCAACCGTATCGGGAATGTTGATGGTGGTGGCGCCAGCCTTAATGGCGGCTTCCACGCAGCGGCACAGAAAATCCGGTTCTGTGCGGGAGCCATCTTCAGCAGACCATTCCACATCATCTGTCAGATTGCGGGCTGCAGCATTGCCAGATGTAATCAGTTCCAGAACAGTTTCTGGCTCCATCCGCAGCTTGTATTTCATGTGCAGCGGAGAGGTGGAAATAAAGTTGTGGATACGCTTGCGTTCTGCCGGGGCCAGAGCCTCACCCGCAGCAGTAATATCCTTGGCGCCACCACTACGTGCCAGTGCGCAGATAACGGAACCCTTGGTATTTTTGGCAATTTCGTTAACGGATTCGAAATCACCTTTGGAAGCAACCGGGAAGCCCGCTTCAATCACGTCCACGCCCAGATTGGCCAGCGCTTCCGCCATGCGGAGTTTTTCTGCCAGGTTCATGGAAAAACCGGGAGATTGCTCGCCATCACGCAGGGTGGTGTCAAACACAATCACGCGGTCTGGCGTCATGCGGCCAAAGGACGGATGATTGAAGCTGGTGGTATCAGCAGACATGGAATTCTTCCTGAAAAAGTCTGGTCTGGAACAAGAATAGAGGGGCTGTGCCATATTCTGCCCGTTTATGCACGGGCGCTCTTTTCGTTCTCCCCTGGGCGTGGCAGCGCTGGGCCACCTGGCTCGCTCAGGGGCAGATTAGTCGAAGGAGAAGATCCAGACGGAGGGCCACGCCGCCCGCGCCCGCTAATTTGCGGGTCTGCAGGGAATCGGACGTGAACCACTCGGAATTCATGCGCAGCACCATACCGTCCAGTTTTTCAAACGCAACACTAAAACGTTCTTAAAGGCTCTCTCAGGCCACAGCCTTGGTGCCGCGCAGGCAATGCAGCACATACAGCATAACACCCAGCAACACGGCAGCGAATGTTTGGTGCACAGCACCAGCCCACACAGGCACCATCAACAGCAGGGTGGTTACGCCAAGCGCGTACTGAATAACCACAGCCCATCCCAGCAGAATGAAGGCGTTATGGGCTTTAGACCCCAGATCCGTTGCTTTCAGGCCAACAAGGAGCACAGCGCCAATACTCAGGGCTGTAAGAGTGGCCAGAAGGCGATGGTCAAACTGCACAGCCGCTTTGTTGATGAACCAGTTCATCCAGAAAGGGGAAAGCTGGGCATAATCGGTCGGGATCAGATGCCCATCCATCAGCGGGAAGGTGTTGAACAGGAACCCTGCATGTGTGCCAGCCGCAAACCCACCGGCAATAATGGTGGTGCACAGCAGCACGATGGTGAAGCAAGCCAACCGCTTAGCCAAACGTGCGGCGGAAGATGAGCCATGGCTTTCTGGCGTGGGCCAGCGGATAGAAAATGCCGTCCACAAAATAGCGCCATAAAGTAACAATGCCGCACTCAAGTGTAGCACAAGTCGTACGGGTTCCACCGCCGTGCTGTTGGGGCGGAAGCCAGAAGCCACCATAAACCACCCAATGGCACCCTGTAGTGCACCCAGAATAAAAAAGATGAACAAGAGCAGGGCCAGCCGGCGCGTAATCATCCCTTTCACAACAAACCAGATCAGGGGCAGCAGAAGCACCAGCCCCATCAGACGGCCCCAGAAGCGGTGAATCCATTCCGCCCAGAAAATTTTCTGGAACCCTTCCAACCCAAATCCTTCATGCTGAAGGTGATATTGTGGAATGGTTTTATAAAGCGCGAACAACCTTTCCCACTCAGCGTGAGAAAGGGGCGGGATAAAGCCGCTTACGGGCTGCCAGTCCATAATGGAAAGGCCCGAACCCGTCAGGCGCGTTACGCCGCCAATGGCGATCATGCCCAGCAGCATGAAGCAAAGCAGAAACAGCCAGCCTGAAATGAGCTTGCGATGGGCGGGTGTCATGTCTGTCTGGGGGGATGATGAGGTGGGCATGGCAGCCTTTGGCGCTGTGGGTTAAATTTCTGTATCGGGTTTACAGCCAGCTTGCGGGCTGCTGCAAGAAGATGGTACCGCTAGGCTGGATGGAACAGCATATTCGTCCTCCCTCTCGGTCCTCTGTATCGCTTTTGCGTCCACTGCTCATGCTGCTTGTATTGGTGGTGGGGGCGGTTGGGTTGCGGCATGTGCCAGCTCTTCATACCATGCTGCATGGTACGGATGTACTGCGCCAAGGCGTATGGGGCCGCATGGTGTTTCTATCTGGTGCTGTTTTGTGGTGTGGGTTTGGGCTGCCACGCCAAGTGGCCGGATTTGCCGCCGGATTGGCTTATGGATTGTGGGAAGGCCTTGCACTTATCACCATAGCCTCCACATTGGGGTGCTTGGCCGGGTTTTTCTGGGCCAGATGGGGTGGGCGTGTATGGGCGCGGCAGAAATTGGGGCAACGTTTTGCCCAAATGGACGCATTTCTGACACGTCAGCCGTTTTCTAGTATCCTTACCTTGCGGCTGCTGCCCGTGGGGTCCGCATTACTGCTGAACCTTTTGGGGGGCATTTCAGGTATGGATGTGCTGCCGTTTTTTACAGCAACCCTTTTGGGCGGTATCCCGCAGAACCTTGTTGCCGTTTTGTTGGGGGCAGGGGTTCAGGTAGGTACTTTCTGGCAGTATGCCGCAGGTGGCGCGTTGTTTGTGTTGTCTGGCGCCATTGGGGTGTGGTTATGGCGGCATGCACGTATAGCCCGGCAGGTTTCCTGATCCGTATATGGTCTGGCTGTTTCTGAGGTATCAGGAACTAAGGGCTCATTCTAACCCTCTTGTAAAATAGTAAGGCGCTAGCCTGCAGAGCTGTTAGCGCTGTTTTTGCCAGACATTTTTCTTTTCCTTCTGTTTTTGTTTGTTTTTTGGAGTGCTGCTTATGGCTTCTCCCTCTGCTGTGCGGGATGCCGGAACGTCTTTTATTGGTGGGCGCATCCCCATGTGGGTACCTCTGCTTTTAGGGTTCCTGACAGCCGTTGGACCTATTTCGACAGATATCTATCTGCCTGCTTTTCCGGCCATGGAGCAGACCTTCCATACAAGTGCGGGCAATGTGCAGTTTACGCTGTCCATCTGGTTTGTGGGGTTGGCTATCGGGCAGATTACGGTTGGCCCTTTATCAGATAGGTTTGGGCGCCGTAGCCCCATGCTTATAGGCAATGCCCTGTATGCCGTGGCTTCTGCCGTATGTGCATTTGCGCCAGATATCACCACGTTTTCCATTGCGCGGTTTGTGGCATCCGTTGGGGCATCGGCCAGCCTGGTTATTCCCACGGCCTGTGTGCGCGATATGGTGCCAGACCGTAATGCCGGGGCACGCATGATGTCTCAGTTGGTCATGGTCATGGGGGTTGTGCCTATTTTGGCCCCCATGCTGGGTGGTCTGGTTGTAGAGTTTGTGTCCTGGCGGATTATTTTTTGGGCTTCTGCGGCCTATGGCGCGATATGCGTGGCGCTTATTCTGTTCGTGCTGCCAGAAACCCTCCCGTATGATCGGCGGGTCGCATTGTCTCCCTTCACGCTTGTGACACGTTACGTCACCCTCATCCGAGATCGGGCCTTTGCCAGCCATGCGCTGATAACGGCTTTTTCCACCTTCATGTCTTTCAGCTATCTTACGGCAGCTCCATTTGTGTTTGTGCAGCTGTTTCATTTCTCACCGCTGCATTTTTCCATGCTGTTCGGCTTTTTTGCGGTGTTCATGATCGGGGCTTCCCAAGTGAACGGGCTGTTAGTGGGGCGTATTGATTCCGGCAAGCTGCTGATGGGCGCGATCTGCCTTTCCGTTACTGGAGGGATTCTGCTGGTAGCAGTGAGTTTGTGGAGCGCGTGGTACGCACCTCCGGCATGGCAGCCATATGAAGTGTGGTTGGTTATTGCGGCCATGTTACTGGCCCTTGCACCTACAGGTATTATTTTCCCCAATGCCATGATGGGGGCTTTGGCAGACCATCCCTCTCTTGCCGGGGCGGCCTCGGCTCTGGCTGGCACGCTGCAATATGTGCTGGGTGCTGTGGCGGGCGTTGTGGTTGGGCAATTTCCGGCTGTGTCTGCAATTCCTATGGCAGGGTGCATGTGTTGTGGTGCTATTCTGATGTTCCTGATGGGGCTGCTGCGGCCTAATCGACAGAATGTGAACTAAAAATTGTACAAAAAGCGGTTATGCCCGCTCTGCTCTTGACGGCGACAGGGCTGCGGCCCAGTCCAGATGAAAAGATGGGGTGAGGGAAGGGAGCGTGCATAACATGCCACGGCATCCAGCAAGACGGGCCCACGTTCTGGCGCTTATTGGCGCCGGGCTGCTGATTGTAACTTTTGGTACAATGGGGATTGAGCTGGGCAATGAAATGGCCCGGCATGGTAATCTGGACCGTCAGAGCACCGCGGCAGGCAATTACTTGCGCGGGCTGCACCACGCTACCAGTGATGCCCGCATATGCCATTATGCATGGATGGCCGAACATAAGCCGCAGGATGGCAGTTGTTATGTGCAGGCCATTCAGCAGCTTTCTGATGCACGGCGTGAGTTCGAATCCTTTCGTGTAGTGCAACTGCGTGAAGGCGGTGGCCGCGTAGAACCACTGCAAAGCGTGTGGCAGCAGCTTGAAACCATAAGTGCATGGCCCCATTCACCAGAGGGCACGCCCGCCGGAGGGGCGCAACTTCTGGCGGATCTGGATCAGAATCTTTCCATTCTCAGCCGGGCCAGCACGCTTGATCAGGCAGACCGTGTTGCCAATATGCTGCGCAACACAAGCTGGCAGCGCCGCTTGGCGTTGCTGGGGATTCTGACTGGTGTTTTCAGCCTTGTTTCAGCAGGTTGGGTGCTGGATCGTTCTTCCTTGGCAGCAGCACGGGCCGAGGCTTCATCGCGTGATCTGGCTTTGCGTTTGCGGGCAACGCTGGACAGTTTGAGCCTTGGCGTGGCCGTATTTGGTGCCGATGGCCACTTATGGCACTGGAACGAACAATTGGCTGTGGCGCTGGGTTTGGAAAAGAGTTTTTTCAAACCTGGCCTGTCTTACAATGATTTAAGCGCAGTGCTGGTGGTAGATGGTGTACCGCTGCTTGAACCATTGGAGCATGTTGAAACCAGCTTGGCCAAAGGGCAGCCCGCACCGCCTGTAGTGGTGGAATGCAAGGGCATTAATGGCGCAGATCTGGAACTGTGCCGCACATTGTTTTTTGCTCCAGATGGAGCAGCAGAACGGCGTGGCTTTGTGCTGACAGCTGCAGATATTACCATGCGTTTGCGTAGTGAGCGCGCATTGGGTGAGGCGCAAAAGCTGCGCGCGCTGGGGCAGTTTACCGCAGGCATTGCCCACGATTTCAAAAACCTTCTGACCGTTATCTTGGGAAATCTGGAGCTTGCAGCAGAGCACGATCTGCCAGATCAGGTAGAGCAACGGCAGGAATATCTGTCTGCCGCAACACATGCAGGGCATAGGTCTGAAGCTCTTACAAGCCAGCTTCTTTCCTTTATGCGCAGGCAGCAAACCGGAGTGCCAGACTGCTTTGACCTAGCCGATCTGTTTTCCCTGCTCGATGGGCTGTTGGCGCGCGTGATTGGCCCCAGAATTGTGGTGGAATGTGCAGATGTTTCGGGCGTATGGCCCGTGCGGGCAGACCCGGCACAGCTTGAAAGTGCGGTGCTCAATCTGGCTATCAATGCGCGAGATGCCATGCCTTCTGGTGGTCGGCTGCGTATTGCCGCTCGGAATGTGACATTCTCCGTCAATGCAGATCTGATGAGCCTGCCTGTTGAGGAAGACCGCAACATGCGCGTGGTGTCCGACCCGACTCCGCTTCCCGCCGGGGATTGGGTGAGGCTGGACGTGATTGATAGCGGCAGCGGTATGACACGTGAGGTATTGGACCATCTGTTTGAACCGTTTTTTACCACCAAGCGAGAGGGTGCAGGAACAGGGCTTGGCATGGCCATGGTTCTGGCTTTTTCTCAACAGGTGAAGGGGCGCGTTGTGGTGGCAACTGGCAGCGGGAGTGGGACGGAGGTTTCCTTGTGGTTGCCCAAGGCGACAGCTCTTTCCGCTGCGCAGGTTTTGCAGCCGACCGCGCTGCCTAAAATAAGCAAACCAGCGCCATCACAGGCTTTGCAGGTGCTGGTGGTGGAAGATGACGCAGCTATTCGCGATATTGTCGTGACCATTCTGAGCATGGCGGGCCACCGCGTGTTGGAGGCTGGCGATGGTGAACAGGCGTTTGATGTGGCTGCGGCTGCGGAAGGGGCTCTTGATCTGCTGGTAACGGATATCCAGCTTCCCGGCCCGCTGGATGGTCTAACCCTTTCACGCGTGTTGGTGGAACGGTATCCTGAACTGGCTGTGGTTTATATGTCAGGGGATCTTACAGCGGATTCCAAACTGCCAGAAGGTGGTGTGGCAAACGCGCGTCTATTGGCCAAACCCTTCCGCCGGGATGGCTTGATGGAAGTGGTAACAGCAGCACTGAGTGCACGTACCGGGGCATAAGCAGACCATAAGGGAAAAGCCGCCATACCTTGCAGAACCGGCGCATGCAGGATAGAGCGGGCGCCGGATTGCCCGAACGTGTTCTTCTTTTTGGCAGGATACAAGGCAGAAGTAACAGAGGGTCAGCCTTGGGCTGGCACGCAGGAAGGATTATTAAGGCCATGACGGCACATGAGGAAATCGACCTCAAGCGCTTTATCCGGCACGTTCCCGATTTTCCTAAACCGGGCATTCTATTTTACGATATTTCCACTCTTATGCGGAATCCGGATGCGTGGCAGCTGGCCATGGGGCGTTTGGCGCGGCAGGTAGCGCCACTTAAGCCAGACTTGCTGGCAGCCGTTGAATCCCGCGGGTTTTTAACAGCTGCACCGCTGGCGGATCGCTTGGGATGCGGGCTGCTGATGCTGCGTAAGTGTGGCAAGCTGCCGGGTGCAACCATTTCCCACACCTATGATCTGGAATACGGCAGCGATACGCTGGAAATTCAGGCAGACGCCATTCAGCCCGGCCAGCGCGTTGTGGTTATGGACGATCTGCTGGCAACCGGTGGCACCTTGGCCGCTTCTGTAGCACTGCTGCGCAAGGCAGGAGCCAACGTGGTAGGCGCTTCTGTTATGGTAGAGCTAACCAGCCTGGGTGGCCGTAATAAAGTGGATGCACCAGTTTCCACTTTATTAACTTACGAAGAATAAGCACTTTTCAATATTCATATGTTCTGTTTGCACATCTGGGTGCAGAACAGAACATATGAGGTGTGAATACGCTTTTCTGCCATGTTGGGGTAAGAGAAGATGTATGGCACGTTGTTTCCCCATTAGCACCTCAGGTTTGGCCGCGTGAAAAGCATGACGCTTTCCTTGGGGCAGCTTTGGCGGTCGGTCTCTATTATTGTCCGGCAGGCGCTTGTTGGTGGCGGTCCACCACGCAAGCTTGACCACTTGCGCTGGCTGTTTGCGCCCAATCTGCTTTCTTTTGGGTATGCGCTTCGCACCACCATTTCATCCTTAATCGCTCTTGGCATTGCCTTGTGGTGGGAATTGGGGAGCCCGCAATGGGCTGCTCTTACCGTATGGATGGTGGCGCAGGGCACGCGCGGTAAATCCATTGCCAAGGCGCGCTGGCATATGTTCGGCATGGTGGTGGGCACAATATGCGCCATCGTGCTGGTGGCCAGTATGCCGCAATCACCACTGCTCTATATCTTTTTTGTGGCTGTAGGGATTGGCACTTTCTGTTTTATAGGCACGTTGTTGCCTGGCCCCGCGGCTATGACCAATTACCGTATCCATGGTATGCGGGCATCGGGTTTTACATACGTTATTATTGCGCTGGACGGCATAGTAGCGCCCGATCATATTTTTCAGATCGCAATGGCGCGTGCCACATACATTACGCTTGGTATTGTGGTGGAAACCACAATTTCTTCCCTATTTCAGTATCAGTTGGGGCTGCGGGCCAGAACACGTCTGGCAACCAACTTTGTGCAGGCCCTTAAAGGCGCGGTGCCCGCCATTTTGCGCTTGTTGCAGGGCGATAGGCGTGCTGTGGCAAATTCGCCCGGGGTGTTCTCCACTCTTATCGCGCTGAGCGATCAGGTCGAGTTTGCTGAAATTGAAATGGGGAAGCATCAGCACGAGGGTGATCACGCCCGAGCTGCTCTGGCAGCCATTACAGTGTTGCTGTCACGCGGGTTGGATTTGGGCGCGTTGCTGGAGGTGCCGCATAGTCAGGGGGCGGAGTATCAGGATACAGCCCGGCAGGTGAGCACTTTTTTGCAGGCTCTGCCAGACAGGCTGGATAATGATCAGCCTATTGAGCCGGTTTTACGGGATCTCACGTCTTTACGGGCAACCTGCCGACAACTGGCCGCGAGTTGCCTGGAAAAAGAAATGGAAGCCGCCACGCATCCCCCAATGGATGTGAATCAGGAGGAAGTGCTCACCCGGCAAGGGCAACTGTTGCATAAGCTGGATACCATGCTGGAAGAATTGTATCTGGCCATTGAACAGTTTGAAATGAGCCGCAATCCGCAACCGCATGATCATTTCCGCTACCCCATGAAGTCTTACCGAGACTGGCGGATGGCGTTTACCAATAGCTTGCGGGCTTCCGTCACCATCTTTCTGGCTGGTGTTATATGGATTACCACCGCGTGGCCTGACGGCCTTACATTTATTATGTTTGTGGGCATTGTGTGTGCGCTGTTCTCTACTTTGGAGCAGCCTGCTCTTGCCACACAGGCGTTCCTGCATGGCACTGTATGTGTCATTGGCATGAGCGCACTGCTTGATCTGTGGGTGATGGCCCAGCCGACCATTTATGAAATGATGGCCATGTGTCTGGCTGTGCCCATGTTGATTGGTGGGTTAGCCTTTGCGTGGCCTCCGCTGGTGCTTGCGGCTGTGGCCTATAATCTGTTTCTGCCTATTCTAGTGGGGCCAATCAATCAGGGCCGGATGGATGAAATCATGTATTTCAACACCGCCATGCCGCTATTGTTGGCCATGATGTTCTGCATGTGGATGTACCGCGTGTTTCTGCCGTATGATCCAGACGGCTTGCGGTGGGATATGCGTGTGAACATTCTGCGTGGCTTGCGCCGTTTGGCAGGGCAGCGCAGACCACCTGCGGTAACGGAAATTATCGGGCGCAGTGTAGATGGTTTTGTGCGCCTTTCCACCATGGCAACGGATGATGGGAATACCTATGTCTTGGAACGGTATTTAAGCGGCGTGCTATCTAGCATGACCATCGCATTGAACGTGCTGCGGTTACGTACTGTTCTGGCAAAGAATATTCTGCCGCCAGAAGCACAAAAAGCCGTAGAAGTCATGATGGAACGCATGCAGCGTTTTACAGGCCGATATGGTGGACAATATGGCCGGACTGCGCGCGCAACACATATAGCTGTAGAGTATTTGTTAAACTGCGAAGAAACCGAAGCAAATCTTTCAGTTCGTGAAGAAATGTTGCGGGCATTGGCCAGCCTGCGCGTGATAGAAACAGAATTGGCAGAGAACCGAGCGTTCTTTGATGCGTCTTCTCCATATTTGGATAAAGCATTTACCTAAACCAGATGGGCCATAAACAGGTTCTGATATTAGGGTAAAGCATTGCAGGAGAATGTTTCATTGGTGCAGTCAGACATCAAAATAGAACAGGATGAGCAAGCCCGTATCCTGTTGCGCAGCATGTTTGATGCAGCGGTTGCTGCAGCAGATCCATTTAAGGTGTTGGCAGAATATTTGCCGGAAAAACCCAAAGGCCGCTGCATTGTTGTGGGGGCGGGCAAGGCCTCTGCCGCTATGGCGGCCGCGCTGGAAGCTGCGTGGCCAGATGTGCCTTTGCAGGGTGTTGTGGTTACGCGGGATGAGCATGCTGTTCCAACGCGCCATATTACGATTCTGGAAGCGTCACATCCCGTGCCAGATGCGCGGAGCGAACAGGCTGCACATGATATCTTGCGGGCCGTTCAAGGGTTGGGATCAGATGATCTTGTTATTGCCCTGATTTCAGGCGGAGGGTCTGCGCTACTGGCTTTGCCGGTAGAGGGTATCACTCTGGCAGAAAAGCAGAATATTGGCCGCCAGCTTTTACATTCTGGCGCGGCAATTTCTGAAATGAATACAGTGCGTAAGCATTTGTCAGCTATTAAAGGTGGCAAGCTGGCTTTAGCAGCCGCACCTGCGCAAGTGGTAACACTTGTGATTAGTGATGTACCCGGAGATGATCCGGCAATTATTGCCAGCGGTCCTACCGTGCCGGATGCCACAACATCTCAAGATGCTTTGCGTATTCTTGATAAATACAATTTGGACGTGCCTGAATCTGTTCGTCATGTTCTGGAGAAAAACACCACTGCATTTTCTGCTCAGCATTCTGTCAACGCAGACAATCGGGTTGAAATGATAGCAACCCCTTTTATGGCACTACAGGCAGCAGCAGAGGTGGCGCGCAAAGCAGGCGTTACTCCTTTGATTTTAGGAGATGCCCTGGAAGGGGAAAGCTGCGTCATGGGTGTGATGATGAGTGGTATTGCGCGTTCTGTTCAGGCGCATGCTGTGCCTGTGCGTGCTCCGGCTGTTTTGCTGAGCGGCGGGGAAACAACCGTGAGTATTCGTGCAGGTACAAAACCAGGAAAGGGCGGGCGTAATACGGAGTTTCTGCTTTCTTGTGCGGTCGCTTTACATGGGCAGGCAGGTATATGGGGGTTGGCGGGGGATACTGATGGCATTGATGGTACGGAAGATGCTGCAGGCGCCATATTTACCCCGGATACATTAGAACGCGGCCTGCAAAACAATATAGCGGCCGAGGATTTTCTGGTACGGCATGATAGTTACAGCTTTTTTGAGAAATTGGATGACCTTGTCAAAACAGGCCCAACGTTAACGAATGTGAATGACGTGCGCCTACTTTTGGTGCTCTAGTTCTGTTTAATCAGCCAGTGCCCGAGCCACTTCGTGCCGAAGAGCTGGAATGATTTTTTCCTGAAACATGGGGGTTTTACGCTCCCATGCTCCGGTGCGCCATGATGGGTGCGGCAAGGGAAAATATTGCGGGAGAAAATCCTGAAAATTCTCTGTCCGCTCATATACTTTGCCTTTTCCCAAAACGTAATTCTGAGCGTAGGATCCAACTAAAAGGGTTAGGCGCAGGTTTGGCAGTAAAGCCAGAATACGTTCGCGCCATAAGCTGGCACATTCCGGTGGGGGTGGACGATCGCCCCCCTTAGGCAACACACCCGGATAACAAAGCGCCATAGGTAAAATGGCTACGCGGTTAGAATCATAAAAGACGTCTCGGCTCATACCAAGCCAACCCCGCAGGCGATCTCCCGAAGCATCGTTAAAAGAAACCCCGGTTTCATGTACGCGTGTGCCCGGTGCCTGTCCGGCAATAAGTAAACGTGCATGGGGGGAAACATGCAAAACGGGCCGTGGGCCTAATGGCAGCTTATGTGCGCAAGCCGTGCACTGTCTGATTTCCTGCACCAGACAGTTCAGTTGTGTTTCCACATCACTGCTTTCTGCAGAATGTGGTGTGTACAATTTCAATTTTGTCTGGGTCTGACTCATGTTGTTCAAACATGTGGGGATGATCTGCTCACTCACAATGCAAACAACATAAAAAAAGCGCTGTAGTGGTAACACTACAGCGCTTTTTAACCAGCCCCATGAAAGAGGCCAGTTATTTAGGCAGAAGCTTTACTGTGCTTCATCCACACCAGCATGTGTCTGCGGCGCGAAGGTCCAGCCAGCGCCGTAAGGCTGCGGCATGAAGAGGCCCCATGTAGCGGATTCTTCAGTTGCATTAGCCCAACCCGGTGTTGGCAGCGGCGTATGATCCAGACGGAGTTTCTGGATATCTGCTGCTGTTGTGTTAGCCGGTGCGCGGTTACCCCATGCAGAACGGATGAAGTTTACAACATCTGCAATCTGCTGGTCAGACAGGATGTTTTTGTAATCCGGCATGGCCACGGCAGAAGGTGCCCAGTTGGTAGGAGGCAGAACGCCACCATCAACCACAATGTGAGCAACAGATGTCGGGTTATCGGAAACAACAACTGGGTTACCAGCCAGCGGCGGGAACATACGGGCTACACCACCACCATCGTTACGATGGCAGATTGCGCACTGATCCACATATGTTTTTGCACCAGCATTGCCGGAGATGTTGTTGGAATCCAGCATCTGAGCCGTAGAAGCATCGTAGCTGTAATCACCACGTGCAGGCGGAACCGGCGGCAGGGATTTAATGTATTTCACCATGGCGTGCAGATCCGCATCGGTGAAGTACTGGGTGCTCCAACCAACCACGTCTGCCATGCCACCAAAGGCTGCGGAGTGATCGGTACGACCGGATTTCAGGAACAGGAACAGGTCTTCATCAGACCAGCGGCCAAGGCCCAGAACCGGATCGTTACGCAGGCTTGGGGCAATCCAGTTGTCGATTACGCCACCGCCGCCAAGGAAGTCTGGCCCGCCAGATGCATCCAGAGCTTTTTCTTGCATACCAAAGCCGCGCGGTGTGTGGCACGCACCACAGTGGCCAGGGCCGGTTACAAGGTATTCACCACGTGCAATTTCAGCATCTGTGCCGGGAGCCGGTGTGAAGTCCTTGGGAGCCGGAGCAAATACAGAGCGCCAGATGGACAGCGGCCAACGCATGGACATCGGCCAAGAAATATCAGTTGGATGATTTTTCTGAGCAATCGGCTGTACGCCATGCATGAAGTATGCGTACAGAGCCTTCATGTCATCCTGCGTCATACGGGCGAAGGATGGGTAGGGCATTGCTGGATACAGCGTAGCACCATCCTTACGCACGCCATGGCGCACGGCTTCATCAAACTCTTTAAATGTGTAGGTGCCAATCCCGTACGTAGGGTCTGGCGTGATGTTGGTGGAGTAAATTGTGCCGATGGGGGTCTTGATAGAAAGACCACCAGCATATTTCTGACCGTTCAGGGATGTGTGGCAAGCCACACAGTCCCCTAGGCGCGCAACATACTCGCCCTTCTTGATCAGATCTTCATCAGCGTTCTGTGCATGCGCCAGGGACGTTCCCGCAAGAAGCCCGACAGCGACTGCCCCCAGGGCAGCTTTTAGCCTGTTAATCATCATTTTTACCACTTATCGCCTGTGTGCTGAATGACGTCGTAACTCTGCCTAGGCATTAGGGGTTAATGCCAAGTGTCGGGTTTTCGGGAATATTCTTGTCATTCTTCCGAGCATCCACTTCACGCTGATACGTGTCGTTTGCTCGTTTGATCAGATACTGACGGATAGCTTCAATTTCATCCGGCGTCATGCTGGTGTCAAAGCGATCCATCCCGTAAGCCGTCAGCGCACCGCGACCAACCACATTGTAGAAGGCATCCTGGTGGCGGATAGCACCGGCCCAACGCAGATCAGGCAGCATGCCTGCACCTTCGCCGTTATCACCATGACAGGTCTGGCAGTAGGTCTGATACTGGAAGTAACCGTTATCAACGACCTTCTGGTCATACTGTGCAGGTGGTTTTACTGGCAGGAAGCCGCGGTTGTTCAGAGCTGGCAGCTTGGCTTTGCCATCCAGAGAGAACGCAGCGATGTAGGAGTGGTTAACTGTCCAGCCAGAAGTACGGCCCACACCACCCATGGAAATGGGGTAGATGCCGCCCCAGCCCACTTCAACAGCAACATACTGCTTGCCGTTGACGCTATAGGTCATAGGCGGAGCGATAATGCCGCTCTGTGCGTCAAACTTGTAAAGATCACTACCATTCGTGGCGTCATAGGCGTGGAATTCACCATTGGCCAAGCCCTGGAACAGAAGATCACCGCCGGTTGCCAGAACGCCGCCGTTCCACGGACCTTTGTGGTCAATTTTCCAGACGGTTTCCATCTTGACCGGATCCCATGCCAGCAGCCAGCCGTGCAGGTCCTTGATGTAGGCTGTACGGGCTTCTGGGGTATCAGGCAGACCGTTCTTGGTCATATCCAGACCAACGTTCCAGGAATCCGGGTGAGGCTTAAAGCCACCAACCTGGTTTTTATAACCGAACGGAATCTGGTGAGCCGGGATATAGACCAGGTGCGTTTTTGGGCTGTAGGCCATAGCCATAAAGTTATGCGCACCCAGTGGGCCGGGGATACCGTACCAGAACTTGCCGTTCAGGGTGTACAGACCATCTGGATTGTAGATCGGGCGACCTGTCAGAGGGTCCAGACCATTAGCCCAGTTCTGGTAAACGTAGTTTTTGCCGGACAGGAACTCACCAGTCTTGGCATCCAGAACGTAGAAGAAGCCGTTTTTAGGTGCATGCACGATCACATGGCGCATTTCGCCATTCACGGGCATATCCAGTGTCATGATCTGCTGAACCGAGGTGTAATCCCACTGATCCATCGGAGTTGCCTGGAAGTGCCAGACATATTCACCGGTTTCAGGCTTCAGTGCGACAATGCTACCCAGGAACAGGTTGGAGCCAATGCCTTCGGAACGATACTTATAGTTCCAGGGGGACCCGTTACCAACAGCCAGATAGATCAGATCACTGACCGGATCATAAACCAGAGAATCCCATACGGTGCCGCCGCCACCCTGGCGAACCCAAGCGCCTTTGGGGCCCCAGGTTTTGTAGGCTTTGTTCATCAGAATATTATCTGATGCAGCGTGGTCAGGTTCGTTCTTGTTGTTCGGAACGGTGTAGAAGCGCCATTTCAGCTTACCGGTTTCGGCATCAAATGCAGAAACAAAGCCACGGGCACCAAACTCGGCACCACCGTTACCAATCAGCACCAGGCCTTTTGCTACGCGTACCGCGCCATCCACTGTGTAGGAGCGCTGCTTGCCCAGAGAGGCATCGGCTGGGATGGTGTTAACTTCCCAAACCTTTTTACCGGTTTTTGCATCGGCAGCAACCAGACGGCCATCAAACGTGCCCCAGAAAACCTTGCCGTTCCAATAGCCTGCACCACGGTTAACCGTATCACAGCAGCCTTTGTCAGCAATGTTGCCTGGCACTTTGGGGTCATACTGCCAAAGCAGCTTACCTGTGGCAGCGTCCAGCGCTTCCATTTTGGACCAGTTGGTTGTGGCGTACATAATGCCATCTACAACCAGCGGGGTTGCTTCCTGACCGCGGTTGGTATCCAGCGTGTAGTACCAAGCCAGCTTAAGATCACCCACGTTGGAGCGGTTGATCTGATCAAGCGGGCTATAGCGCTGTTCGCTGTAGGTGCGACCATAAGAAAGCCAGTTTTCGGGGTGATCATCTGCATGGATGATCGCTTCCCCCGTATTACCCTGACCGTCAGCGCGGGCAGGGACTGCCGCGTAAGGCAAAGCAGCGGCACAGATTGTTCCGGCCGCGAGAATTCCTAGCAGTGAACGTCTCTTGGCGGAGGCGGGGCGGGTCATGCGTTCATGTCCTCGACTATTATATACGGTGAGGAAAAAGATAGCCGGCAGGCCGGTTTCTCACACAACAGCCAAGGGGAACGCTGTCTGTCAATCACGGGGAAGGAATAGCAGCTTCCATTCTGCGGGATAATTTCCCGTGCTTACAGGCCTGTAGAGCAGGAAATTATGCTCACAATCAGGTTATGAAAGGCGCTTACAATTCTTGTTATAACAAGGATGAGGGTGCGATGCAACCTGATGTAAACGCATAATCAGCCAGAAGTTCCATATCTGTCGTTTCACGATTTTTCCAAGAACTGAACAGGGTGAATTCATAAACCTCCTCTTCTGGTGCACGCAGGCTATGGTGGATACGTAACCAGTTGTGGACGTCTTCTGGGGGAACTGTTGAGATCGTGGCGAGTGGCACGCTGAGTGGGTGGCAGGTGCGCTTCACCTTCAGGCCTGCGTGTTGAGCCTGACGCCTGATTTTCACGGAAAGGTGATCACACACAGCCGACAGAATCTTGGCCGTAAGAATGATTCGTTCACCTTGCTGCACAACGTCTAACCCAGCATGAACAAGTGTTGCCGGTGTTGATGTTTGGATAGAAAGCAGACCTGTATCCAGATTCTCCATGATGTCTGGGTCAGTGGTTTCTCCCACAATTACCAGAGGCAAAAAGAGGAAGGGTTCAGGCTCCCATTCCCGGTTGGGAAAGAAGGTCTGAATCTGCTGGAAGAACTCCAGCATGGGGGCGGGGAGGCGGATCCCGGCAATCAGAAACATACTGGTACTTTATTCCTTGGCTTGTGAGAGCCGATTTGTGGGGGAATGCGTTATATTAAGAGATAACAATCAGGCGGGAATCAAACGCCCTGTTTTTGACCTGATTCTTTGTAACCCTTGACGACAGGGCAGGGCAGCCACAAGTATTAAGCAAAGCCGGCCTGTCCGGACAAGGAGAGTTAAACACCATGTCGTTTAGTCACGACTACCGATCCCCCGCTACGCCCACAGACTGGAATGCGCAGGCAGCCAATCTGGATGCTGGGCTGCGGGCCTATATGCTACGCGTTTATAACTGGATGGCATCTGGCCTGCTGCTTACCGGTATAGTGGCATATGTTATTGCCAACACAAGTTTGAGCCACCTGTTTTTTCAGGTGGTGCAAGTGCCGGGTGGCTTGGTGCCGCGCCCAACATTGTTGGGTGACGTTGCCATGCTTTTACCATTGGCGTTTGTGTTGGTGATGTCCTTTGGTTTGAACAGGCTTTCCCTACAGGGTGCGCAAGCACTGTTCTGGGCGTTCTGCGCTGCCATGGGCGCCAGTATGGCCAATATCTTCGTTATTTATACAGATACATCCATTGTTCGGGTTTTTCTGGTAACGGCCTGCATGTTCGCCGCAACATCTTTGTGGGGATATGTCACCAAAGCCAACCTGTTGCGCTTCAGCTCTTTCCTGATGATGGGGCTTTTTGGGCTGCTGATTGCTGGTTTGGTGAACCTGTTCCTGAAGAGCCCGGCTTTGTACTATGTGTACAGCATTGTCGGCGTCTTCATCTTCACAGCGTTCAGTGCGTTTGATGCGCAGCGTATTCGGGTCACCTATCCGCAGCTTGCTGCATATGAAGGCCCGGAAATGACAGCCAAGCGCAGCGTATATGATGCGTTGAGCCTGTATCTGAACTTCATCAACCTTTTCCAGTTTCTTCTGCAGTTTATGGGCGCAAGAAACTCCAACGACTAATTTATATAAGGAGTCGGCATAGGTTACTGGCTTTGTCGGCATCTTGGAAAAGAAAACCCAGCCCCTCAGAGGGCTGGGTTTTTTTGTATGGGAAGGTATGCTCTGGATGAATGGCGGCATGTTTGTCTGGAATGCGTACTAAAACAGGCCGTTATTGTGATTCAAGATTCTGTAACGGAAATGTGAGATAAATTTTTTTCATGTAACGGCATGAAATCGAAAGCGAAATTGTATTTCGATAAGATATAATGAAATATTTTGTAATATTTCGTGAAGTTGTTTGCCCCTGTTTTTATCGCACCGGCGTACCCATGCCGCAGCGCCATATCAGCTAACCTGATTATGACGAAAGGCTGATGGAACTTTTCCGACATTTGAGAATCTGCGCTTTAGGAATAAAGTGCCGACAAGGTGTTTTCGCACTCCGTTCATTTTGTCACCGGCATGATGTGTCGTGTTCCCTCTGTTTATGAGGGAAATAACGGTCTGGCATGTGTTAGTGGTAGGGGGGACGTGTTGAAACGCGGTTTTTCTTGCTGTTGTCAGGCTTCTATGGCAGCAGAACAAAGAGTCTTAGTGAGGCTAATTTGATGTCAGAACCAAGAGGCGTGCGATGAAAAACAAGTTACTGGCGAGAGTGGCGCGATTGGGCGGCCTATCGTCAGCATTGCTGCTTGCCGGGTGTGAACTTGATGTTCTCGACCCGAAAGGCCCGGTGGGTGAAGGGGTTAAAACCCTAATTGCCACCTCCACAGTCGCAATGCTGATTGTTGTGATTCCGACCATCCTGCTGACGCTTCTGTTTGCCTGGCAGTATCGCCAGTCTAACACGAGCGCCGAGTATCTGCCGAAGTGGTGCCACTCCAACAAAATTGAAGTGATTATTTGGGGCGTGCCTTCCCTGATTATCCTCTTCCTGGCAGTGATTACCTATCAGACCTGTCATTCTCTGGACCCGTATAAGCCACTTGAAGCAGAAGCTAATACCAAGCCTCTGCACGTTGAAGTGGTGGCTCTGGACTGGAAATGGCTGTTCATCTACCCAGAACAGGGTATTGCAACGGTCAATCAGCTGGCCATTCCGGTCAACACCCCGATTGACTTCAACATCACATCTGATTCCGTGATGAACTCCTTCTTCATCCCGCGTCTTGGTTCCATGATCTATGCAATGGCAGGCATGCAGACCCAGCTTCATCTGCTGGCGAGCGAACCAGGCGACTATCTGGGTGAATCTGCCAACTACAGTGGCCGTGGCTTTTCTGACATGAAATTCCACACGCTTGCTGTAAGCGGTGATGAATTCAATGCCTGGGTTGAAAAGGTGAAGTCTTCTTCCGAGCAGCTGGATAGCCAGACCTATCCGAAACTTGCTGCCCCAAGCGAAGCGAACCCCGTCGAGTATTTCGCGCATGTTGAACCCGGCATGTTCAACACGATCGTTGCCAAGTACAACAATGGCATGGTCATGGACAAAAGCACTGGCAAGATGATCCAGGTGCAGCAGTCTGCGATGTCCGACATGAATATGAAGGAATAGGATCTATGCTAGGGAGACTATCGCTCTCGGCCATCCCGTTGGATGTGCCGATCCTGGTAGGGACGTTCATCGGCGTTGTCATTGTCGGTGTCGCGGTACTGGGACTTATTACGTATTACGGTAAGTGGGGCTACCTCTGGAAAGAGTGGTTCACTTCTGTTGATCACAAGCGTCTAGCCGTGATGTACATCATCCTGGCACTGGTCGCTCTTTTCCGTGGTTTTGCTGACGCTATCATGATGCGTACTCAGCTCGCGCTGGCGTATGCAGGTAACCCAGGCTATCTACCACCACACCATTACGATCAGATCTTCTCCGCTCACGGAACGATCATGATCTTCTTCCTGGCCATGGCGTTCATGACTGGTTTGTTCAACTTCATCGTGCCTCTGCAGATTGGTGCGCGTGACGTTGCCTTCCCGTTCCTGAACAACCTGAGCTTCTGGATGACGGCTGTTGCGTTTATCCTGGTGAACGTTTCTCTGTTCATTGGTGAATTCTCGCAGTGCGGCTGGCTGGCATATCCGCCTCTGTCCGAAAATCAGTTCAGCCCTGGCGTTGGTGTTGATTACTACATCTGGGCCGTTCAGATTTCCGGTGTTGGCACGCTGCTGACCGGTGTGAACTTCTTTGTAACCATCGTGAAGATGCGCGCTCCGGGCATGACCTGGATGAAAATGCCTGTTTTCACCTGGACAGCTTTCTGTGCTTCCATCCTGATCATGGTGGCCTTCCCTGTTCTGACGGTTGCAGTTGCTCTGCTGGGTCTGGATCGTTACTTCGGGATGCACTTCTTCACCAATGATGGTGGTGGCAACCAGATGTTGTACCTCAACCTGATTTGGGCTTGGGGCCATCCAGAAGTTTATATTCTTGTTATCCCTGCCTTCGGTGTGTTTTCGGAAGTTGTTCCTGCATTTTCCGGCAAGCCGCTGTTTGGTTACAGCACCATGGTTTACGCAACCTGCTCCATCATGGTTCTGTCCTTCCTTGTGTGGGTTCACCACTTCTTCACAATGGGCGCTGGTCCGGACGTGAATGCCTTCTTCGGTATCGCGACCATGATCATCTCCATTCCTACTGGTGTTAAGCTGTTTAACTGGCTGTTCACCATGTATAAGGGCCGCATCCAGTTCCATGCCTGCATGTACTGGGCTGTTGGCTTCATGATCACCTTCACCATCGGTGGTATGACCGGCGTTATGCTGGCTATTCCGGGTGCTGACTTCGTTCTGCATAACTCCCTGTTCCTGATTGCTCACTTCCATAACACCATTATTGGTGGTGTGTATTTCGGTTACATCTGCGGCATGAACTTCTGGTTCCCGAAGGTGATGGGCTTCAAACTGAATGAAACTTGGGGCAAGCGCGCTTTCTGGTTCTGGTTTGTTGGCTTCTATTGCGCATTCGTACCGCTCTACATTGTCGGTTTCGAAGGCATGACCCGTCGTCTGAACCACTACGACAACCCGGCATGGCATCCGTGGCTGCTGGTTGCTGAAGTTGGTGCAGTTCTGGTTATGCTTGGTATCGCTTGCCAGCTTACACAGCTGTATGTTTCCATCCGTGACCGTAACCTGCCGCAGAACCGCGACGTGACCGGTGACCCATGGAATGGTCGTACGCTGGAATGGTCCACGTCTTCTCCGCCGCCGGTTTATAACTTTGCTATCGTTCCTCATGTGCACGAACTCGATGCGTTCATGCATGATAAGGAAAATGGTATTGATACCCGTCAGGCTGGTGCTCAGTACGAAGCAATCCACATGCCCAAGAACACCTCTCTGGGTCTGGCTTGTGGTATCTTTGCCCTGATCTTCGGTTTTGCTGCGGTTTGGTACATCTGGTGGCTGGCTGCTATTGGCCTTGTTGGTGTTATCGGTTCGGTAATTGCCCGCAGCGCTGATAAGGATATTGATTACTATATCCCTGCCGAAGAGGTTGCCCGGATTGAAAACGAGCATACCCGTAAACTGATGGCACAGGCAGCTGAATAACATGGCACAGAACACAACTGTTCAGACCGCAGGCCACGACGAACATCACCACGAATCTCCGGTGGTGTTCGGGTTCTGGGTCTATCTGATGACGGACTGCATTATCTTCGGCACGCTTTTTGCCGTGTTTGCAGTTCTGCGTAACCAGTTTAACGGTGGCCCAACCGGCCACGAACTGTTCGAATTCGGTGGGCTTGGGCTGGAAACAGCCCTCCTGCTGGTTTCGTCCATCACTTATGGGTTCGGCATGATTGCCGCCCATAAGAGCCAGGTTTCCAAGGTTATCCTTTGGCTTGGCGTTACCTTCCTGCTTGGCCTTGGCTTTGTGGGGCTGGAACTGCGTGAATTTGCGCACATGATCGCAGAAGGCGCCGGTCCGGATCGCAGTGCATTCCTGTCTGCGTTCTTTACGCTGGTGTCTACTCACGGTCTGCATGTCACGTGTGGTCTGATCTGGATTGTTACCCTGATCGCTCAGCTGATGGGTACGACTGAAATTCCGGAACGTATGATGAATAAGCTCACCTGCCTGAGCCTGTTCTGGCACTTCCTGGATATCGTCTGGATCTGCGTTTTCACCTATGTCTATCTGGCGAGCATGATCTGATGAGCAATCCGCATACATCCTCCTCAGGCGAGAGCCACGGTAGCGTATCTTCTTACATTATCGGGTTTGTTCTTGCCGTTGTCCTGACGGTCCTGTCGTTTGGCGTGGTGATGAGCCATAGCCTTTCGCCAGCCGGCACTCTGGCTGCTATTTCAGCTCTCGCTCTGGTTCAGGTTCTGGTGCATCTGCACTACTTCCTGCACATGGGCGGAGACTCCGAACAGCGCTGGAACAACATGTGCTTTGTTTTCACCGTTGCTTTCGTGGCCATCCTGATTGTTGGTTCGGTGTTCATTATGAACAACACCGCGCTGCACATGATGTCCCGCTAATATGGTGAGGTTTCTACCGCCACGTTAAGTGGCGGTGGGAAAGCAAGCTGAAGAAAGCCCCTGTAGCTATAATGGCTACAGGGGCTTTTTTTTATGGGCTATGTCTTTTTGGCGAACCTATGCAAGGCAACTGGTATCCACTGTTCTCTGCCACGATGTGGGCTTTGAATGAAGTGTGGAACATCCAAGCTGAAGCGTGCGTGTTAGGTTCTGGGCATAAAAAAATGGTGCCAGCCTAGGGCCGACACCATTCTTTTAAACCCAAGTAAATAAGGGTGTTCAGTCTTTCTGCGGGTTGGGGGAAAGCAGCTCTGTTTTGTTAGGCTTGTCTTTCCATTCTTCCGCATCGGCCGGGGGCGTGCCCTTGCGTGTAATGTTTGGCCACTGGGTGGCGTATTTTGCGTTGATTTCTGCCCACGCTGCTGCACGGTCGTCGCTATCAGGGAAAATGGCTTCGGCGGGGCATTCAGGCTCACACACGCCGCAGTCAATGCATTCATCTGGGTTGATGACCAGAAAGTTTTCACCAGCGTAGAAGCAGTCAACGGGGCAGACTTCCACACAGTCCATGAATTTGCAGCGGATGCAGTTTTCAGTGACCACGTAGGTCATTGCCATCTCCGAAAATATCTGGCGGTGGAGGAGGGGCTCTCACCGCGTGGGGTCAGATGGCAGTACCGTTATATAGAAGCCTGCCACCAAGGATGGCGCAGATATGAGGCGCTTTTGGCCTGATGGCAACCCGCCTGTGTAAGGAGGGCAGCTTTCTTTTTACAGCAGAGCTAGGGTTAGGGGTGTTGCCGAAGCGTTGCCAGCACAGCAAAGGGACTGTTGTGGTTATATTTTTCTGACGGAACTTTCCCTGTACGCTTTTTTGAGTGTTTCCGATTTTTTACAGTTTTCCGGGGGATAATTAGAAAAGGGGCGGGTGGTCCTGCGTGTGTATCCGGTAAAATCTGGGGTTTTTGCACATGTAACCCAAGGCTGCGCAAAATGCCCGGAAGAATAGCCTTTTTCACCCCTAACCGAGAGGCAAAGAAATTCGGAATCTGCCGTGATCCGTGTGCAATCAGGGAAACAGATTCTGCATACAGCGCAGCAGCAATATCGAGTCGGATTAAGGTGCCTTCGGAAATAATCCACCCAAGTTGCATAAGCAGAGATTTTTGAGCCGCTGTTAGCTTGGCGGGTAAAGGCGCAGAAACGGCACCTGAGCGTGGAAGTTCTGGCAATACAATGCCAGAGTGCAGGCTGAGCAAAAGCGCGCGCAAAGCCATGGCGCCAGGGCGCATCATTTTACTACAGAACACCGTATTTTTTTGCTGGGTGATCTGAAGGCGCTTCAGTATGTGTCTGGCAGATGCAGGCAGGGTGGAAAGGTGCGGCACCTCCGCCACGCCACCGCTTTCTACCAGCATATGCACCATGCCGCGGAGTAACGGTTGATCTGCAACTGCTTTTTCTGCCCGAAAGAGCGGTGCTAGCTCTTTGTGGATGTATGCGTTCACAAAGGTAGCCAGCCGTTGCCGGATTTTTTCTTTCTGACCGGGTTCCAGAAATTCTGCCTCGCGCACTTCAATAACTGGGTGCAGCACATCTGTCCCGGCTTGCAAACGCGCAATCGTATCTTCCTGCCAATTGAGTGCGCCACTTTGCAGGTTCAGCGTTATTTCGGTGTCTGGTGCCTGTAGGAACTGCGCAACACGATGGGGAATCTGGTTACGTGCTGCTCTGCGCGCTGCTTTAAGAATCAATTTCTGGTCAGACTGCGCAGCTTCGGGGTCTGGTATAAAGCTAAAGCCCCGCATATGGCCTACAGCATGCCCTTCTACACTTACTTCTCCCGTCCGCGTAATGGCTGAAAGCAAAGGGGTGGTGTCTGCTTCTTCCAGGCGTCGTGCCAAGCTTGCCGCGCGTTTATCTACAAAGCGCGTTGTCAGACGTTCATGTAATACATCAGAAAGAGCATCTTCCAGCCTTAGGGTATGGTTACGCCAATGTGCAGCGTTTTCCACCCAATCCGGTCTGGCAGAAACGTAAGACCACGTGCGAATACCCATAAGGCGCTGCATCAGAACATCAATATCCCCTTCCAATTGCTCCAAATTGGCAAGGCGAGATTTCATCCAAGCAGAAGGTAGGTGCCCTTTTTGGGCAAGAAGAATGAAAATTTGCTCACACAACCGGATGTGGCTGTCTTCTCCCAGTTTGCGAAAATCTGGAATCTGGCACACCTCCCACAATAGCTGAGTGCGCGCAGGTGTGTGGGCCAGTTTTTGCACTGTGGCATTCTGCATCAGCGCAGAGAGTGCCAAGAGATCAGATGCTGGAGCGGCAGATTTCAGGCAGCGGTCAGGGGGCTTTTGGCACAAGCTGGCATAAAGTGTGCTGGGAGACGTAAAATTGAGCTTGCTGTTACGCCACCACAAAAACGGCAGCGGTTCAAAATGGTGGGTTTCTATGGCCTCCACCATTCCTTCGGGAAAGGCAGGACATTCCCCAGTTGTGCCAAAAGTACCGTCCTGCGTGCCGCGGCCTGCGCGGCCTGCAATCTGTGCGGCTTCCGCCGGGGTAAGCAGCCGGTTTCTGTAACCATCAAATTTGCAGATATTGGCAAAGGCAATGTGCCGAATATCCATATTCAACCCCATGCCAATGGCATCGGTTGCTACCAGATAATCCACTTCCCGGTTTTGGTAGAGGGCTACCTGCGCATTGCGGGTACGTGGGGAAAGCTGCCCCATCACCACAGCACACCCCCCGCGTTTGCGGCGGATGAGTTCTGCAATGGCGTACACTTCGGCCATGGAAAAAGCCACAATGGCCGTACGCGCTGGCAGGCGTGATAGGCGCATGTGCCCTGTATATGTCAGGTTGGAAAGGCGCGGGCGTGTGTCTATTTCTATGTCGCGGATCAGGGTTTTCAGCAGTGGCGCGATGGTTTCTGCGCCCAGAAAGAGCGTTTCAGACTGCCCGCGCGCATTCAAAAGCCGGTCTGTAAAAACATGGCCTCGTTCCGGGTCCGCACACAGCTGAATTTCATCTACGGCTACAAATTCTACCTTACGGTCAGATGGCATGGCCTCTACCGTGCAGGAAAACCAGCGTGCCTGCGGTGGGATGATTTTTTCTTCACCCGTAATCAGCCCAACAGAGCGCACACCCTTAAGCTTGACCATGCGTTCGTAGTTTTCACGCGCCAGCAGCCGCAGCGGAAAGCCGATCATACCAGAGGAATGGGCCAGCATCCGTTCTAGCGCCAGATGTGTTTTTCCGGTGTTGGTGGGCCCCAGAATGGCCCGCACGGGAGCATCGTCCGGCATAGATGCGTGATGAGCGGCAGCAGCCATACGGCGGGAAGAAACCATCATGCAAACATCGTCTGCTGCTGCGTGTGGAAAAGCAAGCCATCAGATGCCATTATCCTTACAAACCAAAATATGCTGACAGGCCATTTGCCTGAAAGCGAAGGGAGAAATGTCATGCCTGTTCGTGAAGCCGATTGTCTGGTTGTGTCCCGTCGAGGAAGCAAGGTGCGCACTGTTCATGCTGTTCGCCCTTCGGATCAGGCAGTTTTGGGCTCATGGATAGGGGAGCAAGCAGCGGCTTTTGCAGAAAGTTGCGGCTTTAAGGCGCGTCCGGGCCAGCTGGTAATGGTGCCAGATACAAATGGGGTGCCAACAGCATTATTTGGAGTGCCCGAACAAGGTGTGGTGGACCCATTTGTTTTCGGGGTGCTGGCACAAGACCTGCCCGCAGGAGATTGGCGGGTAGAAGCGCCGGATGACATTGCGCGGCATGATGTCATTTTGGGTTTCTGCCTTGGGGCGTATCAGTATGGGCTGAAATCTGCATCCGCCAAAAAACCCACAACACGGCTGGTGGTCACGGCGCAGGAACGTGCAAGCGTGGCATCGGAAATGGCGCGTTCCATTTGGCTTGCGCGTGATCTGATCAATACGCCCGCAAATTTGTTGGGGCCATCAGATCTGGCACGTGCAGCCAAAACGGTGCTCAAGGAATTTGGTGCCCATATGGACGTCATAAAGGGTGCTGCGCTGGATAAAGCCTATCCTTTACTGGCGCATGTGGGGAATGGATCAGACCGCGGCCCACGCGTGGTGGTGGCGCAGTGGCAGGGCAGTACGGCAGATAAAAAAGCACCGCTGATTTCTTTGGTGGGTAAGGGCGTGTGCTTTGATAGTGGGGGTTACGATCTCAAGCCCTCTAGCGGCATGCTACGCATGAAAAAAGATATGGGTGGGGCGGCAACTGTTTTGGCTCTTGCCCGCTTGATTATGACGCAGGATTTGCCCGTAAGGTTGGAAGTGCGTCTGGGGTGTGTGGAAAACAGTGTGTCCGGCCATGCCATGCGCCCGTTGGATGTGGTGCGCAGCCGTTCTGGCCTTACAGTGGAAATTGGCAATACAGATGCAGAAGGCCGTCTGGTTTTGTGTGATTTGCTGCACGAAGCCGGGGAACAGAAACCTGATCTGTTGTTAGATGTTGCAACCCTAACAGGCGCTGCGCGTGTGGCGCTGGGGCCAGATTTACCCGCCTTGTTGTGTAATGACGAAGCTGTTGCCATGGCATTTTTGGAAGCCGGGCAGCAGGAAGCAGACCCCATGTGGCGCTTGCCCTTGTGGCAGGGGTATAAGGAATGGCTAGGAAGTTCTGTTGCAGATATTAGTAATATTTCATCAAGACCTATGGCAGGTGCGATTACTGCCGGATTATTTCTTGAACGATTTGTAAATCCAGATCAGCGCTGGGTGCATATCGACAGTTATGCCTGGAATGACAGCTCTCGCCCAGGACGGCCAAAAGGTGGGGATTCTCCTGGGGTTCGGACCATTTTTAAAGCTATTACGAACCTTTTTTGTGAAGAACAAAATGCCGCTGCCACAAAGGTGTCATAAAAGAAGAGACAATATGTTTTTATTAATACTTTAAAAGAGTCGTTTCGCCTCCTATATGAAATCCCAAGGGGATTCGTTCCGTAACAGGAAGCGGGAACATGTCGCTTTATCCTGAGAGATCAGGAAAAGCGTGCAGCAAAAGGAAAGTGAAGCTTATGCCTCAGGCAGCAGAAAAAACAGAGGATCTGGCCAAAACTCTGCGCGATACGATTGTGTCTTTGGTGCGTGGAGATGCTCCAGATTTATCCGCTCGCCAACTGGCAGTGTTTTTGACGTGCTATCTGGATGAAACTGGCCATACCGTACGTGGTTTGGCTGCCAGCTTGAATGTTTCCAAGCCCGCCATTACACGTGCTTTGGACCGGCTGAGTGAACTGGATCTGGCACGCCGTAAGGTTGATCCGCTGGATCGTCGTTCCGTGCTGGTACAGCGTACACCTAAAGGTGCTGCTTACCTGAAGGAAATTCGCACCATTATGGGTGAAACTGTAGAAAACGCAGCCCGCAAGGCCCAGCGTTCTGCAGAGCGTGAACCCGCCGCCCGTCGTGTGCGCCGTGTGATGGCTGCCTGAGTTCTAGCTGCTTCGTCCAGTTTGAAACTTTTGTAGGCAGTAAACGTTTTTTCTTCACGGTTTTCTGAAAAGCCTGCTGTTTTATATATTAAAGCAGCAGGCTGATTTTTCAGCCTGACCAACAAGAAGAAAGGAACGTTTCATGCGATTTTCTTCATTCTTTGCTGCAGCAGCGCTTGCGGCATCAGCTAGTTTTATTCCTGTTGCCCATGCTGAAGATGCTATGGGCTCGCCCACAGCTACGGTTACCATTACGGCAAGATCAGCCGATATTGGTGTAGGCTATACATGGGGTGGTGGCAGGCTGCGTTACGGCGGAAAAACTTATAAGTTTTCCATTACCGGTGGCACAATTGCTGCCGTTGGCTATTCCAAAATTGAAGGCAAAGGTACCGTTTATAATCTGCATCGTTTGTCAGATTTTAATGGCACCTATGGCGCTGCTCATGGCGAAGCAACGCTGGGCCAAGGCTTGGGCGGTGCTGTTCTGGAAAACAAGAACGGTGTGCGCATCAAGATCGAAACCATTTCTCAGGGTGCTCGGCTTGCCGGTTCTGCACAGGGTTTGACCCTAACGTTGGAAAAATAAAGCTATATTTACCACGCGCCAACAGGGTGTTGGCGCGTGCGTAAAATGGCAAAGCCTGTCCATACAAGTTGGGGCACACACACAAGTATAAAAGCCGTTATACTTCCCGCCACAACCGGCATGGGGGCTACAAAACAGCTTACCATCATCCCCCAAAGCGTGAAGGCCCATTCCATAATGGAAAGGGCAGGGGCGTATATGCCGCTCCGGTGTAACACCTGATATAAATGCCCACGATGCGCTTGTACCAAGGAATGTCCGGCCAATTTGCGGCGAATAAGCGTAAAAATAACATCATAAATCAACGGAAATAGCAGTGCAGGCCCAACAACCCATCCAGAGGGCAGTGGAGAATGTGCCGCGATATACAGGGCTGCGGCTCCAGCTAATAAGCCACACCCTTGGCTTCCTACATCACCCAGAAAAATACGCGCATTGGGGAAATTGAAAGGTAGAAAACCTGCCAGACAATAAGCCATGAGCAATGCAGGCCAGCGTAAGGCCGGCACGCCCAGATAAGTGGCGGCTCCGGCCAGACATAGTGCTGCAACACATAAACAGCCAGAAATCAGTCCGTTTAACCCATCCATAAAGTTGACGGCATTGGTGATAAATATCAGCCACAATATGGAAAGAGCAGCCCCAATAACCGGTGTGGGCCAAGGCAGAGTAATGCCTCCAGCTACAATTATGCAGGCTGCGGCACATTGCGCTGCAAATTTAATAGCCGGAGACCATTGGTAAATATCATCCAGCCACGAAACAGCGCACAGCAACAAGGTGGCAGCAGCCAACGCGCAGGCTGAGAAAGACAAAAGTGGCTGGCCAGTAACAGACATAAGAACCGGCAAAACACCTGCAAAAGCAAGCATTACGCCTATGCCGCCCCCTTTGGGTGTAGGCGTATCATGGGCGCTGCGGTGCCCCGGTGTATCCATAACGGCAAGCCCGATCATACCCCGCACAAGGCAGGCTGAAAGAATGCAAGCACCTAACAGGCAAAAAATTGCCACACAGGAAAAAGAAAAAGACATGAAAAGACAGTCGTCCGGTTGAGCCGCTTCTAGGATGGCAGGTGCTACGCTATAGGTGCAAGATAATGGCATCACAACACTCTCAGCCCCTGCACCGTAATCCGCGCCTGCGCCCTGTAAACAGGATAGCCGTAAATATCCTGTTGGATGGCGTATTGGCAGCCTTGGCAGCACCTCTGGCACGGTGGTTGGCAGCCCCGCAAGATGGGTTGCTGCATCCACTCTGGTTTCTGGTTGGAGGGGCTATCACGCTGCTTGTCAGCGGGGTGCCATTTCGTATGCCGCAACAGTACTGGCGGTTTTCGGGCGTTTCAGATCTTTTGGGTATTGCTGGGGCCTCTATTGCCAGTTCCGTACTGTTTTCATGCGGGCTTGTGGCTGTGGGCTTTCCGCTACCCAGTCTGACCTTTCCCATTATTTATGCGCTGGTTCTGCTGGTGATGTTGGGCGGGCTGCGTGTTGGGTACCGCTTGGCGCACAGAATAGCCCTCCGCCGCGCCAATTTGCGGCGTGTGGTGTTGATAGGGGCAGATACGGTTGCTGATCTGTATTTGCGTGCGTTGGAGCGCAACCCGGAAGCCGGGATTCGTGTTGTCGGGCTTGTGGCTTTGGGCACGCATCAAGCAGGTCGGCGCATCCATAACGTGCCCATTCTTGGGCACGTAGAAGATATTGGAGCTATTTTAGACCGGCTGGCAAAAAACAACGTACTGCCCGAATCCTTGGTGGTGACAGATCCTTCTTTCCGTGGTCGTGCCCTGACAAATGTTCTGGATGCTGCGGCTGTGCATGGTATCTCGGTATTGCGCACGCCCGCTTTAACAGATCTTACCCCAGCAGAACGTGTGCAGTTGCGCCCCGTGCCGCTGGAAGATCTGCTCAACCGCCCGCAAGTGCCATTGGACCGCGAAGGTATGGAGCGGCTTGTGGGTAACCACACAGTTCTGGTTACGGGGGCCGGTGGCACCATTGGTTCAGAACTGGTGCGGCAGATTGCCCTGTTAGGCCCTGAACGCCTTATCCTGCTCGACCATGGTGAGTTTGAACTGTGGCAGATAGATGTAGAATTGGCAGATTGTGCCCCCCATGTGCCGCGTGAAGTGGTTGTAGCCGATGTGCGAGATGAAGCCCGGCTAGATGAGGTAATGGCCCGTTTCCGCCCAGAACTGGTGTTTCATGCTGCCGCCCTGAAGCATGTACCAATTGTAGAGGCAAACCCGGCAGAAGGGTTGCTAACCAATGTGCATGGTACACGCGTTGTGGCGGATACAGCATCCCGCCATGGGGCGCAGGCCATGGTGGTGATTTCAACAGACAAGGCGGTAAATCCGTCCAGCCTGATGGGGGCATCCAAGCGCGCGGCAGAAATGTACTGTCAGGCGCTGGATGTACGTGCCCGTGCATCGGGTAAGTCTGATGCCATGCGGTGTGTTACCGTGCGCTTTGGCAATGTGCTGGGGTCTACCGGTTCTGTGGTTCCTCTGTTCCGTCGGCAGCTAGAACGCGGTGGCCCGCTTACAGTCACACACCCGGAAATGCGCCGGTATTTTATGACAGTGCCAGAAGCTGTGGGGTTAGTGCTGCAAGCCAGCGTGCGCGGCATGCGCCATACCGATGGTTCTGGCACAGATGACCTGCTGCGGCATGGTGGTATTTTTGTGCTGGATATGGGCGAACCCGTCCGTATTGTAGATCTGGCCCGGCAGATGATCCATATGGCCGGTTTGCGTCCTGATGAAGATGTAACCATCCGTTTCACGGGTCTGCGGCCCGGTGAAAAACTGTATGAAGAACTGTTTCACGGTCGGGAAGCCCCGGTGCCAACCGATGAACCCGGCTTACTGATGGCCACACCTCGGTTGGTGGATCTGGAGCAGATACGCCAGGCGGTGGATCAGATTACGGCCTATGCGCGAGAAGGTGATGTGCAGGCTGCTTTGCGTATTCTGGCATTGCTGGTGCCGGAATTCGATCATAACCCAGCGGGAGAGGTGCGTGCCCTGGCGCCGGAATCTGCGGCGTCTGGTGCTATGGCTGCGGGTGTTGTACACAGCGGACAGGCGCAGGCCGATGGCAATGAGCAGGTGGCATTATGAACAGTTCACAAAACAGGCCTATCGCTTTTCTTGATCTCGCAGCCCAGCAAAAACGGCTGGAGCCCGCATTGCGGCAGCGGCTGGAGGCTGTTCTGGCGCATTGTCGCTTTGTAATGGGGCCAGAAGTTCAGGAACTGGAACAGCGTTTGGCCCAGTGGTGCGGTGCGCAGGAATGCGTGGGTGTTTCCTCCGGCACAGATGCCTTGCAGATTGTGATGATGGGGGAGCAGATTGGCCGGGGTGATGCTGTGTTCCTGCCAGCGTTTACCTATACCGCCACGGCAGAAGTGCCTTTGGTTTTGGGTGCCACGCCCGTTTTTGTAGATGTTGACCCAAACACTTTCCAGATTGACCCAGAGCATCTGCGCAGCCGTATTCGTGCTGTGCGAGAAGCAGGTAAATTGAAGCCCCGCGCCATTGTTGGGGTGGATCTGTTCGGCCAGCCTGCACCGTGGGCAGATTTGCGCACCATTGCGCAGGAAGAAGATCTTTTTCTGTTGGCAGATTGCGCACAATCCTTTGGGGCAAAGCTGAATGGTGCGCCTTTGGGGCGGGAAGCCACAGCAACAACGCTTTCCTTCTTTCCGTCCAAGCCTTTGGGTGGGTACGGAGATGGCGGCGCCATTCTCACGGATGACCCGGAACGCGCTGCTCTTTATCGTTCCCTGCGTACGCATGGCGAAGGCACAACCCGGTATGAGGTTTTGCGCACCGGTATGAATGGGCGGTTGGATACCCTGCAAGCCGCTGTGTTGCTGGCCAAGCTGGATGATTTTGCACGAGAACTGACGCGGCGTGAGGAAATTGCCTGCCAGTACGATGCAGGTCTGAAAGATGTGGTGCAGGTGCCTGCACGTGTGCCAGACAGCCAGAGCGCGTGGGCCATTTATTCCGTATTGCTGAAAAACAGTGCCGAGCGTGAGCAGATGCAGGCCCGCCTGAAAGAGCAAGGTGTGCCTTCAGCCATTTACTATCCGCTGCCGCTGCATAAACAGCCAGCCTACCGTGATCATCATGATGGTACGGCGCTGCCTGTTTCTGAAGATCTGGCACAGCGGATTTTGGCGCTGCCAATCCACCCGGAACTGACTGATGAAGAAGTAGCCCGCGTTATTGCAGCGGTGCGCGGGTAAGAGAAAGATACAGATAATGCGGAAAGAGACGGCTTTTATTATTGGCTTTTTTATTTTTACGCTCAGTACGGCAGCGCTGATCTGGAAAGTGGCGCTACCTAACCTGAAGCCGGTTTCCTTTCCGCAAGTAGCCAGCGGCACTTTGGATGTTGGTCCCATGCACCGCACACGTGCTCTAAGCCCGGATGAAGTAAAAGCGGTGAATGACTGGTTTAAGGATAACAAAGGTGGCTGGGGGCCGTTAACACGTACGCCGCCATCATCGGGCGATGCCCGCATGGTGTTGAATGATGCCCAAGGCAAGGAAGCACTGGTGCTCACACTTTGGACAGGTATCAGTGCCGCAGATTGGAACTCTACCGTGTTTGTTGAAAACCCGGATGGCTCACAGGTGCATTACAGGTCATTTTCCAACAAGGAGTTTGCGCCTTTGCGGATGATGGTTGACCGTTACCCCTATAAACGGTCCAGCTTTCCCTGATTTTTACAAACGTATAGCACCATAAAAACAAAACCCCTTCCACCAATACGGTGGAAGGGGTTTTTGCTATGCGCTGAATGGCTGCGCCGGAGGTTTAGCCTGCAGGCCTGTCTGTGGCATCAAAACGGAAAGGCTCGCCAATGGCTTTGTCTGCCAATGTGCCTTCCCACATCACCTGATGACCGCGGATAATGGTGCCAACAGGGCGGCCAGTAATGGTGTTCCCTGTAAAAGGAGACCACCCGCAGCGTGAGGCCAACCATTCTTCCTTGATCGTCCACTGGGCTTTCAGATCCACAATCGTGAAGTCTGCATCATACCCAACGGCAATGCGGCCTTTACGCACCAAGCCAAACAGACGCTGTGGGCCAGCGGATGTTAAATCCACCAAGCGGCGCAGTGTGAGCCGATGGTGCGCAACATGGTTGAGCATAAGGGGCAGAAGCGTTTGCACGCCCGGCATACCAGAGGGAGAGGCCGGATAGGTGCGGGCTTTGGCTTCCTTGCTATGGGGTGCGTGGTCAGACCCAATCACATCTGGCAAGCCTTGGGATACCCAATGCCACAGGCCATCACGATGTGCACCAGAACGGATTGGCGGATTCATCTGCGCAAAGGTGCCGAGGCGGGGATAGGCTTCTTCCCCCGCCAGTGTCAGATGCTGGGGGGTAAGTTCACAGCTTGCCACATCGCGGTGCTGGGCAATGAGGGCCAGTTCAGCAGGGGTGGTGATGTGCAGCACATGCACGCGCCGCCCGGTTTTGCGGGCCAGATGCAGCACACGTGTGGTGGCACGCAGGGCTGTTTCATCATCCCGCCAAACGGGGTGGGATGAAGGATCTCCTTCAATCCGTTCCGCCATGCGTTCTTTTAGCCGAGTTTCATCTTCGGCATGAATAGCCACGCGGCGCTGACCAGATTTCAGCACGCGTTCCAGCATACTGTCTTCCGAAACCAGCAGACTGCCGGTGGAAGAGCCCATAAACACCTTGATGCCAGCAGTGCCCGGTAGTGTTTCCAGTTCACCGCATTGGTCGGCGTTATCAACCGTAGCGCCCACGTAAAAGGCGTGTTCGCACCACATGCGGCCTTTTGCGCGTGCCAGCTTGTCTGCCACTGCTTCTGGCGTAGAGGTGGTGGGTTTGGTGTTGGGCATTTCAAACACGCCCGTTACCCCGCCCAGCACAGCAGCACGACTACCGGATTCGAGGTTTTCGTTTTCCTCTGCACCCGGTTCACGGAAATGAACCTGCGTATCTATAACGCCCGGCAGAATGGTCAGGCCCGTGCAGTCTATGGTGCGGGCGGCATCAGCCTGCCCGCCAATGGCGGTAATGGTGCCGTCTTTCACATAAACAGTGGTTTCCACTGTGCCATCAGGCAGCACAACGGAACCACCTTTTAATGCCAGATCAAAAGGGCCGCGCTGGTCGCCAATAAAAGGGGCAGAAGGTGCCATAGGGAATTATCCTTCAGCTTTTGGGGTTTCCCGCGTGCGGGTACGCATGGTCACCAGCTCTTCAGCCGATGTGGGGTGAATACCGATTGTGCGGTCAAAATCTGCTTTTGTCAGTTCAGCCGTTACAGCAATGGCAACACCCTGAAGCATTTCTGGTGCGTCATCCCCCAGAATATGCACGCCCACAACCTTCTGGCTTTTTTGGTCAACAACCAGCTTCATCACTGTTTTACGTGTGCGGCCGGTCAGAGTGTGCCGCATGGGGGTAAAGCGTGTGAAATAAATGTCTACCACGCCATTGCGGGCGGCTTCTTCCTCTGTCAGCCCAACGGTTGCCAGCGGAGGGGAGAAGAAAACAGCCTTGGGGGTTGTGGCATAGCACCATTGGCGGGCAGGCCCTTTGCCAAACAGGCGGTCAGCCAGATTATGGCCTTCTGCAATGGCAACAGGGGTAAGGTTGATACGGTCAGTAACATCCCCAATGGCGTAAACGCCCGGCTGGGCTGTCTCACTATTCATATCCACCTTGATGCGCCCATTATCTGCGGTGGTAATGGCTGTGTTTTCCAGCCCCAACGCATCAATTTTAGGGCGTCGGCCTGTTGCCATAAATACGCAATCTGTGTGCAGGCGCTGGCCATTATCCAGCGTTACCACAAGGTCTGCGCCCTCTTTGGCAATGGCGGTGGAACAGGCGTGGCGGTGCTGGGTAATGCCGCGTGCATCAATGGCTTCTGCCATGGCGCTGCGCATTTCTTCATCAAAACCGCGTAAGGGCAAATCACGCCGGTAGACCAGATCTACCTTGGAACCCAAGCCTGCAAAGATACCGGCAAATTCCAGCCCGATATACCCGCTGCCAATAATAACCACCCGTTCTGGCCGTTGCGGCAGGTGAAAGGCCTCATCTGATGTAATGGCCAGTTCTGCGCCGGGGATATCAGGTTTTACGGGTGTGGAACCGGTGGCAATAACAATGCGTTCTGCCGTAATGGTGCGGGGGGCTTCATCCGGCGCAAGGGGGGAAGGTTCAATGCGGACAGTGTGCCCATCTACAAATCGGGCATGGCCGGTAAGAAGCGTAATACCGGCTTTTTCCAGCATGGAGACATAAATGCCGTTCAGGCGGGTAATTTCCCGATCCTTGGCGGCCATCAGCTTGCCCCAGTCATGCGTGCCGCGGGTAGAAGTCCAGCCAAATCCGTGGCTGTCATCTACCATATCACCGTATTCACTGGCCTGTACCATAAGCTTTTTGGGCACACAGCCCAAATTCACACAGGTACCGCCCCAGTGTCGGCTTTCTGCAATGGCAACGCGCGCACCGTGGCTGGCCGCAATGCGCGCGCACCGTACGCCGCCGGAACCCGCCCCAATAACCAGAAGATCAAAATCATAGCTCATGGGGCGTGCTCCTTTAATAATGTGTCTTAAGCGGCGGTGTTGGGCATAAAAACGCGTGCCTTATCGTTCGGCAAACGCTTTTTCCACCACGTATGCGCCCGGGGTGGACATGTTGCCTTCATCAAACCCACGCGCACGCAGCAGGGCTTCCGTATCAGCCAGCATTTCCGGAGAACCGCAGATCATGACGCGATCATGTTCGGGATCAAGCTCAGGAATGTTCAGATCCTTGAAGATCTTGCCCGATTCAATCAGCTTGGTGATGCGTTCTGTTACGGCAAAGTCTTCACGCGTAACGGCTGGGTAATACAGCAGCTTTTCCTTGATTTCTTCACCAAGGAACTCGTGTTCCGGCAGTTCGTGGCGGATATGGTTGGAATATGCCAGTTCGCCAGACAGACGCACAGTGTGTGTCAGAATAACGTGGTCATACCGTTCGTAGCATTCCGGATCCTTGATCAGGCTCATGAACGGGGCCAGCCCTGTGCCGGTGGACAGGAAATACAGGTTACGGCCGGGGCGCAGGTTATCCAGCAACAGCGTGCCGGTTGGTTTGCGGCCGATCAGCACCGTATCACCCACTTTTACGTGGCGCAGGCGGGATGTGAGCGGGCCGTTGGGCACAGCAATGGAAAGAAATTCCATTTCATCCGCATAGTTGGGGGATGCAATGGAATAGGCACGCAGCAGGGGCTTGCCGTCTACTTCAATCCCGATCATGGCAAACTGGCCGTTTTCAAAGCGCAGGCCGGGGTCACGGGTGGTGGTGAAGCTGAACAGGCGGTCCGTCCAGTGATGAACGGTCAGAACCTTGGCAGGGTAAAGGTGCCCGTATTCTTTTGTAGGCGGGGCCAGATGCCACACGCCTTCCTGTCCATCAACAGGCAGCAGGCCGCTGGGCACTTCAGAGGCAGACATCCGTGGCAGGATGTCGTTTTCAAGCATGGTTTCAGACATGGACCGCTATGTACTCCGCTTGTAGCAGATCAGAACAATGTGCCTTTGCGTAGTAGATACAAAAGCACCGTGAATTTCTTGCTGGCGGCGTTTTTAGAAGGGTGAGGCGTCTAATGCCAGTGTAAATTCATCACACAACGTGTTCGCGCAACACGTAACTGGCTGAAAACCGCCTGCCGCTTCTGTCTGCTGGGTAGGTTGGGGGCGCCACAATGGCCAAATCGGGCTGTAGGAGCAAGGCAGGTTTCTGATTTATTTTGCATGAAGTATGCCGCCAAGGCATTGTTCCGGCCCGCAGGATGACGCAAGAGAGAAAGCATGACGTCAGACAGCTCTGCTTCTCCAGCCCGTCAGGCTCTTGCCTGCGCTGTAGCCCGCACCACTATTGCCCCAGAGGCCAAGGAAGAACACGAAGTTCTCCGCCGCCTTGCCCGTAATCTTGAGCCCGGCGCCCATGAGGTGCCGGATGAAACCTACCTTCAGGTTTTGTGCCAGGTGCGGCGCAAGCGCTGGATTTCCCGCCTGCTGGATAAAACACGCCGCAGCGGGCGTATCTGGATCAGCCGGGAAGAAATAGAAGAAGCTGTTTCCGGTATTACAGACCCGCAGGCTGGTGATCAGGAGCTAGAGCGCGCGCTAGCACCTGTGGCCGAGTCTCGCCTGCGTGGATATGCTGCAACGCCTCGGGCTGTGTTTGAAACAGTGCAGGCTGATCTGGTGGATACAGGGCGTGTGCTTTCCCCCGATCAGACAGATCTGCTGCTTATGGCTATTGCCGTAGCGTTTGGTTTGCCAGAGGGAGATCCGTTTCTTGAAACGGCCCGGCGGGAGGAAGCCCGCAGGCAGCAGACCGCCAGCAAAATAGAACAGACAGCCCGCCAGAAGCGCGACAAGGAAGAAGCGCAACTGCGGGAATGGGAAGAAAGTCTTGTTCCGTTTGCAGAAGTACCGCGCCTGCTGCGTTGCTCCCAACGTGAGGCTTTGCGCTGGATTGCAGAGAATCGTCTGCCAGTTGCCAGAAAGGTGCGCGAATCCGGCGGCCGTGAGAAGTGGGAGTTTGACCCCGCCGCATTGGTGGCTTTGCGTGGCAAGCTGGGTGAATGGCGGAAAGATAATGGCCGCGGGGCAGAATTTGGCGGCCCTAAAACGGCACCGGATATGGGCCGCAAGGTTGCCAATTCCGTTATTGCCCGTGTGGCTGCGCTCGACCGATATGCCGCGCATTTTCGTACTGCCCGCGCGCTTAACAGACAGATTACCCTTGTTACGGGGCCAACCAATAGCGGCAAATCCTATACGGCCCTGAATGCACTGGCGCAGGCTGAAAGCGGCTTGGCTCTGGCTCCGTTGCGGTTGCTGGCGCATGAATTTCGTGAAGCACTGGCTTCCAGAGGCGTTGAGGCCTCTCTTTCTACGGGTGAAGAGCGGATTGTGGTGCCGAGCAGCAAGCATCTGGCTGCAACGGTGGAAATGTGCCCGTTTTACAGCCCTGTAGATGTGGCTGTTATTGATGAAGCCCAGATGCTGTTTGATACAGACCGTGGTGCCGCGTGGACAGCCGCCATTATGGGTGCACCTGCACGCCACTTATATGTATTGGGCGCGCCAGATTGTATTCCCATGGTGCGGCGTATTGCTGAATTGTGCGGAGATCCACTGGATGAAATTTCTCTGGAACGCAAAAGCCCGCTGCGCGCAGCATCGCACCCTGTGCGGCTTGCGGATCTGGGGGCAGGGGATGCGTTGATTGCGTTTTCCCGCCGGGAGGTTCTGGATTTACGCGCAGCCCTGCTTCAGCACGGCAAGCGTGTGGCCGTGGTGTATGGGGCGTTAAGCCCGGAGGTGCGGCGTGCAGAAGCCCAGCGTTTTAATGATGGAGAAGCCGATATTCTGGTGGCCACAGATGCCATTGGCATGGGGCTTAATCTTTCCATCAAGCGCGTGGTGTTTGCGGCCCTGAAAAAATATGATGGCCGCCAGACGCGGGATCTGACCGTGCAGGAAGTAAAGCAGATTGGCGGGCGTGCAGGCCGTTTTGGCAAGCACGAAACCGGCGTTGTTGCCGTTCTTGCTGGTGCAGGCAGCCCAACCTTTATTCGTCGGCAGTTGGAAGCAGACCCCGAACAGCCTGATGATTTGCGGCCATACGTGCAGCCTGATGCCGATATCGTAAAAGCTGTGGCAGCAGAAATTGGCTCTCAAAGTCTGTACGGTGTTCTTTCACGTATTCATCGTGCCGTGCTGCGTAAGGATGATCCGAATTATCGGTTGTCAGATATGGAGCAGGCTTTTGCCATTGCTTCTGCCTTGGAAGGGGTGGAAGGGCTGGATCTGACAACGCGCTGGTCTTACGCCATGTGCCCGGTGGATGACCGAGATAATGGAATCCGCCGTCTGGTAGGTTGGGCCGCAGACCATGCCGCAGGGCGGCGCGTGCTTCCGCCGGGAACGGGCCGTTTGCCTCCAAGTGAGCGGGCAGGGCGTGAAGAACTGGAACGTGCTGAAAAACGGCACAAGCGTTTGGTAGCATGGCGGTGGCTGGCGCTACGCTTTCCTGAAATTTACCCAGATCAGGAAGAAGCGGAAGACACAACACGCAGGCTGAATGACTGGATTGAAAGCGTATTACGGCAGCAGAGCCGTACACGCCGTTCGACTCGCTTCTGAATACAATAAAGGGTGGTGTCTGGTTTATGAGACACCACCCTTTTTATAAGATATTACCAGCTTGTGCCGGTCAGTCTTTCAGAAACATCCCATAGGCGTGCGGCAGTGCTGCCTTTGCGCGCCGTAGGAGGAATATGGGCTGGTCCGGGTGGTCCGCGGCGTTCATGATGCCCTTGCGGGCCGTAATAATCCCCATCTCGGGCGGTGGGGGACAGTGCAGCGTATAAAATGGGCTCAGCCCCATGCGCGGCGGATTGCCCCATAACGCGTAGAATCATGCCGCCTAGAAATTGCTCAATACGACCAAGGGGCGCGGGCAGACTAGCCGCCTGCCCATTGGCAATAATGGATGTGCTGGCCCAACCGGGATGTGCTGCGCGTGCGTGCACATTCCATCCCTGTTCACCCGCCCGGCGCGCCAATTCCATAGCAAAAAGCAGGTTGGCGAGCTTGCTTTGCTGATATGCCCCAAAAGGGCTGTAGCGATAGCGGGATTGCAGATCATCAAACTGAATATGGCCCTTGCAGGCTGCCAAACTGGCCACACTCACAACAACCCCACCGCCCGGAGCGTTTTCCAGCAAATGTCGCAAATGGGCTGTCAGGGCAAAATGCCCCAGATGATTCACGCCGAACTGAAGCTCAAAGCCGTTTTTGGTTTCCTTGCGGCGTGTCGGGGCCATAACGCCCGCGTTGTTCACCAGCAGATGCAGCCGGTCTGTGTATTTTGTGGCAGCCGCAGCACATTCCGCGACAGACTGGAGCGAAGAAAGATCCAGCGGTAAAGGAATAATCTGTGCCGTTGGGCATTCTGCTTTGATGCGGGATATGGCTTCACGCCCACGCTCTGCGTGTCTTACGGGCAGCAATAAACGTGCCCCCCGGTGGGCAAGCCCTAAAGCAACCTGAAAACCCAGCCCGCTATTGCCACCGGTTACAAGGGCAACCTGCCCTTTCAGATCAGGTTGGCTGTGGTTAACGCGCCATGCTCTGCGCCCTGTCATGAGGGAAGAACTTTCAAGCGTTCATCCTGCTCGGCTGCTTTCATGGCTTCCTCCGTCAGACGTTTTTCATTGCGCTTGATGAATATGAACAAAGACCCGATGACAATACAGGCCACTGCCCCAAAGGCGATAGCAAGTGGCCCGGAAAGCCGAAGGATCTCGTTCCCCAGCAGATAGGCAATAAGCGTGTAACCACCGGCCCAGAATATGCCGCCAAGCGCGTTATGGAATAAAAACGTATGCCACGGCATATGGTTCGCTCCGGCCAGCAAGGCTACAAACATACGCAGTACGGCAATAAACCGTCCAAAAAATACAACCGGGCCACCGTGTTTGAGAAAAACATAGCGTCCTAACAAAAGGCGCTGAGATGTCAGGCCAATTTTGGGGCCATATTTCTGCAACATCCGCAGTCCAACAAGATGGCCAATCAGATAGCCGAAATTGTCGCCCATAATGGCACCCAGCACACCGGCCAGCGCTACGCCCTCAATGTGCAGCTTGTGCGTTGTGGCACAAAACAGCGCTCCGGTAATAAGCAGGCTTTCTGCAGGCAGCGGAAAGCCCATGCTTTCTAGCATTACCACAACCCCTACCACCCCATAACCGTATTGGGCGAAAAGGCTGCTCAGGTAATCTACTGAAAAGAAATTGTGCAAAGAGTGTAACAGAACAGAACATCCAATTTAGACAGAGCACGAGATTGCTCACGGCAGAAACCGTTCAGGTTCTGTTGTGTCAAGCATTCTGCGTAAGAGCGTATGGTGCAATGCTTAACACGTGCGGTGTCCGGGTGCATGTTTTTCTGGATGCAACTGCCAGAATGGTAAAAAATACCAGCATGAATAACACACCTCCTCTTTCTTCTTCTGTCACGCCAATGCCGTGTGGCACATGGCCTTCCCCTGTTACGCCGGATCTGGTGGCAGGAAAGACACTGTCTTTTTCTGAGGTTCGGGCTGTAGAAAATACGGTTTTCTGGCTGGAACGACGGCCCGCAGAGGCAGGCCGCTCTGTGCTGATGTGTTGGACGCAGGAAGAAGGTGCCTCTGAAGCGCTGGAGCCAGATACAGATGTGGCAACCTGTGTGCATGAGTATGGCGGTGGCGCTTATGCTGTAAAAAGAGGCTGCATTGCCTATTCCGATAAACGTACAGTAAGCGTGTGGCTGCGCAGGGAAGAAGATACCGCAGCAGTTTTTGTGGCTGGAGAGACAGGGCTTCGGTTTGCTGATCTGCGGTTTGACGTAAGTTCCGAAACAGTGCTGGCCGTGCGGGAAGATCACCGAGAAGCGGGTGAGGCCAAAACGGCACTGGTGGCATTGCACCCTCAAGGCAACAAAGCCGGTACGGTGCTGAAAGCTGGAGCAGATTTTTACGCCGCTCCGGTTTTGTCACCAGATGGAACATTGTTGGTATGGATTGAGTGGGATCACCCCAACATGCCGTGGGATGCCACGCGCCTGTGCCTTGCCCGTGTTCAGAGAAATGCTTCGGGTGACATCTGCGGTATTGAAGGTGCTCGTGTGCTGGCGGGCGAACAAATAAGCGAATCGCTTATAGAGCCGCGCTGGACATCTGATGGGCAATTGCTTGTTTTGTCTGATCGTTCAGGAAGTTGGACGATATGGAACGTGAATTGGCAGGAAAAAAGCCCGACCTTATCCCGTTATCCTGCTCCTGAAGGGGAAGTAGGGCAGCCAGCATGGGTGTTTGGGCAGAATAGCTATCAATTACTCAAAAATGAGGGCTGTCTGGTTCTGGCCGTTACGCAGGGCCAAGCAACATGTTGGATAAAACAGGACGGTGCATCTGAGTATCGCATCTTCCATGCCAAACCGGACCAATGCCCTGTTCCCTTGGCAGATGGCCGTTTTGCCTGGTTGCAAGCGCCACCAGATGCTCTGCCTTCTGTTGTGGTGGGCACGCCTGAGAAAGGTGCAGAGATTATTTTGCAGCGCGCATCAACCGAACAACTGGATGTTGCAGATATTTCTATACCCGAATCGATTTGTTTTTCAGTGGATGGGGAAGAGGGCTTGATGGGGCATGCCTTCTTTTATCCGCCAACCAACCGCCATGCGTGTGTGCCAAAGGGGGAGCGTCCTCCCATGATTGTGCAGGTTCATGGAGGCCCTACTGCACGGGCGCAGGAAGGTTTGTCGTTTAAAATCCAGTGGTGGACGTCTCGCGGGTTTGCCGTGCTGGATGTGAATTATGGCGGTTCTACCGGATTCGGTCGTGCATGGCGGAATCGTCTTAAAGGCCAGTGGGGTGTGGTGGATGTGGCAGATTGTCTGTCTGCTTGCCGTGCCGTTGTAGAATCGGGGCGTGTGGACCCGAATCGTATTGCCATCCGGGGTTCCAGTGCAGGAGGTATGACTGTGCTGGTAGCGTTGGCTGTTTCAGATATCTTTGCGGCAGGTGTGAGCCTGTATGGCGTAACTGATTTGCGCGCTTTGGCGCAGGAAACACATAAATTTGAAGCACGCTATCTGGATGGTTTAATTGGCCCGTGGCCAGAAGCTGAGGCGCTTTATCTGCAGCGCTCTCCAATTTCCGTTGCGGATCAGATTCGCGCCCCTGTGCTGCTATTGCAGGGAATGGACGATAAAGTTGTACCGCCAGAACAGGCATATTCCATGGCCAAAGCTTTGAAAGCCGTGGGAACGCCTGTGACTTTACGAGAATTTGAAGGGGAGGGGCATGGCTTCCGCAAGGAAGCGACTATTCGCACGGCCTTTGCAGAAGAATTGGCTTTTTATGCCAATGTGTTTGGATTTGCTGTGCAGAACTAACCACGGGAATAAAAAAGGCTGAAGGAGCAAATGCCCTTCAGCCTTTTTTTAAGGGTTAGTCTGTATAGCGTGGTTTGTAGGTTAGATTTTCAATCCAAGCCCGAATGTCTTTGGGGCGTTCCACCGTCGCGGCGTTTTTATCAAAAATAAACTCAGCAATACGTGTGGCGGAGGTGATGGACACTTCCAGAATATCGCTTTGTGGCGGGAACAACCGTCCCCGTTCACGCGCTGCAGGATCTACTTGATCCGCCAGAGCCTGTGCGGCTTCAATTACCATTTCATCTGTAATCAGCTTGGGGCAGGTAGCATACACAGCCAGCCCCAGAGCGGGGAAGATGTAGAAGTTATTGGCCTGCCCCGGATAGAACGTACGGTCATTATACGTCACTTCTGGGTACTGCAGGCCTGCAGCAAAAAGTGCGCGTCCTTTAGACCATTCATAGGCCTGCTCAGCCGTGCATTCCCCATTTTTCTGCGGCAGCGACAGCGGGAAAATAATGGGGCGTTCGTTCAGCTTGCTCATTTCTTCCACCACATCTTGGGTGAAAGAGCCGCCAGCGGTGGAAACACCAATCAGCACTGTGGGTTTAACAGTTTTGATCATGCCCAGCAGATCACGTGATGGCGGGAGATTCTTGGCGAACCGTTCCTGTTCGGGCAGCAGATCAGTGCGTGACGTTTCTAAAAGACCGTTCACATCCATTAATGTAATGCGGTCAATGGCTTCCTGCTCAGATAGCCCTTCCTGTTTCAAGGCGGAAACCAGCATATCGGCAGTACCAATGCCGGAGGAACCCGCCCCCAGGAACAAGAAGCGTTGCTGGGTCAGCGATTCGTTCTTGATTTTCAGTGCCGTAATCAGGCCCGCTAAGGTAACAGCGGCCGTGCCTTGGATATCATCATTATAGCACAGCACGCGGTCATGATATTTTTTGAGGTAGCGTAGGGCATCCGTGCCCTTCCAATCCTCAAAATGGATACAGCTTTGCGGGAAGACTTCCTGCACGGCCTCAATAAATTCTTCTACAAAAGAATCGAGTTCTTCTAACAGGGGAGGTTCACGCCGCAGCCCCAGATACAGAGGGTCAGCTCTTAAAGCGCTGTTTGTGGTGCCAATATCAAGCTGCACAGGCAAAAGCGAATCGGGGGGCACTGCGCCGCAGGCTGTATAAAGATCCAGCTTGCCAATGGGGATACCCATACCGTTTACGCCAATATCACCCAGCCCAAGAATGCGGCCGCCTGTGGTCACACACATGAAGCGGACATTTTCCATCGGCCAGTTGTGCAGCACATCCTTAATACGGCCACGCATATCCAAGCTGATATACATGCCACGGGGACGGCGATAGATATGGCTGAATTGCTGGCATACGGCGGCCAGTGTGGGCGCATATACAATCGGCACGAATCGGGCCGGGTTAGACATCAGAACTTTGTAAAAGAGGGTTTCGTTCTGATCGCGCAGGCCGCTCAGATAAATATAGCGTTCCAGATTGCTGGGTTTGGCCTCAAGGTGGCGGTGGATGCGTTCTACCTGCCTGTCTAGGTTTTCAACCTGTGTGGGCAACAATCCTTCCAGCCCATAAAGGCGGCGCTCTTCCTCGGTAAACGCCGTGCCCTTGTTCAGGTGCGCATTATTAAGAAGGGCCATTCCTCGCAGTTGGGGCGTGGAAGCAGATGGCATGATAACTCCATGAATTGTGAGGCCAAGGGCAAGATTACAGCGGTTTTTTATGCAGAAAGAAAGAGCGCAAACAGCAAGTCTGGGTTAAGGCAATAAAAAAGGCGGCACTAAGGCCGCCTTGAGTTCTTTCGGATAAAAAAGCTGATTTTACAGCTTTTCCACCTGATTGTATTCCAGATCCACCGGTGTAGAACGCCCGAAAATAGAGACGCTGACTTTCAAGCGGCCTTTTTCTTCGTCCACTTCCTCAATCACACCGTTAAAGGACGTGAACGGACCATCTGCCACGCGAATCTGCTCGCCAACTTCAAACGAGACGGCAGAACGAGGATGCTGCACACCTTCTTCTGTCTGCTTGATAATGCGTTCAGCTTCAGCAGCAGAAATAGGGGTAGGGCGGTTTCTGGTTCCCAGAAAACCCGTAACCTTTGGGGTATCTTTTACCAGATGCCATGTCTCGTCAGTCATTTCCATTTTGACAAGGACGTAGCCAGGGAAGAACTTGCGTTCCGTATTTACCTTCTGGCCACGACGCACTTCAATGACTTCCTCAGAAGGCACCAGAATTTCATCAATATGGTCGCTCAGGCCCTTCTGTTCCGCTTCTTCACGGATGTGCTGGGCAATTTTCTTTTCGAAGCCCGAATAGACGTGAACCACATACCAGCGTTTGGCCATGTCGTTAGCCTCCCAGCCCGAAAAGTTGACGCACACCGAGACCGATCAGCTGGTCAACAAAAAAGAAGAAAATGGATGCCATGCCTGCCATGGCCAGAACGGCGCCCGTGGTTACCAAGGTAGCACGGCGGGTGGGCCATGTGACCCGTTCCGCCTCGGCACGCACATCATGCAGGAACTTACCGGGACTGAACGACACGAACCACCCTTTCTACACTGCACGAAAACCGGATGTTTTCCGGCGGCAGTCCTGAATACACCACACATTCCGCACAGGATTTCCGCGTTGAAACTTAGAAAAACAAGGCGGAAACTACGGCGCAGAACCTGCAATCTTAAACCTGGCAGGGGTGGAGGGTCTCGAACCCACAACCTCCGGTTTTGGAGACCGGCGCTCTAGCCAATTGAGCTACACCCCTACAGCCTGTCTGCCGTAGCTGGATCAATGCTATAACGGATAACCGTCAGCCTGACCAGCCACTTAACAGCAGCCTTTGCAGGTGGCGGAAGAAAATATGTTGCGGGCTTAAAGTCAAGAGGCAAACAACAAATGTCTGCCCTTTTTTGGTGGATGGTTAAAATTTTTATCTTCAAACTTGCAAAATGTCGCCTTTGCAGTTAGTGGCAAAAGCACATGGAGTATGCGGGCATAGCATAGTGGTAATGCAGTAGCCTTCCAAGCTACTGAGGAGGGTTCGATTCCCTCTGTCCGCTCCATCTTTCTTCCTAAAAATTTGGCAGATCAAGAATTTCTCCCCCATCATCGTGGATGTTGGCAGGTGAGTTTTTTATTACGTGTCTGGCGTCTTTTTCTGTTTCGTGGTTTGTGGTGATTTATGGCCTGTTTTTGCGCGCTTTGGGTGGCACAAACGGGTGTGGAAACAAAAATGGCGCGTCAGGGATGTTGCGTGGGGCTGATGAGCATGCTAGAGGCCGCGCCGATGGTTGCGTGCTGTAAGACCTTTAACGGATAAGCCGCGGCACCGTCAGAGTTTGTTAGTGTGGAATGCCGGCGCGCACAGAAGGAAAGAACCAAAAGAGTGGTGGCCTCGGGCGTAACGACAGCACAACCGGTTGCTTTTGCTTCCAATGGTCTTGAAGGCCGTTATGCAACGGCGCTTTATGATCTTGCAGCCGAACAGCGCCAGTTGGATGCAGTGCTTGATGAAGGTGCCGCTCTTGCGCGCCTGATTGATGAAAGTGCGCCTTTGCGCACGGTCCTGGAAGACAGGCGTCTTGATATTCTTGTATCTCGCAAAGCCGTTTTGGCTGTGCTTGAGGCACAGGGGTTCGGGCAGACTCTTCGTAATTTTGTGGGCGTTGTGGCTGATAACCGCCGCCTGCCTGTTTTGCGCCGGATTCTGGCTGCGCTTGATGCGCTAGCCGTTTCCCGCCGGGGTGAAGTGGTGGCAGAAGTTGCCAGTGCTTATCCGCTTACGCCTGAGCAACGTGCCCAAGTGCAGGCACGGCTGGCGGAAGCCGGATACTCCCGTATCAATATTCGCGAGCGTGTCGATTCCTCCCTCCTCGGCGGTTTGGTCGTGCGGGTGGGGGCAAAGCTTTATGACGCCAGCCTTAAGACTCGCCTGTTTCGTTTGCATTACGCCATGAAGGGAGCCGCGTGATGGAAATCCGTCCCGCAGAGATTTCGGATATCCTCAAGCAGCAGATTGCCTCGTTCGATAAGGAATCTGATGTTGTCGAAACCGGCACGGTTCTGTCTGTCGGAGACGGTATTGCCCGTGTGTTCGGCCTGCAGAATGTAATGTCAGGCGAGCTGGTGGACTTTCCAACCGCCGGTCAGAAGGGCATGGCCCTGAACCTGGAAAGCGATAACGTCGGTATCGTTATTTTCGGTGATGACACCAACATCCGTGAAGGTGACACTGTTACCCGTTCCGGCATGGTGGTGAGCGTTCCCGTTGGTAAGGGACTGCTTGGCCGCGTTGTTGATGGTCTGGGTAACCCGATTGACGGTAAAGGCCCGCTGGCAGACGTTGAGCTGCGCCGCGCTGAAGTGAAAGCGCCTGGCATTATGCCGCGTCAGTCCGTGCATGAACCGATGCAGACCGGTATTAAAGCCATTGACGCCCTCGTGCCGGTTGGACGTGGTCAGCGTGAACTGGTGATTGGTGACCGTCAGACCGGTAAAACCACCATTCTGACAGATACCATTCTTGCCCAGAAAACCGTGAATGATGAAGGTGACGACAAGAAGTCACTTTACTGCATTTACGTTGCTATCGGCCAGAAGCGTTCCACAGTTGCGCAGCTTGTGCGCCTGCTGGAAGAAAAAGGCGCGATGAAATATTCCATCGTCGTTGCTGCCACCGCATCTGATCCGGCTCCGCTGCAGTATCTGGCACCTTATGCCGCTTGCGCGATGGGTGAATACTTCCGCGACAACGGTATGCATGCCCTGATCTGCTACGATGATCTTTCCAAGCAGGCTGTGGCTTATCGTCAGATGTCCCTGCTGCTGCGTCGTCCGCCAGGCCGTGAAGCTTATCCGGGTGACGTGTTCTTCCTGCATTCTCGTTTGCTGGAACGCGCTGCGAAGATGTCTGATGAATATGGCGCAGGTTCGCTCACGGCTCTGCCTGTTATTGAAACGCAGGCTGGTGACGTTTCTGCCTATATTCCGACAAACGTTATTTCCATTACAGATGGTCAGATCTTCCTTGAAACCGACCTGTTCTATCGCGGTATTCGCCCTGCGGTGAACGTGGGTGGTTCTGTGTCTCGTGTGGGTTCTGCTGCACAGATCAAAGCCATGAAGCAGGTTGCAGGTAAGATTAAGCTGGAACTGGCGCAGTATCGTGAAATGGCTGCGTTCTCTCAGTTTGCATCTGACCTTGATCCGGCAACCCAGAAGATGTTGGCACGTGGTGCCCGTCTGGTTGAGTTGCTGAAGCAGAGCCAGTCTTCTCCGCTTACCGTTGAAGAACAGGTTGTTGTGCTTTTTGCAGGCACCCGTGGTTTTGTTGATGGTATTGCTGTCGATAAGGTTGTGAGTTGGGAACGTGCGCTGCTGAACGATGTGCGCAGCGCAGGTAAAGATATTCTGGATACCATTAAAAAGGAAAAGGCTCTTTCCAAAGATCTGGAAGCACGCCTGACAGAATACCTGACAACCTTCAACCGCAACTTTGCCGGCTAAGAGGGTAGAATCGTCCAATGGCTTCCCTGAAGGAACTCCGCGCGCGTATCGGAAGTATCAAATCGACACGGAAGATCACGAGCGCCATGAAAATGGTGGCGGCTGCCAAGCTGCGGCGGGCTCAGGCCAGTGCGGAAGCCGCACGTCCCTACGCAGCGGCCATGCGTCGTATGCTAGGTGAGCTTGCTGCTGCTACAAAAGGTGAGGACGGTGGTCCGCGCCTTTTGGCAGGCACAGGTCAGGATAAGGTGCATCTGTTGGTGCCGTTGAACAGTGACCGCGGGCTTTGTGGCGGTTTTAACTCCAATGTGCATCGCTTGACAGTGCAGACAATCCGTCGCCTTCAGTCTGAAGGTAAAACGGTCAAGTTGCTGCCTGTTGGCCGCCGTGCATTCAACTTCTTTTCTCGTGATTATGCTGATCTTATCATTGATAAGGTTATCGGCGTTAGCGGTAAGGAAGTACCTTTTTCTGCTGCCAGCAATCTGGGTGAAAAAATCAACACCCTGCTGGAAGCAGGAGAGATTGATGTCTGCTCCCTTGTGTTCAACAAGTTTAAAAACGCGATGACACAGGTGCCGACATGTCAGCAGCTGGTGCCCATGGTTATGGATGAGGCAGAAGAAAAACCTGCTGCGGCATCTAATGATGTGGCTCTGTATGAATTTGAACCAGATGAAGCAACGCTGCTGGAAATGCTGCTGCCGCGTAATCTGCAAGTTCAGATTTATGCTTCGCTGCTTGAAACCGCAGCGGGCGAAAACGGTGCCCGTATGACGGCAATGGATAACGCAACGCGTAATGCTGGGCGTTCCATTGATAGTCTGAGCAAGGTTTATAACAGAACTCGCCAGACAAACATTACTAACGAACTGATCGAAATCATTTCGGGCGCACAGGCTGTCTGAGCCCGCTCGTTTGCCCCGCAGGAGCTGACCCATGTCGGATACCACAACCCAGACCCAGGCCCCTGCGGCCACGAAGACCAATGCAGTTGGCCGCATTACCGAGATTAAGGGCCCGGTTGTTGACGTGCAGTTCGAAGGTGAACTGCCTAAAATTCTGAATGCCTTGCACGTCAAGCTGGGTGATCAGACACTGGTGCTGGAAGTTGCGCAGGAAATTGGTGAGCACGAAGTGCGCTGCATTGCCATGGACAGCACAGACGGTTTGGTCCGTGGTGCAGAAGTGGCTGATACAGGCGCACAGATTTCTGTGCCGGTTGGCCCGGAAACACTCGGCCGTATCCTGAACGTTATTGGCGAGCCGATTGACGAAAAAGGTCCGATCCCGACCTCACGTCGCGCTCCTATTCACCGTCAGGCACCTGCTTTTGAAGATCAGGCCGCCGCATCAGAAATTCTGATGACCGGCATTAAGGTTGTTGATTTGCTTTGCCCCTACCTTAAAGGTGGTAAGATCGGCCTGTTTGGTGGTGCCGGTGTGGGCAAAACCGTTATTATTCAGGAACTGATCAACAACATTGCAAAGGCGCACGGTGGTGTGTCTGTGTTTGCTGGTGTTGGTGAACGTACCCGTGAAGGGAACGACCTGTATTACGAAATGCAGGACGCTGGCGTTATCAAACTGGGTGAAAACGGTTCTACCGAAGGCTCCAAAGTGGCGCTTGTGTTCGGGCAGATGAACGAACCGCCGGGTGCACGTGCGCGCGTTGCTCTGACGGGTCTGACGCTGGCTGAATACTTCCGTGACGAAGAAAATCAGGACGTTCTGTTCTTCGTTGATAACATTTTCCGCTTTACGCAGGCTGGTTCGGAAGTGTCCGCTCTGCTGGGTCGTATTCCTTCCGCCGTGGGTTATCAGCCTACGCTGGCTACGGAAATGGGTGCCCTGCAGGAACGTATTACATCCACCAAAAAGGGCTCCATTACATCTGTGCAGGCCGTGTACGTGCCCGCCGATGACTTGACTGACCCTGCACCTGCCGCAACTTTTGCCCACTTGGATGCAACTACGGTTCTTAACCGTTCAATTGCAGAAATGGGTATTTATCCTGCCGTGGATCCGCTGGATTCCACATCTCGTGCTCTGGACCCGCAGATTGTTGGTCAGGAACATTATGATGTGGCCTGTGAAGTGCAGCGTATTCTGCAGACCTACAAATCTCTGCAGGATATCATTGCCATTCTGGGTATGGATGAACTGTCTGAAGACGATAAGCTGATTGTGGCACGTGCTCGTCGTATCCAGCGCTTCCTGTCTCAGCCGTTCCATGTGGCAGAAGTGTTTACGGGTGCACCGGGTAAGCTGGTTTCTGTTGCCGATACCGTGCGTTCCTTTAAAGCCATCTGCGCTGGTGAATATGACGATCTGCCAGAAGCTGCCTTCTACATGGTAGGTTCTATCGAAGACGTTGTTGCCAAAGCAGAAAAAATGAGAGAGTCGGTTTAATAACCGACTCCGGGAAGGAGCGCATTCATGCCGATCCAGATTGAGATAATCAGTCCTGAAAAGGTTCTGGTGTCGCGTGAAGTAGATATGGCTGTTCTGCCTGGTATGGAAGGTGATATTGCCGCCATGCCAGAACGGGCACCCATGATGCTTCTTCTGCGTGGTGGTGTTGTTGCCCTGTATGACGGGGATACAGTGAACGATCGTTACTTTGTTGGCGGTGGCTTTGCAGACATTACCCCCACACGCTGCACCGTATTGGCTGACAAGGCTGTGCCGGTAAGCGAAATTTCTATTGATAATGCAACAGCTCAGCTGGAAGCGTTGTCTGAAGCTTGGGATCAGGCAGATAAAACGGATACAACCCGTTTGAGTGTGCTGCAGGATCAGATTCAGGCTGTGCGTGCTGAAATCGAGGCAGGCTCTCCCGCCAGCTGAGGTTGTTGAGAATGTTCTAAAAAAAGCCACCTAATATGGTGGCTTTTTTTTATGCCTAATTAGCCGCGACCACGATAGGTGGGCACATCTTGTGCAGGCACCCATACACCAGCAGGTGGTTCACCCGTTTGCCAGAATACATCAATCGGAATACCGCCGCGGGGGTACCAGTAAGCACCAATTCTCAGCCAGCGTGGCGCTAGCCTTTCAACAAGGGTATTCGCAATCTGGATTGAGCAAGCTTCATGAAAAGCGCCATGGTTACGGAAGCTGGTGAGGTACAACTTCAGTGATTTGCTTTCTACAATCCATTTATCCGGCACATAATCAATAACAATGTGTGCAAAGTCCGGCTGGCCGGTAATGGGGCAAAGCGATGTAAACTCTGGTGCGGTGAAGCGTACAAGATAGTGTTTATCTGGGTAAGGGGCGGGCACACGTTCCAGAATGGCTTCTTCTGGGCTTTGCGGGGCAGCAACCTGCTTTCCTAGTTGGGTTAACTGGTCGCGGCCATCATCGGCTGGGGTCATTTTGTTTTCCTGCACATGTGGTTTTTTGCAGATGTTCCGTGCCTTGGCTTTTTCGTCAAGTTTCACGTGTAACGTTTGGTCACTTCTTTTTCTAACAGTCTGGATGTATGAAGAAAAACATGGCCAGATCAGCAACCCCTGCATTCCCTCCCGCGCGCCTTATTTCCTCTACTCAGGAGTTAGAGGCGGCTCTTGCACCCTTTCATAATGAAAGCTTCGTAACGGTTGATACGGAGTTTATGCGGGAGCAAACATACTGGCCCGAACTCTGTCTGGTTCAGATTGGTGCGGTTCATGATGTCGTGCTGATAGATGCGCTGGCTGAAGGTATTGATCTGACCCCGCTGAAAAATCTCTTTGCAGATACGGCAGTGCTGAAGGTGTTTCACGCAGCCCGGCAAGATCTGGAAATTTTTCTGCACCTGTTTGATGCCTTGCCGACTCCGCTTTTTGATACGCAAGTTGCCGCGATGGTTGCTGGGTTTGGAGATCAGGTTGGGTATGACAGTCTGGTTGGTTCCTTAACCGGACATATGATTGATAAAAGCCACCGCTTTACAGATTGGTCTGTGCGGCCATTGTCCCCGGCCCAGCTGACATATGCTGCGGGCGATGTAACGTGGTTGCGGCTGGTTTATGAGCGGCTTGTTAAAAAACTGGAGCAGGAAAAGCGTTTGGATTGGGTTGCGGCTGAAATGGCCGAGCTAGAAGACCCTGCCACATTTCGCCCAGACCCGGAAAAACAGTGGGAGCGTTTACGTGCACGCACCAATAACCGGCGTATGCTGGCAGTGTTGCGTGCCATTGCTGCCTTGCGTGAGCGTGAAGCCCAGCGCGTGAATGTTCCGCGTCAACGACTGGTGAAAGACGAAAGCCTGCTGGAAATTGCAGCAACGACGCCAGCAACAACTGAAGCTTTAACGCGTGTTCGCGGTGTTTCTCGTGGGTTGGCAGAAGGGCGTACGGGCCAAGCTTTGTTGCAGGCTATCAAGCAGGCACAGGCTTTGCCAGACTCGGAACTTCCGCGTTCTCCACGCAGCAAGAGCAAAGATACACCAAGGCCGTCAGCATCGTTGGTGGCATTGTTGAAGGTGCTTTTAACATCTTGCTGTGAAAAGCACGATGTCGCTCCGCGCTTGGTGGCATCTGCAGATGATCTGGATGCTTTGGCGCTTGATCCTTCTCAGCCTCATGCTGTGCTGGCGGGGTGGCGGCGCAAGGTGTTTGGTGAAACAGCTCAGGCTTTGTGTGAGGGAAAAATTGCCCTCTGCGTAAAGTCTGGTCGCGTTGTGGCTATTCCACAAAATACGGATGTGTCTTCCGTTTAAATAAAAACGGAAGACACAAAGCTATCAGGCTTAGAAGCCCATTTCTTCCCACAGGTTAGAAAGTGGGCGTGCGCCGTAATGTGAGATAATTTCAGATGCCGCGACTGAAGCTAGGCGGCCACATTCTGGTAATGTTCGGCCAGATGTCAGGCCCGCCATAAAGCCAGCGGCATAGGCATCTCCAGCGCCTGTTGTATCCACAACCTGAGTGGGCACAGGGGCAACCTTGGTCATTTGTCCATCGTGCAGCACAACACTGCCCAAGCTAGAACGTGTAAGCGCAGCAAAGGTGGTGTCCTGCGCGGTATGGCGCGCGGCAACATCAAAGTTTTCTGTTTCGTACAGAGCGCAGATTTCATCCTCATTTGCAAAAAGGATGTCTACATGGCCTTTCACCAGATCCAAAAAGGCCTGACGGTGGCGGCCAACGCAGAATGGGTCTGAAAGGGAAAGAGCCACTTTGCGCCCAGCCGCATGTGCCAGCGCAGCTGCACGGCGGAAGGCTTCCTGCGCATGCGGTGGGTCAAACAGATAGCCTTCCAGATACACAATGCTGGAGTCTGCAATCATGTCTGGCAGCACGTCTTCTGGCGTAAAGCAGGTGCACGCGCCCAGATAGGTTGCCATTGTGCGTTGCCCGTCTGGTGTTACCATAACAATGCAACGTGCTGTTGGCAGGTTATCAAAAACCTGTGTGTTCAACGGCGCAGATGGGAAAGTAATACCATTGCCGCGCATATCTTCGGTAAACTGTTTGCCCGCATCATCTCGCGCAACTTTACCCAGATAAGCAACGCGTGCGCCAAACTGAGCAGCCACAACGCAGCTATTTGCCACAGAACCACCGCCCATAATCTGTTCTGGGGCCAAAAGGGCCTGCAATGTGTCGGCCTGGTCTGCATCAATCAGCGTCATGCTACCTGGGGTCAGGCCTTGTTTTTGCAGAAAGGCAGGTTCTACACGGGCAAGAATATCCGTAATGGCATTACCAATGCCGAGGATGTCATATTTTACATCTGAAACAGTCATGATAGCGGCAGATTTTCCTGAAAAATTTCACATACCAGCTGTTTCGCTACAGTGCTGCCATAAAAAGGGCAACACTAGGGCTTATGGAATGCTTGCCGCAGAACCGCCTGGCTGTATAAGAAAATGAGCACATGGCGAGACGGTTTGATGCGGACGGGTGCCTGAGTAGTGGGGCCTGTCCAAGAGTGAACAGCCAGCAAGGCGGGGGATTTTCTTGTTTAAAAGACGTAAGCCCGAAGATAATCGGCCATCTGAGCAGCCTGGTTCTGCCAGTCAGGCGGGCGCACAGCGTTCCGCTGGCGGGTTTGGTTCCATTTTTTCTTCTAATCCAGCGGGAACGCCAGCAAAACCTGCGCCCCGCCCTGACACAGATACAGTAAAGGAGACCTCATCCATGGGTCGTGCGCCTCTTCCTTCCGGTTCCCCTCTTCCTTCCGGTGCAGGTATGCCGCCGTTTCCTGGTGCGGCTGCAGCGCGCGGTATGCCGCAGCAACCTCAGCAACCTAAAAAGGATGAGCCGGAACAACGCACTTTGGTGGTGGGGCGTGGCATTAGCGTGCAGGGAACCGTGCAGGACGCAGAACGTCTTGTGGTTGAAGGCACTGTTGAATCCAGCATGATTACAGCCAAGGAACTGGTGGTTAAGCCCGGTGGCCTGTTCCGTGGTGGTGTGGAAGTGGAAAATGCAGAAATTGCTGGTACCGTTGATGGTACGCTAACGGCGCGTGGTAGCCTGACACTGCAGGGCAGTGGCCGTTTGCTTGGCAAGGCAGCCTGTCATCGCCTGAAGGTTGAAGATGGTGGCCAGATTACAGGTCAGCTGGAAATGCTGAGCGGTGATTCTGCTTCCAAGCCTTCTTCAGCAGCGCCGGCGCCAGAAAAGCCAGCGGCAGCCGAAGGCTGAGTATAACGCCCCTGACTTGCCCCTGAAGGCCTACTTTATAAGGCCCTCAGGGGATGGGGTTTATATTATTTTAGAAGATATAATTTAGGCGACGTTATCGCGCCTGTCGCGCAGCCTTACATAGGCAATCTGCGCATGTTCCTCACAATATGGTTTGCCCGGTATCGGGGTAGCACCACAAAAGTGGAAGCCCGGCGTGCCAGGGTCACCGATCGGCCAGCAGCAAGATGGGCCGCGGCGTTTTTGTGGTTCCGGATCAGAAATGCTGCGCAAAGGTGCCTTGGGCTTGCTTTTGCTTGAAGCCGCGGGTTTTTCTTTTTTTGCGACTTTTTCTTCCACAGCAGGAGCAGGCGCGGCTTCCGGTGGCGTAGAACGTGCAGGAGCAGATGGCGTAGGTTGGTGTTTTTCTGTTTCACCCACGGGCGCTGCTTCGGCCTGTTTGGCAGGTTGTACAGGGGTTGCCGTTTGTGCCGCAGCAGAAGAGGTAGCTGCAGGAGCTTCGGCTTTTTCTGCTGTTTTGGGCTTGGCATTACGCCGAATGGGGGATGGCCGCGCAGGCAATCCCAAACGATGCGCCTTTCCGACAACCGCATTTTTGGTGATGGAAAGACGCCTACCAATTTCTGCCGTTGAAAGACCTTCCGCCCATAATGCCTTGAGCTGGGCGATAATTTCTTCGGTCCACTCCATTTACGGCCACCTTACTATAAATATTGCATCGTTCGCGGGGAAAATACCACGCTTTCAGTCGCGGATATATTACGGTGATGCCCGTTTCATCTCAAGAAGAAAGCCTGCAAGACAGGTTGCACTATAAGAATTAAGTTGGGTGCGATGGTTAGCCCTGCTTGTTTGGGGTGTCTGATGTTCCGAGTAGATCATCGGTCAGCGTGATGGAAGATTGTGTGGGGGGAACAAGGTGAATGGGCTTGTGGCTGAAGGTTTTCCAGCCAACAAACAAGATGATGGCCAGAATGGGAATACAGGCCACAGAGAATGATCCTGTTGGGTAATCAAACGCCATGAGCACAATGATGCTGCAAAAAAACAAAATGGTTGCCCAAGATGTAAATGGTGCACCCGGCATGGCAAACCCGGTAGGTGCTATGCGGCCTGCATTAATGGCTTGGCGCAGCTTGATCTGGCTGAGCAAAATAAAGCACCAAGTGCTGATAATTCCCAGAGAAGCCAGATTGAGAACAATTTCAAAGATTTGCGAAGGCAGTAAGTAGTTTAGAAAAACGCCAACAAGGTAAATGCCAACGGTTGTAAGAATGGCAGCAGAAGGAACGGACTGTTTGCTCATATGTGTCAGATAGCGCGGGGCAGAGCCATTCAAAGCCAATGCGCGTAAAACACGGCCTGTAGAATATAAGCCAGAGTTCAGGCTGGAGAGTGCTGCTGTAAGCACTACAATGTTCATAATGGAATCCACGCCCGATATACCCAGATGGGAGAAAAATGTCACAAATGGGCTGGTGCCTGCCTGATAGGCAGACCAAGGCAGCAGAAGAACCAGCAAGGTAACCGTGCCAACATAAAAAATGGCAATGCGCCACATCACGTTATTGATGGCCGTGGGCAGAACGGTGCGCACGTCCTGACATTCACCGGCAGCGGTGCCGATCATTTCTATGCCTGAATAGGCAAAAATAACCCCTTGGGTGAGTGCCAGCGCCGGTAAAATGCCATGAGGAAACAGGCCACCATGCTGTGTAATCAGGTTCAATCCTGTTTCATGGTGATCTATGGGCACGCGTAGGCCCAAAATGGCGCTTCCGATAATGAGAAAGAGAACCAGCGCGACAATCTTGATGAGGGAAAACCAGAACTCCATCTCCCCAAACCATTTCACGCCAATTAGGTTCATGCCGGTTATGAGCAAAAGCGCCAGCATGGCAAATACCCATTGGGGCATGTGCGCAAAAGTGCCCCAGAAATGCATGTAAAGCGCTACAGCGGTAATATCGACAATGCCTGTCATGGCCCAGTTGAAGAAAGACATGGCGCCAGCAATGTAAGATGCCTTGGGGCCGAGAAATTCCAGAGTGTAGGAAACGAAGCTGCCACTGGTGGGGCGATACATGACCAACTCACCCAAAGCGCGCAGCATGAGAAAACAGAAAATTCCACACACCAGATAGATCAGCGCTAACGAGGGCCCCACGGCTTGCAGGCGTCCACCCGCACCCAAAAACAAACCCGTGCCAATAGCGCCACCAATGGAGATCATCTGGATCTGCCGTTTATTGAGGGCGCGATGATAACCTTCTGCCGTATGTGCTGGTTTTGTGTGCGGAGTGGAGGTTTTGTCGGGCATACAAACATTCCGTGCAGATAGAAATTCTGTATTTTCACAATAAATTGAAAATACAGAATCAATTTATACAGAAATGCAAAAGGTTATCTAAGTTCTTGCATATCAACCGTTATTTTAACGCAACATATAAAATCTGTGCTGTCAATCCGGCTTATGGGCAGAGCTTTATCCTACGGAAGATTTGAGAAGATTTTGCCATGTGAAATATCCAACCCAAATTGTTCACCTTCGGAAATTTCTGTTGGCATTGGTGTTGTAATATCAAGCGCTTTTTGCGTGGTCTGCACGGCATAATGATACAACCCGTTGGGGTTGCGGCTGCGAGAAAGGATATGAGCCGCTCCTTTGCCGCGCATAAATTGCACATCGCAAGGACGGATAAATACGGTTGTTTTGCCGTTCTTTTCACTTACCGGAAACGGCAGGGCATCAGTATCTTCCGGGATAAACTGCCCATTCTGTATTTCCCCCGCAAATTCGAGTGTCTCACCCAAAAATTGCATAACAAATGGTGTTTGCGGAGATGTGTTGAGCGTATTGGCATCAGCATCCTGCACAATACGGCCATCCTGCATGACCACCAGCCTGTCAGCAATATCCAGAGCTTCCTCATGGTCGTGCGTAACCAGAATGGTTGTAAGGCCCAACTTGTCATGGAGCTCTCGCAACCAGCGACGGATGGTACGGCGTACAATTGGGTCCAACGCTCCAAATGGTTCATCCAACAAAAGCAGCTTGGGTTCTGTTGCAAGGGCACGCGCCAAGGCAACACGTTGCCGCTGCCCGCCCGAAAGCTGATCCGGGCGGGCATCTGCCAAATGTGGAAGCTGAATAAGTTCCAGCAGATCCTGCACGCGGGCGGCAATAGCTGTGCGATCTGGGCGCTGTTTGCGCGGTAAAACATCCAGCCCAAAGGAAATATTGCGCGCTACACTCATATGCCTGAACAGTGCATAGTTCTGGAATACAAAGCCAGTTTTACGTTTTGGTAAATCTGCATGACCAATGGGGAGACCATCAATCAGCAACTGCCCTTCATAGACCGGAGAGAGGCCACCAATAGCGCGCAGCAAAGATGTTTTGCCTGCACCAGAAGGGCCAACCAACGCAATAAAGGCGCCGTCTTCAGCTGTCAGATTGATATTGTCCAAAATCTTGCGGGAGGAACCAGGAGCATATTGTGTAAAAGAGTGCAGGTTAACGCTCATGAAGGCTGTTTCCTAAAAGAATGCTCAAATAGTGTGCGAAGCAGAACTGTGCTCATGGCACATAGGGCAAGAAGTGCGGCCATGCTGAAGGCCGCTACTGTTTGGTATCCATTGTAAAGGGTTTCGATATGCAGTGGCATCGTTTCTGTCACACCCGGAATATGGCCTGAAACAACAGAAACGGCACCAAATTCACCAATGGCGCGGGCAGTGGTGAGCAGAATGCCAGAGAGGAGTGCCCACCGAGCATCTGGCAGGGTAACTTGCCACAATGTTTGCCAGAAATTTGCACCCAGCAAAAATGCTGCTTCTTCTGCATCGCGGCCCTGCTGTTCCATATAGGGCATAAGTGTGCGCGTGACGTAAGGGAAGGTAACAAACAGAGTGGCCAGCACGATGCCGGGCACAGCAAAGGCAATTTGCATATTATGGGTGGTTAACCAGTTGCCCCACCAGCCTTCCTGCCCAAACAGCAAAAGCCATATCAGGCCGGCAATGACGGGAGATACGCTGATAGGCAGTTCTATGAGCATAATGAGAAAACGTTTGCCTGCAAAAGAATATTTTGTCAGGCACCATGCGGCGGCAATACCACCTAGCGTGTTTGTTATGGTGACAATGACGGTCACAAATGCAGTCAACCAAATGGCGGCCAGAGCATCGGGTTCCAGCAAGGTAGATACAGCAGCATGCATTCCTTGCCTCAGCGCTTCTGTAAAAATAAGCACGAGTGGCAGCAGAAGCATAAGCAGCACAATAGCGTAACTGCATCCGCACAGAATCAAGCGGCTTATGGAAAAACGTGCGGTTGTCATTTTGTTTCTTCCATAATCAGCCCGCGTGAGGCGCGCTGGCGCAAGAAGCTTACACCACCAAGGCAGAACAAGGCGGTAAACAGCAGCATGACAGCAATAGTGGTGGCACCAGAATAATCGAATTCCTGCAGGCGCATAACAATCAGCAGAGGCGCAATTTCACTGCGGAAAGGCTGATTGCCTGCAATAAAGATAACAGAGCCATATTCACCAATGCAGCGTGCAAAGGCCAACCCAAAACCGCTTAATGTTGCCGGCAGAATGGCGGGCAGAATGACGCGGTAAAATTTCTGAAAAGGTGTTGCTCCCAGAAGGAAAGCGGCTTCCTCCACTTCTAATGGAAAGTTTTGCAATACAGGTTCGATGGTACGCACCAGAAACGGAAGGCCCACAAACATGAGGGCAATGACAATACCGGTTGGCGTAAAGGCTACTTGTAAACCGGCATGGGCCAGCAGCTTTCCCATCCAGCCATTGGGGCCGTACAAAGTGGCAAGCGTAATACCTGTTACGGATGTGGGGATAGCAAAAGGCAGATCAATGCACGCATTAATGATTTTGTAGCCCGGCGGACGAAGCCGCACTAATGTCCATGCCAGCAAAATGCCTAAAGGCAGATCAAGCAAAGCCGCCAACAGCGCACAACCAAAGCTAACCCGAAAGGCCGCAAATACCCTGGCATCATGTAGGGTTTGCAAAATGGCAGCCGTGCCATCCTGCCAAGGGCGTAAGATAAGGGCCAGCAAGGGCAGAATAACAAGCAATCCTACCCATAAAAGCGTGATGCCAAAGGTAAGTGGAAAGCCGGGCAGAGTATGGCGGCGCAGAAAAAACATAGGCAAGCAGGTAAATCCATCGTAGCGGCACGTTATACGTATGATTTGTTTTGAAGATGGAATATGCCATGCGGCATACTCTGTGGGTCAAACCATGCTGGGTTTTGAGAGTCTTTCCTTACGCTGAATGTTATTAAAACCTATCCTATCGCTGGAAATAAAAAAATACGAAAAATGGACGTGTTAAAAATTTTCTGCGATTCTCAGGGGAGATGTCTGCTGATATAAAAATTTTTCCGAACAGGAGTTTTTGGTTAGATGATTGATTTAACAATAAAAATTAACATGCGTAGATTTTTGTTGTTAAAAAAAATAACCATTCGTGATGGTTTATTATTGCGTGGTTATGTGTTTGCTCATAATGTCTTTCAGGTGACAACGTAGCAGAATCACAAAGGGTGATGTGCATGTATCCGGTTTGTTTACGAATGTGCTGCACGGCTCGATGTCGTGCTGCAAAGGCGTTTGAATATGCGCCTATATTCTTTTCCTGATCTGGCCGGATAATCAGTTTGCCGGCTGGGTGTGTTCTTTATCCAGAGGCATTAAAATGCTGGAATCTCAGATTATCGAAGTGAATGGTACTTTTTTGGGTACTGTTATTTTGGAAGCAGACCGTTCCACACGTCGTTTTTATGCGGCGCATGAAAGCGTAAAATCTTTACATAACAGCAGATTTACGCAAACGGATAATCCAATCTTGTCTGTTACATGCGTGTTCCGTCGTGGAAGCCAAGGGCGGGGTGGAATGCGCACCTAAAAACAGGTGTTTCGTGTATTAAAGCAACCTGCCTGATCTATTAGGCGTATGCAGAAATAAAAGCCTTTCCAAACAGTGTTTTATGTTTTGACAGGAAGGGCTTCTGCAAGCTAAATAGTTCTCGGTTCGAAATAATATACGTAAAATCGTATTCAAGTAAAACAACAAGTATTTCCCATGTGGGTTAAAAACAACCAAAGTGGTTGTTGGGGGCGCTTAATGACTGGTTCCGTTCGCTCTGGTTTTTTGCTGACAACAGCCATATCGGGTCTGTTTTTTCCGTGCGTATTACATGCAGAAACATCAGAAGCTGAAGTTGCGGCTTTGCGGCGTGAAATGGCCATGATGCGGCGTGATATGCAGGGTGAAATCCACCGCCTGCAAATGCGCGTTTCACGATATGAGCATGTTGCACAAAGTAAGGACAACAATGCCAAGGTTGCATCCCGCACTACGCACCCGCACCTTGTGGCTGCTGGGGTGGAGGAGCCTCAGCCTGTGTTTGCAGAAGAACCTTCAAATCCTGTGCATCATGGCCCCCGCACCGGGGCGGAAGGCCACCCGGCTTTGCCGGAAGGTCCTGTGGCTTCATGGGCTGAATTCAAGGCTGCTTCAGCAAAGGAAGAAACAGTCCATATTGGTGGCATTCAGGTTGGTTTTCCTAAAGGACGTCCAACCATTGCATCAGATGATAAAGCCTACGCATTTTCTATTGGCTTGCTAGCTCAGGAAGATGTGGGTGGATTTTTTGGTATGTCCCCACGCAATGGGGAAACCAAAGGTAATTTCAATTCTTTAACACAGAACGCACGTCGTCTACGGCTTTATCTTTCATGGCGGTATAAAGATTGGGTTGTGAACGTCACACCAGATTTTGGATCCAGCAGTGTTGATGGAACAGTAGGCTTGTTTGAAGCAAACCTGAATTACACAGGGTTGCGGAATACAACGCTAACAGTTGGGTACTTCCAGCCGCGTATGGAAGAGGAAAGTGCAGAACGTTCAGGCGCTTTTGAGTTTCTGGAACGTCCTACCATTGTGGATCTGGTGCGTAATCTTGCTGGTGGCGTGGCACGCTTTAGTGTTGGTGGTGAGCATTACGAAAAACGTTGGCTTGTTTCAGGTTATTTTACAGGCCAAAAGTTTGGGGACCGCTCCAAGGACACCACGATAGTTGATAGCCAGACAGGTGCGGTTATCCGTGCGGCTGGTCGTCCTTATGTTTCAAAAGACATAGATGTGCATGTAGGTGCCGGTGCAACTTCTGTATTCAAGGTTAATGAAAACAGTAGTGGTCGCCAGTTGAAATTGTCAGACAATATGGAAGTGCCGCTGGGGGAAACCAGCCTGTTAACATCAGGCGCTCTTACAGATGTTGCGCAAATCTGGGCTGCTGGGCCACAGTTGGCATTACGCTGGAAGCGTTTTTTGCTGAAAGGTGAATACTACCATATTGGCGTACAGCGTGATCATCAGGCCCAAACTGTGCATCTGCCTTCCCTTGGGTTTGATGGTTGGTATGTGGCTGCAAACTATACACTTTTGGGAACTCCCCGAGTGTATAGTGAGAAAACGGCAGCATTTACCACACCCGGTGTAACGTATGACTTTGATCCGGCCACCGGCCACTGGGGCGCGCTGGAAGTAAGTGGGCGCTGGAGTGTGACAGACTTGTACGGCACGGAAAATCAGGGTGGAGAAGGCGTTAACGGCAACCAGCAAACAGTCTGGCAGGGTGGGTTTAACTGGTATCCTAACCGGCATATCAAGGTGATGTTGGATTACGCACACTTTATTGTCACGCGTTCCAAGGGTGTATCTGGTGGCGTTAATCTGTTTGGGCGCGATGGAAATGCAGTTGTTGGCCGCGTGCAGGCGGCATTCTGAAAAACTGTTTTGAAGGTCTGATACTCATGAAAAACAAAGCCTTTTCTCTTTCTCGTCGTCGCCTGCTTGTTGGGGCTGCTGCTTTAGGGGGCGGAACCTTCTTGGGTATGCATGCTGGGCAGGCACAGGCAGCCTCTTTCAACCTTTTGAATGTTTCTTATGACCCCACGCGTGAGTTGTATGCTGATGTGGACAAAGCTTTTGCAAATGTCTGGCATCAGGCACATCCAGAAGACAGTGTCACTGTCAAAACAGCGCATGGAGGATCTGGTGCACAGGCACGTTCTGTTCTGGAAGGTGTACCCGCAGACGTGGTCACATTAGGTTTGGCCTATGATATTGATTTGCTCGCACAGAAAGGTTTGATTGCATCGGATTGGCAAACACGTCTGCCGCACAATTCTACACCATACACGAGCACAATTGTTTTTCTTGTGCGCAAGGGAAATCCGAAAAACATCAAGGATTGGCCGGATCTTGTGCGTGATGGTGTGCAGGTTATTACACCTAACCCCAAAACCTCTGGGGGTGCCCGTTGGAATTACCTGGCGGCATGGGGATGGGCATTGCACCAGAATAAAGGTTCGGAAGATGCAGCCAAAGATTATCTGAAAAACTTGTTTAAGCATGTTCCAGTTTTGGATACCGGGGCACGCGGTGCAACAAACAGTTTTGTACAACGCCACCTAGGTGATGTTTTGTTGGCATGGGAAGATGAAGCATTAATGGCTGCACGTGATATCGGGCCAGACCAGTTTGATATTGTTGTACCTTCACAAACCATTTTGGCAGAACCACCTGTTTCTTTGGTGGACAAAAATGTGAAGGCACATGGCACAGAAGCTGTTGCCAAAGCGTATCTTGAGTTTTTGTTTAGCCCAGAAGGCCAAAAAATTGGCGCCAAACATTATTTTCGCCCCGTAGATCCAGCAGTATTGGCGGAATATGGGCAGGTGTTTCCTAAGGTAGAAACCTTTGATGTTGCAAGCCTTGGTGGATGGACAAAGCTGCAAAAAGACCATTTCTCAAATGGTGGAATTTTTGACAGCCTTTATAGATAATATCTGAGACGTAGGATTTTTGATCTTAGATGCTGGATGGCGCTGGCATGTATTGCTGGCGCCATGTGCGTGGAGAAACACCACTCCATTTGCGAAAAGCTCTACTAAATGCACTGGTTTCTGAATATCCTAATAATCTGGAAATCTGGCTGATGTCATATTCTGGCTTTTCCAGTAAACCACAGGCGTGTTTATAGCGTGTGGTTTCCACGAGATCAGAATAAGATATTCCATGATCTGCAAGGCGTCTTTGCAAAGTCCAGGCCGGCATGTTCATGCGTGCAGCTAATAAGGTAAGGTGCCCACCTTCTGGTAAAATTTCTTCAAGTGCTAACAAAACCTGCTCTTTAAAAGATACGTACGGATGAGGTGTGCTGTGCCCGTTGCGGGCGAGTGAGATAAGAGATGCTTTTACAATTTCCAGCGTATGCGGTTGTGCATCCGGCATTGCGCGTTCCAAACCAATATCGCGGAAAATAAGTGCATTGGTGGGGCGGCCAAAATGAACATTTGCCTGAAAGGCATTTCGGTGTTCGTGTGCCTGTTCGGGTTGCGTATGTGCAAAATGCACTTCTTCTGGGTGCCACGCAGGCCCTAAAGCATAGCGCAGCACATTGCAGAACATGCCGAGTGTGAGTTCTGCATCTTGCCGGCGTTCTGTAATGGTTGGATCTGTAATGGCGTATTCAAGCCGCAATAGGTTACCCTGCCGTACAAGGCGCGTGTGCGTGCAGCTTTGATGATACATAAAGTGTGTTGCAAGATTATGAATGGCATCTTTTACCGTGGGGGAAAGAAGCGCCACAAACCCGATCAGCCCCAATGTTTGAGGTTGAAACTGCTGCCCAAACCATAGGCCCAGATTGCCGTGCTGGGTTTCTTTTGCTGCTTCCGTAAACAGGCGGCAATATGCGTTCAGGCTCAGCATATCTGTGGGCAGGGCCAACTTGCCCGGAGCCAACCCCGCGCGGCCCGCAATGCGGTCAATATCGCCCCCATGGCTTGTAATAAAGCCTTCTGCGCCAGAAGCGGCGGCGGCCATAACGCCAGAGGCAGAAAAGGCGGGCAGGGGAGACATTGCAATCCTTTGTCTGAAGCAGGTGTGTAATCTGCGGCCTTCTTTGTGGTGAAATGTTAAAAATATGTAGCGAGCAGTCAAGTCGCAAATCATTTCTCTATGATATCATTCCGAAATAGATATAATTTGAATGCATGCAGAAAGTGAATCACATCTCTTTCGCGCGTAGCTAAGGAGTTCCTGCAATGGTGTATCGTTGCACTCTGGGGGGTGAAACATACAGCTTCGATGATCTGAAAACGTTGCTGGCAGTAGCATCGTCCGAGCGATCTGGGGACCAGTTGGCTGGTGTTGCGGCACAGTCGGATGTGCAGCGCATTGCAGCGCGCTATGCCTTGGCTGATCTGCCGTTGCAGACCTTTTTGGATGTCGCTCTCGTTCCGTATGAGGAAGATGAAGTGACGCGCCTTATTATGGATACGCATGATAAGGCAGCCTTTGCGCCGCTAGCACATATGACAGTCGGGCAGTTTCGGGATTGGCTGCTCTCGCATGAAGCTGATACCGCAACACTGGCGGCTGTTGCTCCGGGCATTACGCCAGAAATGGCTGCGGCGGTTAGCAAGCTGATGCGTAATCAGGACTTAATGAGTGTTGCGAGCAAAATTCGTGTCATCACGGGTTTTAGAAATACCATTGGTTTGGAAGGGTGTTTGTCTTCCCGCTTGCAACCTAATCATCCTACGGATGATCTTAAAGGCATTGCTGCATCCACACTGGATGGTCTGCTGTATGGTATGGGGGATGCCGTTATTGGCATTAACCCGGCTACAGATAGTGTTGCAAATGGCATGGCCTTATTGGACATGTTGGATCATGCGCGCCAGCGTTATGATATTCCTACCCAGACCTGTGTGCTTACGCATGTGACCAATACATTGGAAATCATGAATAAGGGCGGGGCGGTAGATCTGGTTTTTCAATCTATTGCGGGTACACAAAAGGCAAATGAAGGGTTTGGTATCAATCTTTCTATTCTGGCAGAAGCGCAAGATGCTGCGGTAGGGCTTAAGCGTGGCACGGTTGGCCAGAATGTCATGTATTTTGAAACAGGTCAGGGTGCGGCACTTTCAGCTAACGCGCATCATGGTATGGATCAGCAAACAGCAGAAGCACGCGCCTATGCAGTGGCCCGTTCGTATAATCCCTTACTGGTAAACACAGTTGTTGGATTTATCGGCCCTGAATATTTGTATGATGGAAAGCAGATTATCCGTGCCGGTTTGGAAGATCATTTCTGTGCCAAGCTGTTAGGTGTGCCAATGGGGTGTGATGCCTGTTACACCAACCATGCTGAAGCCGATCAGGATGATATGGATAATTTGATGGTGCTTCTTGGCACAGCGGGCATTACCTTTCTGATAGGTGTGCCAGGTGCTGATGATGTGATGCTGAATTATCAAAGTCTTTCGTTCCATGACATTCTGACACTGCGCAATTTGTTGGGTTTAAAACCTGCTCCAGAATTTGCTGCATGGTTGGAAAAAATGGAGCTGTACGATAGCAAGTACAACCGCATGAAAGAAATTGCACCGGGGCAAACCCGACTAGGGCAGTTGGTAGGTGCAGCATGACAGATAAAAAGCTGCTTTCTACAGGTTCAGCACCATTGGAAAAGCGTGATGACTGGCAGGATTTGCGGCAGTTCACGCGGGCCAGAATTGGTTTGAATCGTTCTGGAAATGCACAATGCACAAAAGATGTTTTGGCGTTTCAGGAATCTCATTCCAAAGCACGGGATGCTGTGCATATTCCTTTGGATGTTGCGCATTTACAGGCAGAAATGGAAGATGTGCCTGTGATTTGCGTTTCTAGCCAAGCGCAAGATAGGCAAACGTATTTGCGCCGTCCAGATCTGGGGCGCAGGCTGAATGCTGCATCACTTGAGGCTTTGCCTCATGGGCAATGGGATGTGGTGTTTGTTGCTGCAGATGGACTATCTTCTATTGCAACGCAAAAGGAAGCCCTGCCGCTGTATAGGGTTATGTGCAAGCGGTTGGTTGGGTGGCGTATTGCACCTTTGGTTGTGGCAACGCAAAGCCGGGTAGCTCTGGGTGATGAAATTGCCCAGAAAATGGGTGCAAAAATTGTTGTCATGATGATTGGGGAGCGCCCCGGTCTAAGTGTAGCTGACAGTATGGGAGTGTATCTGACATACGCACCTTATGTGGGCTGTCCAGATTCTTCCAGAAACTGTCTGTCAAATATTCATTCATATGGTCTTTCAACGTCTGCTGCGGCCGATAAACTTACCTGGTTGATGCAGAAAGCCATGCGTTTGAAAGAAACAGGAATTGGTTTGAAAGATTCTTCCCCAGAGAATGGAATAATCGAAAATATACCGAAAATTTCTTGATAATTCTCTGATACAAAAGGATGTACTGAAGCATGGGCGAGGGTTCAACGCATCTCAATAAATCTCTCAGCACGTTCCATTTATGGGGTATTGCTGTTGGTCTGGTTATTTCCGGCGAGTATTTTGGCTGGAGTTATGGCTGGGGCACGGCTGGAACTTTAGGGTTTTTGGTCGCCACAGTTTTTGTGGCCGTTATGTACACAGCGTTTATCTTTAGTTTTACGGAACTTACCTGCGCCATTCCGCACGCTGGTGGGCCATTTGCCTATAGTTTTCGGGCATTAGGGCGCTGGGGTGGTTTGTTGGCTGGGCTTGCCACATTGGTGGAATTTATTTTTGCACCACCGGCTATTGCGTTGGCTATTGGTGCATATCTGAATGTGCAGTTTCCACATCTTTCTCCAAAAGTTGCGGCATTGGGGGCATATTTGGTGTTCATGACACTGAATATTGTGGGGGTACATATTGCTGCGACATTTGAACTGTTTGTGACAATTGCAGCTATTATCGAACTTCTTGTGTTTATGGGGGTCGTGGCCCCTGCGTTTTCATGGCACAACTTTCTTCAGAACGGCTGGGGTGTTGCACCGCATTTTGGCTGGGAAGCTATGGGCGGTATTTTTGCAGCCGTTCCATTTGCAATCTGGTTCTTTCTAGCTATCGAAGGCGTTGCCATGGCGGCAGAGGAGGCAAAAGATCCGCGCCGCTCTATCCCTATCGCATATATTGCGGGTGTGCTTACTCTCGTTTCATTGGCATTTGGTGTCATGCTTTTTGCTGGCGGCGTGGGGGATTGGCATACTCTTGCCAATCTGAATGACCCTTTGCCTCAGGCCATGAAGGCCGTAGTGGGCAGCAACAGCGGCTGGTTGCACATGCTGGTGTGGCTGGGGCTGTTTGGTCTGGTTGCGTCTTTGCATGGTATCATCATGGGGTATGGGCGGCAGATCTTTGCATTGGCACGCGCTGGGTTCCTGCCTACTGTATTGGGTAAACTGCATCCACGTTTCAAAACGCCTTATACGGCCACGTTGGCTGGTGGCAGCATCGGAATTGCAGCGATTTTTTCGGATGACATTATCTCTATCAATGGGCAGTCTTTAACGGCCACATTGGTAACTATGTCTGTGTTTGGTGCTTTGACCATGTATCTGCTGAGCATGGTCAGCCTGTTTCGCTTGCGTCTGAAAGAGCCCGCTTTGTCTCGCCCGTATCGGGCACCGTTGTATCCGATTTTGCCTGCAATTGCGTTGCTGGGGGCCATTATCTCACTTGTGGCAGTTATCTATTATAATCTGACAATATTTTTCATCTATGTTGGGTTTATTGCGGTTATTACATGCCTTTTCATGGCCTTTTCGCGCAAACCACAGTCAGATTTTTAATGCTGCCAAATATTATACAGTAACGTATTGTTAGATTATATTTTATTGGCCGTTTAGTGCTGTGTTATAACGTTTGGGCATATTCCAAGCGTTATAACATTTTTTGTTTTTAATTTTTATTCTCGCGTAAATGAGAATGTAAATGCATCTCAAGCCTTGCATGTACTGTCGTGCAAAGGCATATAATCACGCAAAAGTGATCATGACACGACAAGATGCAGACTGCTATGCCGGAAGTTCCTAGAGCCCGGTAGCATTGTTGCGTTTCAGGCAAGCCAGATATGAATATAGTGTTTGACAAGCCGCAGATTTATGCAAGAAACAGGACTAAAATGATCTTGTTTATGCGGCTTTGAATTGTATTCTGAATGGTTTGCATTGTTCAGGTAAAACATATGGTTTTTTGCAGGTGCAGGGTGAGTAAGATGTTATTTTAAAACAGTATCTGCAAATGTTGGAGCAACGATTATTTCAAAATTTCTTAAAAGGATTCCCATATGAAGCGGGAAGTCAGTAGTTTAACCCATGCTGCTGTTGTGGGTGTGCTCATAGGGCTGTCAGGATGCGATCAGAAGGCATCTACCCCTGAAATGCCACCGCAAAGTGTGCAGATTCAGGTTATGAAAAAGCAGCCTGTTGCGGTGCATACCACTCTTCCTGGTCGTACGGATGCTTTTGAAATTGCACAGGTTCGCCCCCAGGTTACAGGTGTTATTGAAAAACGCCTGTTCCGTGAAGGTGCGGATGTTGTTGTTGGCCAGCAGTTGTACCAAATTGATCCTTCACGTTATAAGGCGGTGTATGACACAGCTCGTGGGCAACTGGCAGAAGCCCAGGCAGCCGAAGTTACAGCGCGCGCCAAACTGAATCGCTATCGCGGGCTTGTGCAGTCTCATGCCATTAGCCAGCAGGATTACGATGATGCCGTGGCAGCGGAAAAGGAAGCGCAAGGGCGCATTCTGAACGCACAGGGGCAGGTAGAAAGTGCACAGGTAAATCTGGGCTATACAAAGATGTATGCGCCCATTTCTGGCCGGATCAGCCGTACGCTGATAACCGTTGGTGCGCTGGTAACAGCAAACCAGACAGACAATACGGCCATTATCACGCGGCTGGACCCTATATATGTTGACGTCAATTTGCCTGCCATCACGTTGCTGCGTCTTAAGCGTGAACTGGCAGAAGGACGTATTCAACGGCAGGAAGATGGTAAAGTTCCGGTAAGGGTCACGCTGGAAGATGGCTCTGTCTATGAACACACAGGCCAGATGGCGCTTTCTGAAGTGAATGTGGATACGGCTACGGCCACTGTTATTGTACGTGCCATTATGCCCAACCCAGATAAGCTGTTGCTGCCCGGTATGTACGTGCATGCCCAATTGGATGAGGGGATAGACCCTGCAGCCCTTATGGTGCCGCAGGATGCCGTAATACGGAATACACATGGTGATCCTCAAGTATGGGTTGTTAAACCCGATAACACGGTGGATCTGCGCCAGATCACGACAGGGCAAACCGTTGGTACCAATTGGATTGTGACATCTGGGCTGAAGGAAGGCGAACGCATTGTTGTGGAAGGGCTACAAAAAGTAATGCCCGGAGCCAAGGTTGATCCGCACGAAGAAGCCCCACAACCAGCAGCCAATGCCGCCAGCCCCGTAGATCAGAACTCTCAAAAGAGCCAGTAACCAGCATGAGCCTTTCACGCTTCTTTATTGATCGGCCAATTTTTGCGTGGGTGATCAGTCTTATTATTATGCTGGTTGGGGGGCTGTCTATTTTTCGGCTGCCTATTTCCCAGTACCCCAGCATTGCGCCGCCGCAAATTGCAATCAGTGTAACGTATCCGGGTGCTTCGGCTGATACGGTGAACGATACCGTTGTGCGCCCGATCTTGCAGCAGATGTTTGGGCTGGATCATCTGGAATATATTTCGGCTCAGTCCTACGCGTCTGGTCAGATGGAAATTGATCTGACCTTTGCGCAGGGAACAGATCCGGACATTGCGCAGGTGCAGGTGCAAAACAAGCTCCAGCTTGCGCAGCCCAAACTGCCAACGGAAGTTACTGCTCAGGGTTTGAGCATTACCAAAGCTGTTAAGAACTTCATGCTCGTGGTGGCCTTTATCTCCACCGATGGCAGCATGAACGGTGGCGATATTGCAGATTACGTGGCGTCCAATATTTCAGACCCGCTCAGCCGTGTTTCCGGCGTGGGTGACCATACGCTGTTTGGTTCTGAATACTCCATGCGTATCTGGATGGATCCGGCCAAGCTGTTTAACTATGGCCTGACAGTAAGAGATGTTGAAACAGCCATTCAAACCCAGAACATCCAGCTTTCATCTGGTGAACTTGGCGGTTTGCCGGCAACCAAGGGTATCCGGCTGGATGCCACCATTATTGGTCCGCAGCGTCTGACATCACCGGAAGAGTTTGAAAGAATTCTGCTGAAAGTGCAGCCTGATGGCTCGCAGGTGCGTATCCGCGATATTGCCAAGGTTGAGCTGGGCCCACAGACGTACAATACCAATTCCTATTATAATAATATGCCGGCTTCGGGCATGGCGCTTAAACTCGCGCCGGGCGCAAACCAGATTGCAACAGAAGCCGCAGTGCGTGCCCAGTTGCATGAGCTGGAACAGTTTTTTCCACCGGGTTTGAAAACTGTTTATCCGCTGGATACCGAACCGTTTATTACCCTTTCTATTGAGGAAGTGGTTGAAACACTGCTTGAAGCCATTGGTCTGGTCTTTTTGGTCATGCTGGTGTTTTTGCAGAACTTCCGCGCCACGCTTATTCCCACCATTGCGGTGCCCGTTGTGTTGCTGGGTACGTTCGGTTTGCTGAATGTGCTGGGCTATTCCATCAATACACTTACCATGCTGGCCATGGTGCTGGCTGTTGGTTTGCTGGTGGATGATGCCATTGTGGTGGTGGAAAATGTTGAGCGTGTGATGACGGAAAAGCAGCTTTCCCCGCGTGAGGCTGCCCGTGTTTCCATGGATGAAATTTCGGGCGCGCTTGTGGGCATTGTGCTGGTTCTGTCTGCCGTGTTCCTGCCTATGGCTGCGTTTTCTGGGTCTGTTGGGGTTATTTACCGGCAGTTCTCCATTACTATTGTTTCGGCCATGTGGCTTTCCGTGCTGGTGGCTATGGTTCTTACACCAGCGCTGTGCGCCACTATGCTCAAGCCGGGGCAGCATGAAAAAACCAAAGGTTTGGCAGGGTGGTTTAACCGTAACTTTGCAAGGTTAACCAATGGGTATCTGGGTGGTGTAAACTATCTTTTGCGGCACTTTATGCTGGCAATGGGGGCTTTTGTTCTCATTACAGCCGTAGTGGTGGTTTTGTTCCTACGGGTGCCCGGTGGCTTTTTGCCGGATGAAGATCAAGGGCTGATTTTTGGGCAGATCACTATGCCGCCCAATGCCCCTATGGAAAAAACAGCCGAGATTAACCACGCTGTTGCAGATTATATTCTGAAGACGGAAGCTGATTCTGTTGAATCCGTTTATTCTGTAAACGGGTTTAACTTTGCCGGGCAGGGCCAGAACTCTGGTGCGTTCTTTATCCGTTTGAAAGATTGGTCTGTCCGTCCCAAGGCATCGCAATCTTCTGCTGCAATTGCCATGCGGATTATGATGCATTTCTGGGGGAGCCCCAAAGCGCAGATTCTGGCCTTTAACCCGCCAGCCGTTCTGGAGTTGGGTAACGCAACGGGCTTTGACCTTGAGTTGGAAGATCGTGCGCATTTGGGCCATCAAAAACTTCTAGAAGCCCGCAACATGGTGTTGGGTATGGCGGCGCAAGACCCTAGCCTGCTGGCAGTACGCCCCAATGGCATGGAAGATGCTGGCCAGTATCATCTGGATATTGACCGGGAAAAAGCAAATGCCCTTGGTGTGACAATTGATGATATCAATACCACTATTGAAGGGGCGTTGGGCTCTATTTACGTGAACCAGTTTACGCGGAATGACCGTGTGAAACAGGTATACATCCAAGGTGTTGCCAGCTCTCGCATGCAGCCGCAGGATCTGGATAAATGGTATATACGTAACTTTACGAACACATTGGTGCCGCTGAATGCCTTTGTAAGCGCTCACTGGATTTCTGGCCCGCAGAAGGTTGAAAACTATAACAGCTTCAATGCTTTTGAAATTTTGGGCCAACCCGCTGAGGGGTACAGTTCCGGGCAGGCATTGGCAACAATTACCAATATCCTGAAAAAGCTGCCCGCAGGTATTGGGTATGAATGGACTGGTCTCTCTTTCGAGCAGAATGCATCGGGGTCTTCTACTGGTCCACTTTATGCGCTGGCCATGATTGTTATTTTGTTGTGTCTGGCAGCGTTGTACGAAAGTTGGGCTATTCCGCTGGCGGTTCTGCTGGTTATTCCGTTGGGGGTTGTTGGCGCAATTATTGCCACGTTGATGCGTGGCTTGGCGAATGACGTCTATTTCCAGGTAGGGCTCCTTACAACAGTTGGGTTGGCAGTTAAGAACGCCATTCTGATTGTTGAATTTGCCAAAATGGGTTTTGAACAAGGCAAATCCTTGGAAGAATCCGTTCTCACTGCTGCACGTGAACGTTTGCGCCCGATTTTGATGACATCTATTGCCTTTGTGGTGGGCGTATTTCCACTGGCTATTGCATCTGGTGCTGGATCTGCTGCGCGTGTTGCCATTGGCACAGCCGTGGTAGGTGGTATGGCATCAGCAACGTTGCTGGCTGTCTATTTTGTGCCTGTATTCTTTGTGGTTGTTCTTCGGCTTTTCAAGGTGAAGCGCATAAGCGAACGTACAGACCCGCACGCCCAGATTATGAATTCTAACGGACACGAGTAAAACTATGACGCATCTTTCCGTATCACGTCAGTCGCGTTTGTATCGTCAGGTTGCATGTTTTGCAGTGTCTGTCGGGCTTTTGGGTGGCTGCACCATGATACCCAAATACAAGCGGCCACAGCCGCCGCTTGCACAAACATGGGCAGATTATCAGCACACAGATAATGTCATGCTGCAAAAAGCAGCATCCGATATTGGCTGGCGGGACTTCTTTATAGACCCGCGTTTGCAACAGCTGATTACCATTGCTCTGCGTGAAAACAGAGATATCAGGCAGGCTGCGGCCAGCATTGTAGAAGCCCAAGGGCGTTATGATATCCAGCATGCTGGCCTATTCCCCAGCATTGGGGCAACGGGTGGGCCAATGTATCAGGCTCCCTCTGATGCTGCGGGTTTGAGCTTTGCTCCGGGTTTGGATACCGATAAAACCAGTAATGGTATGGCGCGTGATCCGTTCCGTTTTTATCAGGGCGGTATTGGGTTTTCGGCTTACGAAATTGATATCTTTGGCCGTATTCGCTCCCTGAGCCGGGAGGCAGCGGAAGAAACACTTGCCCAGCGTGAAAACCTGCGCGGTGTTACCATCAGTATTATTGCACAGGTTGCTAATGCCTATATCGCATGGTTGGGTGACAGGCAGGCTGTTGCATTGGCACAGAATACCTTAAGCAGCCAGAAAAGCACATTGCAGCTGATTCAGGATAAATATAACCACGGAGAAGCTGATTTACTGACTGTTCGGCAGTCAGAAACGCAGGTTGCGCAAAGTGCTGGTTTGCTGGCTGATTCTCAAAGAAAAGTGGAGCAGGATGAAAACCTTATCAGCCTGCTGATAGGTGCGCCTATTCCTGCAGATTTACCTCCACCTTCTCTTTTGGGGCAGCAGACTGTTCTGGCAGATGTGCCAGCTGGTTTGCCATCGGATCTGTTAAACCGTCGGCCGGATATTGTGCAGGCTGAACATGATCTGTTGTCTGCGCAGGCGGATATTGGTGCGGCACGAGCTGCGTTTTTCCCGCGTATTACACTCACGGCGAGTGATGGTATTTCCAGCTTGCAGTTTCATAAGCTGTTTACATCTGCGGCAACCACTTGGGGGGTTAACCCGAACATCCAGATTCCCTTGTGGACATGGGGGCAGAATTCAGGAAACCTGAAAGCCTCCAAAGCGCGCCGGGATAGTAAAATTACGACGTATGAAAAAACAGTGCAGACAGCATTTCGGGAAGTTGCCGATGCGCTGGCTGGCAGAAAAGCCTATCTGGATGAGCAGAAAGAAGTGGATGCCTTGGTAAATGCTTCGGGAGATGCTTATCGTCTTGCCAAAATGCGTTATGAGGCAGGAATAGATTCCTACTTAACAACTTTGGAATCGCAGCGTTCTTATTTACAGGCACAGCAAAATCAAATTTCGGTAGATGTACTCAGATATCAAAATCTGGTCACGCTTTACCGGTCATTGGGCGGTGGCTGGAAGGAAAAAGGGTAATACAAAATTGCAAATAAAAAGCCGCCCCAAAGGGCGGCTTTTTACAGCATCATATGCAGCTTAAAGCAATTAGATTGCTTTAATGCTTACTGCAGATGTCTTGCCGTTACGGCCAGCTTCAAGCTCGTAAGAAACCTGCTGACCTTCGGTAAGGGTATGCATACCGGCGCGCTCAAGCTCAGAGATATGAACGAACGCGTCCTGTCCCCCATTGTCCGGCTGAATGAAACCAAAACCCTTTGTGGGGTTAAACCATTTTACGGTGCCTGTTGCCATAACAAGGCTCCTTTTTTACAACAGCGGTCGTGCACAAAATACACACGAAATCATAACTTTTAAGGAGAAAAACTGACGCAACATGCGCCGATGACTCAGATAAAAGCATCCGCTTGCGCTATCAATGTGCGCAAAACACAAGGAATGCAAGGATAAACTGAGGGCCACCCAAAATTAAATCATTATTTCTAGGCCAACAGGCTGTATAATAACGCTTTTATTATTTTTATTTTTGAATTTATAAAGTTAAATAAAACACCGGCATAAAATTTAATAAGGCATTATTTATGTCTCAGGATGGGGACGGGGCAGACGTATAAGTCGCAAAAGGTACAAGCAGATCGGAAGACCCAGAGGTGTGAAACACCAGCAACAGGGACAAGTATCCACGAAAGCATGAAAACAAGAGGCCCATGCGCATCAATATAGTCCCGATAAAGCCGATCACCATGCTGCATGGCGAGAACACCTAGAAAGTGCCCGGATTCATCGCTAAAAGGCAGGCCGCCAAAGCCTTCTATATTTCTGAATATGAAAAAACTGATGCAGATGGAAAATAGAACCAGCGGAGTTATCAACCTATTGGTCACGCGCATGTTGGCTCTATTTTCCGTGCGTTTGTTTATGCGGAAAAAAGTATCAGAACTCCGCAGAGAAAGTGAAGTGATAAACACGTGGCAACCCTGCATACAAGCTGGATGCAGCACCAGATGTACCACTTGGCGCGCCTGTATAAACAGAGGCCCAGTAGCGTTCATTGGTTGCGTTGCTTACCCCAAAACGCACAACCCATGGAAACTGCGCCACATGGAAGGCATAGCGCGTGCCCAGATCCAACGTGGTGTAGGATCCGGTATGGAGTGTGTTGGTAACATTTGCTGCACGGTTGCCCATGTAATGAACATTGGCATTAAAGGCCCAGCCAGATGCGAATGATCCCATGGAAGCTGGTAGGCGGTAATCCAGCAACATATTGGCCTGCAAAGGTGCCGCGCCAACAATTTCCTTATTGTTGAGAGAAGCAGATGCAGCATGCACCAGTTCTGCATCCAACCATGTCATGCCAGCAAGTACAGAAAGGTTAGGTAGGACTTCGCCAGAAATCTGGGCTTCCACACCATAGTTCCGCTGCGTGCCGCCATATTGATAGGTTTGGCAGTTGGTCATGGCAGCGCAGCCAGCGTTTGGATTCCGTGCAGCAACATACATTGCGTAAGGTGATGTCATACGGAAACCGGCAACGTTAAACTGCATTGTTTTATAACGCAGTTTATAACCCACTTCATATTCTTCGGAATGCGCAATGGGCAGCGCCATGTTGGTATTGGTGTAGCTTGCACTGTTAGGGGTAACAGGCCCAGCTTCAACAGAACGACCATAAGTGAAATAGATGGTCTGGTTATCTGTTGGTTTATACATCACGCTGGCTGTCGGGCTGAAAGCTGCTGATGTATCAAATGTTTTTCTCAGAGGTGTTTTGGAATTAAGCGCACTTTCCTGATTGATCCAGCTCCATGCAAGGGTGCCCATAACAGACCAATGTTTGTTAATGCGCATGGTGTCACCAATAATAAAAGACTGGCTGGTGACACTGCTGGATTTATAGCGCCCATGATAATAAGGCTGTGTGCCCTTGGAGGGGGAGGCGCCGTAAAGGTTATATACCCCCAGGTTCTGCGCGCTTGTTACAGCTCCTGTAGGGTTGTAATTGCCCATCATGTAGCCGTTGGTGCCAATCACCAGATCATGCTGCAAGGGGCCAGTGTGAACACGTCCGTTAAAATAGGCCATGTTACTGCCTACACGGAAATCATTCGCCGTCGTTGTAGCTGTTGCTTTGGAGCTGAACCAGCCATCGCTGCCTCTCAGACCGCCACAGGTTTTACTGCCATCGCACAGCGTATCTGCCACACCAAAGGATTGTCTGGCGGCATCCTGGTACAGCCCACCCAGCGTGAAGCTCCAATCCTTGTTGATCTGGTGCTTGATTTTGGCAAGAAACGTATTGGTTTCCATATTGTAGCCGCTCCATTCAGGAGCAAGCCGCTTGCTAAGATCCGGCGCTTCAGGAAGCTTATCTCCGCCTACACCAGTTGCAAGAATGCCAAACCCGGGCGCAGTGCCGCGCTGGTCAAAAGTGTAGTGGCTGGCGTCAATTTCGATAACCGTCTTGTCATCAAGGTGGATATCAAAATCACCGCTCACCATTTCACGGCGGACCATACTGCCTTGTGTATAAGCCGTGCCATTAGCATGCAGCATGTTCAGGCGGTAACCAAACCAGCCGTTTCGGCCTAAACGTCCAGAAATATCACCATTCACAGTTGGTGTGCCGATGGAATCCACGCCAACGGAAAGGCGTTCAGTACGCCGATCTGTCGGGCGTTTAAGGGTGTATTCAAAAACACCGGCTGGGTTTTCTGGTCCATACATTGCGCCTGCCAAGCCGTTAAGAACCTGCAGGTTATCTACCCATTCTGCCGCATAAGGTGTGGTGGCAACAACGTTTAGACCATCAAGGCGAGAGTTGGAGATAACATCAGCTTCAAACCCACGGGATTGAGGGCGAGATGTGTTGGGGTCCCCGCGAACTTCCAACTGCACGGATGGAAGATATTGCGCCATATCATTGAGGTTGCGGATTTGCTGGTTCACCACAACATCATGCGGAACCCCCATAACGGAATAGGGCGTATCCAGAGTATCTCGGTTACCTAATGGACCAAGATAAACAATTTTGTTCATGTATTTGGCGGCGGTGCCATCTGCTGCATGGTGGCCATGAACATTCACGGTTTCACCATTGGAGCCATCCAGTATCCCTGCAATAGGGGCCGCGGTGGCCTGTTTTTTGGGTGCTGCTGTTTTGATGGCAGTTTGTTTATTGCCTGTAGGCAGGTTTGTAGAAGCAGGCGTTGCAGCCAGTGCCGAGGTTGTCAACAAAAGGGCGCCAAACGTTCCGGCGGCGCAAAAAGTATGGAAACGATCGTGCATAGATCTGGCAGGTCCGGGGTTAAAGTAAAATTAAAGGGGTGAGCCTCTTTTGCCGGGCCTGATATCAGTTTGTCTATATATATTGGTACATAAATCTGTATATGCATAAATATGGATGGAGAGTGATGCCAAAATAATACAGTTATGCGGAAGAGGTTGCAGCGCGCTAAGAGATGCAGCCTTTTTATTTAAGGTTTTGCTTTTGCAGCCTGCTTTAGAGGTGATGGGCGGCAATGCCGCAATAAAAAACAGGCTCCACATACAAAGTAGAGCCTGTTTGAAATAATTATTACGCCAGTTTATCAGGCAGAACGTTTGGTATCCACGTTTTGATGATTGATCAAAAAGGGACCTGCTGCACGAAGAGTGATAGACAGGGTGCCAATATTGCCGGGAGAGAGATAGCCCTCCAAAGGGAGTTCAGCGTTACCATTGGTCCATGCACAATCAGTCCAATCGGTATCATGCCAACCATCTGGCTTTTGGGCCTGAAGGTGAGCCGTGATTTTATGTTGTTGTTGTGCCGACAGCAGAAGCACATCGCTCACAGCAACACCCATCAGACGACGGTCATCTACAAATGGCCCAATGACGTCTGCTGGACGGTTGGCACGCGAAACAATGCGTACGGAATGTGTATTGACTGGCAGCATGAAGTTGTAGCGCTGCCCATCCTGCCGGATAGGGCGGAGCATGGTTCCGTTGTCTGTTATGAGATGCAGATAAGGATTATCTGTGCGTTCAGAAGATGTTATGGGCGTTTCGGAAAAATTATTGCGTGCTGCTAGTTTGTGGAACAAGGGTTCAACAAAAGCACGCTCCACGCATAAAGGTGCTGCGGCATCTTTTTCCCAATCGCGACGAGCACTACCAAAACGGATCACTGTTCCTTCCTGATGGAACACACGACGGTTGCCCGTATCCAGATAACTTTCTGTCAACATGCCATCAGCAGTTATGACAGAGTGCTGCGCAGTTTCCACGTGGTAGTAATCGTAAGAAGTGATGGATTTATCGTAAAAAATGGAAACTCCATTTACCAGCATACGCACGGGTACAAATTTACCATCAAAGAACAAGCAGTGTTCGGCAGTAATCAGCATATCCTTATAAGGTACGCCATCTGCAATGGCATTTTTGCACACACGTACAGGATACCCAGCTTCATCATCAGGTAGATGAGAGCGAACGCAGCATTGAGCTTTTCCTACCCATACCACTGGGCGTGTGATTTTCTGTTGGGTGTTGCTGTCATAGGCAATAACTTCATCACCAGTCAGAAGATTTTCGACAGCAACATCTCCTTTAGGCGTACGGATCATACTTCCACGCAAGAAGCAGACCTCGTAAATCAGGTTGCCATCATCGCCAACAACTAGGGCATTACCGTGCTTCGATACACCATCAATAGTTAAACCTATGGAGTGGCCATTTTTCAGGTTAATCCATACTTTATTAGTATCATTGGCATCATAGGTTACGTTTTTGACATCTCCCTCTTTTATGCCGTCCAGCACAATGCCATCTGAATCTCCACCAGATGTGCCGTTAAAACCAGAAATAACAGTACTGACAATGCCGCCTTCTGCCAGCCCAGAGATAATCAGGCCGGTATTTGTATCACCATCCATAACAATGGTGCCGCCAGCATTGGAATAAATGGATACTGTGCCGCCATTCTGCAGAGTTACGGTGCCACTGAGTGTGCCGCTATTTTGAACATTGAGTGATGCACCATTTTGAATTGTTGCATCACTTAAAATGCCTTGACCATCAACGGTAATGGCCCCACATTTTCAGCAGTAGGATTGATAATTGTAGCGCCTGCATTGGCGTATTCATTACCTCCATCACTTATAATGGCATTAAGAGAGCTTCCACCCGCAGAAACAGCTTCAAAGGCATTTGTGCCGCGTATAACTGTATTGTTTGTTGTGGCACCATCATAAACAACCAAATTGCCATTTGCGTTAATTATCGTGCTTGTTAAAGTTGCATTAGAAGCAAAGCCATAACCATTGCTATTGAACGTAACGTTCTGAATTGTTCCGCCTGTGGCGCTTAAAGTACTTCCATCCTGAAAAGATGCGCTTGTAAGTGTACCACCAAAAACGTTTATCCCCCCATTTCCATCTGCAAGATTGCTTCCGCTGCCGGTAATATCCGTAGCAGAGCCACCATCAGAAAGATTTATAAAACCTCCTGTGTTGATATGCAGGGCAGAAACAGTGCCGCCAGAAACATCAAAACCGCCGCCATTATCAGCATTTATATTGGTAACACGCCCACCAAAAACGGTTATGATCCCGCTTTGTATGGAGCCATTAGCCATTGCTCCGTTATCATAAACTGTTGCATAGCCACTGATAATTTTAGTACCACTGGCAACACCACCACCCGATACAATGATATTTGCATTTGATGTTAAAATTTGAGCAGAAATACTGCTGCCGCCATTGTCTACATACTCTGTGCCGCCGCTTGAAACGATATCAGAAGTTGCAGTGCCACCAGCAGAAATATGAACATATCCCCCGCTTGCTAGCGTTGCAGAGGTTAAACTGCCACCGTTATTAACAATAATGCCGCCACTGCCATCTGTTGCGCTTACAACTGTAGCACTGCCGCCAGATAGATTGATAATACCACTTTGAACTGTTGTATCTGTAAGTGTAGCGCTGGCAAAAACATTTACGGCACCAGCAGAAAGAATTGTGTCTGATGCAGTGCCAGCGGAAAGATTCAGCGTGGCATCAGGTTCTTTCAGGGTGGCAGATATACTGGTGCCACCACTGTAAACATCCATATTGCTGTTGGCGCCAATAAAGCTTTGTTGTGCTGTGCCGCCGCCCGAAACTTGAATATTTCCGCCCGATATGGCGCTGATAACAGAAACTGTTACACCGCGTTCAATCTGAAGGGTTCCGCCACTTGTGACGGTAGCGCTCGTGACCTGGCCGCCCGAAACGTCAACGAATGTACCTGAATCCGTAATTCCAATGCTCGTTAACGTGGCGCCATCATATACACCTACCCAACCACCGTCTTTATCGGTCCAATTTGCACCACTTCCGCCTGCACTCAGGTAGGCGTGAGCCCCACTTCCTGAAAGGGTGAGATTATTGGCTGTTCCCCAAACAGTTTCCTGCCCATTTACACCAATAGTATCGTTATCGCTTATGCCGCCAGAGGAAACGAGGATATTCCCGCCGGCGGTTGCTGATGTAAAAGAAACGTCTCCAACAGTCTCAAGCGTGCCGCCAGAAATTAACGAGCTGGTGGCAGACCCATTATTGTAAACATGTATATATCCTCCCGCTTCAGCAGTCACACCATTGGCTGTGCCTCCTGAGCTTACAAAAAGGCCCACACCATTTATAACGGTTCCGCCATTTTGCTCGGTGCTGCTGCTATCGCCACCAATAGTAGTATTTTGAGAAATATCAGACATGGTTTTTATCTTTTATGAGCAAGAGGTTTTATTGTTTCAATGACCTGCTGGGCCGTAATAAGCCGCGTACATTCAAACTGGCGTGGTGTATTGGCATGCCGCGGACACCACAGGAAATCGTGATGATCAAATCGCTCTTTCGGATCATTCCAGCAGGAATTGCAGGTGTGCCAGTTAATGACACGGAAAGGCGTTTCAAATTCGGTTGTGGGATGACTAAAGCCCGCAATCATCACCACAGGGGTTCCGGTTGACCATGCCAACCAAGATAAGCCAGAGCCTAACCCGATAAAAAAGTCTGCATGTTTTAGCCAGCGCGCTCGTTCTGTTAGCGGGCGGCTGCCGGTTTGGTCTTCTGCGCCATAAGGAATGTGGTTCCAGACAATGCCAGTGCCATGTACGGTTTTTTGATCAATGCAGATCACCCGGTATCCCTGGGCTTTAAGCCATTTGATAACTTCGTCCCATCCTGTTGGATTGTTCCAGTATTTGCATTGCGATGAAGCTTGGGCCGCAATACAGACATAGGGTTCCTTAATGGGGCGTCCTTCATCTGAAAAACTGATTTTTGCTGGCTCCTCCTTGGGGTTTACGCCCAAAATATATGCTGCGGTCTTATGGAGCCCGACCAAGCGGAAGTCAGAAGGTTGCCAGTCACACGTTGCGTCATCAAAAAAGAGGCCTAGGTAATAAGTTGCGTAGGCCTGATCTGTTAGTTTTTGGGCCCGCACATCATCATGCGTCACAAAATTGATGTGAGGGTAAGCATCCTTAAATAATGGAATCAGAAGTTCGGACATGGCGCATGTCACTTGTGCTTGTCGCACCTCAGCAAAGCGTGCTGCATACGGCATCCATGCCAATGTATCTCCCAATGTTCCAACAGGAAATACGATGAGTACCTGCTTATCTTTTGAATCGTAAGCGTAGGAGAAAACCTGCGTACTGGTAGTTTTTCCGTCTTCTGCTTTAGAATCCTGCCAAATGGTGATGCCAAATCGTACATACCAACGTTTGGATGAGCGCACGAGAGCTTGGTTTAATCCTGCCTGTGCAAATAAAATATTTCCGGTATCCAAATCTGTGAGCTCAATACGCCACGTACCTTCAGCTTCTTCCAGTAAAGGGAGATGGACCCGACATCCTTCATTAAAATCAAACCGAATATTCTTTGGAGCCTGCTGTGTAGGCAATGCTGCGGCTGTGGGATATGGAGGCGCTTGCGTTGTTTGCGACTGATTAGTTGAATTACTTGTTGTGTTTGGTTGATTGTTCATATGTTTTGGCCACCAGGAGAGAGTTTTTGACTATATTTGATCTGGAAATGCAAAATATGTTTCCATTTCATTAACCATGTGTGTGCATAAGGACGGGTCTTTGCTCATTAATTTGTTAGATAATTGTTGGAGAAAATTATAACATTTAATTGTGTTTGTGCAATAGAAACATAAATATCCATAAAAAACATATAAATGTTAGGTATATAAACGGAGAATTTCCGTAATATTTTTGGGATGTTTATTTGTGTGGGGTAATCTTCTGTAAAAAACATATATAAAGCATGTTCATGTGGAAAGTGTTTTAAATTATATATGATATATTCTTGGTTATTGGAAAATTAAGCACTGTTTGATAAAATTAATTGTGAACGCTCATCTCCAGTTAAAGAGTGAGCTATGATACTGGGAGATACCTTTGCGCCTTGGCCAGCCCAATTCTCATGGTGGCCCGTATGATACCGGCGGTGCGCATAAACAGTCCCATCTGTGATTTCTGATCGGCAAAGACATGTTCAGACCAAAGAAAGGCATGAACAACAGGCGAAATCGTCCTTCGTATGGTGACTGCAGGTTCAGTGTGTGGGCAAGCTCGTGGGGCAGTTAAAAAGCTAGCGTGGTAATCTGAATGACCGGTGTAATCCGACATGGCTTGAATTGGAAATAAGCGATCATATTGAGAAAGCGAGTTTTACAGGTAAATTATAAGCATTTCTCGCTTGGAGAAATGTAATTGCTCTGAAAGTCTGAACAATAATGACACCAGTAATGCCTCGAGTAGCTGTAATGACCAAAGCTTATCAAGAGCGCACTATGCTGCCTCTTTGGGTAAGGCATTATGAAAAGTTAGTTGGTCGTGAAAATCTCCTGGTGCTCGATCATGGCAGCAGTCCTGCTATCAGCATTGGCGGTGTACGTACTGAGCGTTTACCTCGTGGCCAAGTTGATGAGTATGACTATATCGAGATATTATCAGTTTGGCAGCGCAAACTGCTTTCTGAATATGACTGGGTTATCACGACAGACACGGACGAATTTATCGTTCCTAACCCACAACTCTTTTCGAGCCTCACCGCAATGCTACGGGATACCCCGTCTGGGACGCGTCGCTGTGTAGGCTGCGAAGTAATTGATCCTGGTAATCCCACTCAGCCACTTGATTGGTCTTTACCAATTTTGCGTCAGAGACCGCTAGGTGTCTTGTCAAAATGGTCTTCTAAGCCCGCCGTTTCTTCTGTTCCAACTGACTGGATGCCAGGCCTTCATACGGCACATACACCATCGATCTTTGATCATGCTCTATGGCTATTTCATCTAAAATACGCCGATGAACAGTATCTTATGGAACGGCTAGCACTCACTCGTGCACTAGACTGGAGTGCCAGATCAGTAGCAGAAGGTTTGGGAGGATCTCATCGAGTGCCAGACATAGCCATGCGTCGTGCCATGGAGCATTATCGATCAACTATAGCGCCGGGAACTCTTGATGATGTTTTGAGCAAACAATCAGATCCCGATACGCTTACTTCTCCAATGATGGCAATTCCCGATGTTTTTCTTGATTGTCTTTAATTTTGATCAAACGCTTTGAGTGCCTCAAGCTAGAGGAGAGAATGTGCGGTGTATAATGTGATGTAGTCTTGATCAAAAAGAGGAAAGAAAGAGAATAGCTAGCTGTCCAACACAAAGCGTTTCAGAGCACCCGACAGCATAAGAGGAGCAGCTTTGGCCGGTTTGATTTGTCGTTGGGGTTTTGGCATCGGTGCTGACACCGTTTCCTGAGCAAATGAAGGTGGAATCACATTCGGCAAATCCCGCAGTCCCTCAAGCCTGCTTAAAGTGTCCGGTTCAGGCAGCACAGAATGGGCGTGCATCAACAGTTCTAGGTTCTGGTATGAAGTAAAGAAGCACGTTTGCGGGCTTCATTCTGGTAGCCGGTTTTCAGGGAAAACCATATTTTCCGCCGGTTTAAGGCTGTTCGCAGGGATGAGGGAACGATATGACCGAAGCGGTAGGTGGTACCTCGGACACATAGCATAAAATTTTTCCGCAGTGGGGAAGTTCAGTGGAGCAAAGACAGCCTTTGCCCCTCATTCAGCCGAAAAATCGTTCTATTTCAGGTGTCTGTGGTGCGAACTGCGGGACTCGAACCCGCACGCCCTTTACGGGCTGGAGATTTTAAGTCTCCTGCGTCTACCATTCCGCCAAGTTCGCGTAGATGCAATGGGTGCATCTAAAGTAGTTGGAAGCGTTTTAGCATGGTCGGCAAGAACTGCAACAGGATGTTTATCGAACAGCCTGTAAAATAGCCCCAAAATGTCGCAGCCAACTTTCAGCTTGCTGTCTATGAGGGGTTAATCTGTCAACCATTTTCCAGAATTGGAGACTATGATTCATATGTTGTAGATGGCTTAATTCATGGGCAATCAAATAATGGCGTACAAAAAATGGTGCCATTACGAGCCGCCAAGACAACATGATACGCCCAGAAGAAGAACAACTGCCCCAGCGGCTTGATGTGTCACGAATATCCAAGCGTGTAGGGTGTAGCCCGACAGTTTGGGCCATCTGGTGTATTTCTTCAGCGAGAACTTTGGTTGCGTATTGTTTGAGAAAGTTTTCTACCCGGCGGGCAAGAAAAGAGGGGTCTCCGCTTACAAAAAGGCACTCATTTTCTAGCCATGCACCTCCTTTGCGATCAGGCGCATGGCAAATGAGATAATCTTTGTCTTGAATGGAAATTTTGGAGCCAATTGTAAAGCGCGGCGTCTGTACTAATTTTTCAAGTCGCGTTGTTATCCAGTGTGCTTGTTTATGTAAAAATGCCAAGGCCTGTGTGTGCGGAAAATTTTTTGGTAAAGTAACAAGCACAGCCTGTTCTTTTGCAGAAATGCGTATGATGCAGCGTTTGGCTTTTGTTGAAATACGCCAGATTATTTTTGCAGCACCATACCCTTGCAACATCACGTGGTCTGGCCAGGAGGAATTCTCTTTATAATTCAAGAAAACATCCTTTCTGGGTAAAGATTTTTACTAAGATTCCTCAGCAGGAAGGCCGGGCCAACTGACAATGTAGTCTTCCAGTGCACCTGCACGTCTTTCACTTACGCAGCGTCCTGCAGCAGATTCACCGGCAGTGATAACAGATTCAGCAGTATGCGTCAGCAATGGGTGCCATTGTGGCAGGCCTCGACCTTCTGAAAGGCGGCGATACGCACAGTCTGGTGGCAGCCAATCAAGTTCAGGAATCATTTTCGGTGTCAGAGTAATACAGTCTTGCACTTTGCGGTGGCGTTGCGCGTAGTCAGTGCATTGGCAGGTTTTTACATCTAGCAGGCGGCATGCAACAGATGTGTAATGCAGTTCTTCTGTGTCATCATCACGCAGTTTATGCAAACAGCAGCGCCCACAGCCATCGCACAGGCTTTCCCATTGCTCTGTGCTCATTTCTGCAAGTGGAGTGGTTTCCCAAAAAGGTTCTGTCATTGTGCAATGCCAAAAAAGAGGGAGAGAAAAAAGCTTGTGAATAAAGGTTTTTTAAGAAGAGGCCAGATAATGAGCCGTAGGCAGGTGCTGCGGTTGGCTCCTAGCTCATGCGCTGTTGGCCCCCATGCTTCTGGTAGGGTTTGAAGTTTAGCCAGCGGCCAGAGGGCAAGTAAAGGCAAGCTTAAAGCGCCCTGTAAAAAAGGAGTATAGGATGCGTTGGTGATAACGGGCAGGAAAATACCCAGAACTGATGTAGGAATAAATAGCATAAAGAATGAAATATAAAAAATACGCCCAGCATGTGTGGCAAATGCCAGAATAAGCAGAACAAACATCAGAAATATGCTTGTCATACTTATACTGACAAATCCCCACCAAAAAGAATAAGGCAACGCGATGTGCATGAGAGAAGGGATCACTTGCGGAGCGCCCATTGTTCAAAATGTTCTGCAATGATGTTTAAGTGATTTATCCAAAAGATATCATCAACAACAAGCGGAGCTGCCAGGTGGCGTAAGTTGTTATCTACGGCCATATCTCTCATAGAGGGTAGAGAAGGCCATGCATTGGAAAAAGCCTGTTGCTGCTGTGCCTGATCAAGCCATGATACAAAACTGAGCGCGGCAGCCGTGGAAGCGGAGCTATGAGGCACCCCCCATCCATAGCGTATCTGTAGGCGTTGCTGCCAGCATATGCCAAACCGTTTGGTGTCTCCTACGGTTGTGTTCAGCATTTCTCCTGTGGGGGCCAGTCCCATCAGGGCGCCTCCACTTTTTAAAATCTGTCCGGCTTCTTCCGGGGTGGACCACCACACAATGTAAGGGCGCAACTGATCCAGTTTTCGGAAGGCGCGCATTAACCCGTCTTGGGTATTGAGTGTGCGGTACACCATTTCAGATGGCACACCGTCAGCCAGCAGGGCAATTTCCAAGGTTGTGCGCGGGTCACGTCGTAAGCTGCGGCGGCCCGGATGGCGGGCAACATCCCAAAAGTCACCCCAGTTGGGGGGCGTATCAAAACGTGAGCTATCCCACGCAATGGCATAATCAATGCTGGTTGAATAATTAGGTTCTGCGGCATCTTCAGGTAAAGGGGCAAGTAAGCCTGCGCTGCCACCTAGCGCCAGGCTGCTATTTTCCATCATGACGGCAGCCCAATGTTTGGGATTGGTTTTTTCCTGCTGCTGAAGAGCAGTGAGAGATCCGTCCCACCCGGAAGTTATGATGCGATGATGTGTCTGACGCGTGTATCCGGCAAAAAGGATTTTTTTCTGTGTCTCACAAATCTTGCCCGAGAATGTCAGAACCCTTAGGGCGGCGTCTGTATGCGCAACCGCGTGTTTACGTGCAGAGCGTGCCAGAACCGTGTGGGGAGCAAGAGAGATTACACCGCCGCCCAACCCAGCTAGCAGGGCTTTCCGTCGGGAGATGGTCCCGGCAGAAGGCTCTTGTTTCTGAGAGTGGGGTGACGGAGTCCCGCTGGAGCGACCGTGCAGGAAAGAAAAAGAAAACAGGGTAACCTCGCGCATATAGTGCAGCCAGATGAAGGCAGGTTAGTTTAGCCTTATTTTGCATCCATCGGAAAGGCGATAGCGTTCTGTGGTTGCCAGGCCAAGATGGCTTTGTTGCCTGGGCGTAGCTCACGCGGCAAATGTACCAGTGGCCGGTGGGCTATAATTTCTGTTCCATCCAAAGTGCGAAAGCGCATGGCAATGGCGTGGCCAATGTGGTGGGCCGAAACAAGAGTGCAGGCAATATCAGTTTTGTCTTCTATTTCAAACCCGCCAGAGCGTGGAAATAAAACAGAAAGACGGTCTGGCAGGATGCAGATGCTGGCAAGGTCATTTTCTTCCAGATTGTAATCGGCCACAGCCTTTACTGTCTCGCCTGATGGTAGGCGTAGTTCGGCAATGTCATCTTCTATAAGAAGTACCTTGCCGCTGATCACATTGGCATCGCCAAACTGTTCCGCCACGCTCAGGCAAGCTGGGCGGTTTAGAAGGGTGGCAACATCTCCTATTTGTAACAGGGTGCCATTTTGCATAATGCCAATCTGGTCTGCCGCCATCATGCAATCCTGTTTCTGTCGTGAAAGCAGTAGAATGCTCAATCCTATGGCATGGCGTAACCGGTCCAGAAACGTGATTGCACGGCGGATGGTTGGCTGATCCATTTTTTCGAAAGGCTGGTTCAGAACCATAACATCAGGCTGTGTAATCAGGGCACGGGCGAGCTGTGTCCGAAAGATCTGTTCTGCATTGAGTGTGCGTGCCGGTTGGGCGCGCAGGGCTTCCAATCCGGTTAGGGCCAGTATTTCAGCCCCGCGGTGTGAGACCTCTGTTTTATGGAATGTGCCATTGGCGCGGAGGGGCAGGAGAATATTGTCCAAAACGGAAATATGCGGAAACAAGGGCGCATGCGGACCTATTGTTGCCAGTTTTTTATGGCCTGATGTGCCTAAGTTATATGGTGTGCCATTAATTTCTATCTGCTCAACCGTGCAGGGGCGTCTGCCGGCCAATGTTTCTGCCAGATAGGTCAGATCCTCATTGTCCTGCCCGATTCCCAGTATGGCTGTGCAGCTTCCCGCCGGTAGAGAAAGCGTGAGGGGTTGTGCGTTGTGAAAGAACGCTAGATTGTGAACCGCCAGTGCTGTGGATGAGCCATGCGTGGTATGCATGCAACTATGTCCCTTTCCGTGGGTTAGAAGTAAAGTGCACTATATTTCAGGCAGGTAAACGGAGGTTTCTTTCATGTCTTCAGATAAAATCAAAGAAGTAAAAGCAGCAGGCGAAGCCGCAGCAGACACGGCACGGGACGAATTGGAAGCCGTAAAAGCACATCTTGAACGCCTTGTGACCCAGCATCTGGTGCCCGCACTGGGCCGCGCAGGGGATAAAGCCGGTACGCTGAAAGAGCAGGCGGTTGCCAATGCGCGCGAACTGGCCGATCATGCACAAAGCGATCTTGCTAAGCGTAATCGTGGTCAGTCTTCCTGGTTGTCCATTGCCATTTCCGGCGTGGTGGGCTTTATCCTTGGGCGTCTGTCACGCTGACGCTTGTGCGTCATCTGAACAAAGGTAGCCTCGGAGCCCATGCGTATCTTTGATCTTGGTAAATCCGCCCTGAATGCTCAGTCCAACCTGATGCAACAGATGGCCATACGATACGGCAAGCAGGCCGTATTGTTGGCAATGGCGGCAGTATTTGGACTATTTGCCCTGATTACAGGGCATGGGCTCCTTTGGGTGCTTCTGGTTTTTGTGGGGCATTTTGGCCCAGTAGGCGCGGCCTTTACGGTATTCGGCCTGGATCTCTTTGTAGCTCTGGTTTGTGTACTGTTTGGCCGCCGCTCTTACCTGACAGTTCAGGAAGTGGAAGCCCGCATCGCCCGTGACCGCAACATCACCATGATGCGCGACTCCATGACCATGGCAGCTGTAACAGCAACCGTTGCAACAGCCATGGGCCGCGGCGGATCCCGCAAAGTGTGGGACGTTGTGCGGCGGAAAAAGGACTGAAATCGTCCACTCTGGACGAAACCATAGGTTCCATTCCAAATTTGCATTGGCGCGCAGGATTTTTTCTGTAAATGATGGCGCTGTCTTTCGTGAGTGTGCAAATTGTTTGCACGCTCACTAGTGTGGGTAGGGAATGGAACCGAATCATCATCCCGTTATGGCCAATGAGCCCCGCCGTTTCTTTGGATACAGGCTGGCGCGTCTTGCTGCTGTGTGGCGGCGGGAGATTGATGCCGATCTGCGGGCCTTTGGCCTGACAGATGCCACATGGCGGCCCATTTATTATCTAAACTTCTCCAAAACACCTATGCGCCAGACAGATCTGGCCCGCTCCCTCTCTTTGGAAGCCCCTTCACTTGTGCGGCTTTTGGATGTGTTGGAAAAGCGCGGCTACGTGGTGCGTGAAACGGATGAAGAAGATCGCCGCTCCAAATTGGTCAGCATTACGGAAGAAGGGCGCAGTGTTGCTGCTCTTGTCAGCCGCGTGGCTGATGAAGTGACAGCCCGCCTGACGGAAGATGTTTCCAGCCAGGAGTTGGAAGAATGCTGCGGCGTTCTTGACCGGGTTGAGCAAGCCGCCCAAAACCACCGGGATACTGTTGGTGGTGATAAAAGAGGCGTGCGGTAATGCCAGTTTCCAGAACAGTGCCATGCTAGCTGAATTCAATATTTTTGGTGTTTTTATTGCACCTATTGTCGTGTACGCCCTAGCGGCGCTGCCGATTACAATGTTTGTTCGCTTCGTGTTGTGGTGGAGCGGCCTTCTGGGCTGGTTCTGGCATATCGCGTTGTTTGAAGTATCGTTATACGTCAGTATCCTTTGCCTGCTGATCCTCTACGTCTGACCCGAAAAGGCTTTTGAGTCTCCGCAATGCCCCTTCTGCGCACCCTGATACGAGTTGTTCTGACCCTTGCGGTCGTCTCACTGGCCATCGTTCTGGGGATTACCCTGTGGAACGTGTATATGATTGCACCCTGGACCCGAGATGGCCGTGTGCGTGTGTACGTTGTGGACGTGGCACCTGAAGTTTCCGGCACCGTGGTGCAGATTCCCATCGTGGATAACCAGTTCGTGCATAAGGGTGACCCCCTGTTTGTGCTCGATCCGGTGCGTTTCCGTCTTGCTATCCGTGAGGCACAGGCCCGGCTTGACGGTGCTTTGGAAGATTTGAAGCTGAAACGCAACGATGCCCGCCGCCGTATGGGCTTGGGTGGCATTGTGTCGGCCGAAGAACAGGAAGTCTTTAACTCTAATGTGGCAACGCAGATTGCATCTGTTGATGCCGCACGCGCTGCCTTGGATGTGGCTAAACTGAACTTGCAGCGTTCGGTTCTGTATTCTCCGGTAAATGGCTACATCACTAACCTGAACTTGCGAGTGGGTGATTACGCGTCTGCCGGGCAGGCCCGTATGGCCGTTATCGATTCCGACTCCTACTGGGTTTACGGGTATTTCGAAGAAACAAAGATGTGGGGCGTGCACGTGGGTGATGAAGCCCGCGTTAAGCTGATGGGCTACAAGCCTATTCTTACAGGCCACGTTGTCAGCATTGCGCGCGGTATTAATGATACCAACGGCACACCAGATAAACTTGGGCTGCAGGATGTGAACCCGATCTTTACCTGGGTGCGTCTGGCGCAGCGTATTCCTGTGCGTATTCACATTGACCATGTGCCCGATAGTGTCACGCTGGCGGCAGGCATGACGGCAACTGTCAGCGTAGGCCCTGAACCCAGAGGCCGCCGCGGAAAGTTGACGACCTGGCTGCAAGATCATCTGTAAGCGCAGGATATGAGACAGAACATGAAGGGTCGTCGTCGCCTTGGGCTGTTTCTGGCAACATCCATGTTGTTGTCAGCCTGTACCGTAGGGCCAAATTATCAGCCAGACCGCATGAAGGTTCCGGCCGCGTTCAAGGAGACGGAGGAAGAGCATCCGGCTACACCTGAAGAAATTGAACGCACCAATAAGGAAATGACAGAGTGGTGGTCTTTGTTCAAAGACCCCATTCTAACCCGCTTGGTTGAGGATGCCATTAAAGGCAACTATGACCTGCAAATTGCCGGGCAGCGTATTTTGGCTGAGCGGGCTATTCGTGATCGGTCTGCCGCGCAGTGGTATCCGCAAATGGATGCCAATATGGGCGGTGGTGATGTGCGCTATTCCATCAACATCGATAACTGGCCAATCCGCCCGGGCAACCCTCAGAACCGGCCAGAAGCCTCCATGCTTACATATGGTGTGATGGCATCGTGGGAGCTGGACATGTTCGGGCGTATCCGTCGTGATGTGGAAGCGCATGAACATCAGGTGGAAGCCAATATTGAAGGCCGCCGTGCACTGCTGATGGGGCTTTTGTCCGAGCTTGCGTCTGACTATATGTTGCTGCGCGTGACACAGCTGCAGATCAAGATTGCCACAGATAACATTCGCGTTGCCAAGGATGCGCTGGACCTAACCAACAAGCTGTATCTGGAAGGTGTGGGTAACACCCTGCAGATTGCACAGGCGCAGGCAGAAATGGATGCGCAGATTGCTGCGCGTGAGCCGCTCAAAACGCGTGTTTCCCAAGTGACACACGCCATTGCGGTGTTGTTGGGCAAAATGCCGGGTGAACTGGAAGAGGAGCTGAAGATACCGCGGCCTCTGCCAATTGTGCCGGAATTTCCTGCCACACTGCCATCCATTGTTATTGCCAACCGTCCGGATATCCGTATGGCAGAGCGGCAATACGCCGTGGCTACGGCTCAGATTGGCGTAGCTGTTGCCAACCTGTACCCACACTTTGTGGTGCCGCTCACCTTTAACCCCAATGCATCCGCCATGTATCAGGCGTTTCAGGCAAATGCGATGAGCTGGCAGTTCCTGCTGATGGCCAGTATGCCATTGATGCACGGCGGCAAGATGACAGCGGAAGTTCGTGCAGCACAGGCTGCGGCAGAAGCTGCACGTCTGACATATCGCCAGACAGTGCTGCAGGGCTTTAAGGAAGTGGAAGATGCCATGGCTGCATGGCATGATGACATTGAATATGCCGAACAACTGCATAAAGCCGCAGAAGATAGTGCAACTGCCAGTGAGCGCGCGCGTAAACTCTATGGTGCCGGTCTGGTAGGATTTTTGGAAGTGCTGACAACGGAACGCACAACCTTGAACGCGCAGAACATGGAGGCGCTTGCCAAGCTCGAGCGTCTGCGTGATGCGGTAAACTTGTACACGGCTCTGGGTGCTGGGTGGAAAGGCGTTGCCCTTACCAACACCACGTTGCCCGTATCACTTGAAACGCAGAACTTCCTTGCCCGCGCCTTCAAACAGTAATCTCGATCAGAAAAACGCCCTGGCGTCACCTTACGTCAGGCGCGTTCTGCTTATTGCTTTGTTAGTGGGCGGTGGTTTTACGCTGATGTGCGTTACCGGCTGGCTGGCGGTAGCATATAGCCACCCGCAAGATAGCTGGGCCATGCTGGCTTTGCGATGGGTGTTCCCTGTTTCAGGCGCTATCATGGTAGCGGCCGGGTTTGTGTTTCTCAATCGCCCGGTAGCACAGAATGTCTGGGAAAGTTTTGAAGCATCCTCAGATGATGAGGACGCAGATGAAATTGTATCCGATATGAATGGGCGCTAAGCGAATCAGCTGCCAGCAAGCCGTTTGAAAGCTGGCGTTTGTGCCCGCGCTGTTAGAAACGAGATCATGGCCTTACGTGCCAGAGCGGCATCCTGCCCAAGGTGAATAAGCCCACCAATCTGTGTAGGGTGGCGTAAGACATCACATATCAACTTGCCGATTTGCAGCCCCCCTTCAGGGGAAAGAACCGATCCTGCAATAGGGGGCAGGGAACGGTCTGCTGGATCGCACACAACCCGCAGTACCGCAAAAGGTAGACCAGCTTCTTCTGCTGCTTTGGCAAGAAAACCACTTTCCATATCCAATGCAGGGCAGTGAGATTGCGCAAAAAGCTCTGCCTTATGGGCTGCATCCATCACAACAGTATCACTATGCAGCAACGTACCGCCCTGCACACCGGTCTGATCTCCACCTAAAATATGGCGCAAGGTGGCATCGCACACGGCATCTGCACCCCAGCAAGAGACTTTCTCGGGGATAACAATGGTGCCAGCAGATAATGCAGGGTTGAGCCCGGCAGCCAAACCAAAGGAAAGCAGGCAATCAGCCCCGCTGGCCACTAATCTGGCAGCCTCCCGCTTTGCTCCGGCATGTGTGGCACCACTGGCTGCAATGGCAGCATGAGGGAAAATAGAACGTATAAGGCGTGCTTCCGCTTTTAACCCCACCAAGATGCCGGGGCGAGATGGGGAAGGCTGCGCAGAAACTGATGATGTCATTGATTTAGAACCCAAAGGAAACGCGTCGGCTATTGCTGTTTTCAAGGTTGCGGTATCGGGCTAACGCCATCAGTGGGAAGAACTGCTTGTAGCCGTGGTAACGCAGGTAAAACACTTTGGGGAAGCCAACAGCATTATAGGGGTCTTCGTGCCATTCCCCGTTAGCATCCTGCTGGTCTGCCAACCATGAGATCCCGCGCGCTACGGCCGGATCATCCCGACGTCCTGCAGCCATAAGGCCCAGAACAGCCCATGCGGTTTGTGAGGGCAGGCTTTCACCATATGTACCGTGTGGGCCGCCTTCATAAGATTCACATCCTTCACCCCAGCCACCATCTGCACGCTGAACGGAACGTAGCCATTCCACGGCTTTCACCACGGCTGGGTCATCGTGAGAAACGCCAGCAGCATTCAGGGCGCACAGGGCAGACCATGTGCCGTAAATATAGTTTGTGCCCCATCGTCCAAACCAGGAGCCATCTTTTTCCTGCTCTTTGCGCAGATACTCCAGCCCGCGCTGGATAACGGGCTCATCTTCCGGGTTGCGCAACTGGGCTAAAAAGGAAATGCAGCGCGCAGTGACATCTGCTGTCGGTGGGTCCAGCAACGCGCCATGATCGGCAAAGGGAATGTGGTTGAGCACATCCTTGTTGTTGTCGATATCAAAAGCGCCCCAGCCGCCATCTGTGCTTTGCATGCCCACAATCCATGTGCGCGCGCGCTCAATGGAGTCAGCATTTGCAGGGTCGCCTTCACGGTGCAGCAACATGCCCACTACGGCTGTATCATCCACATCTGGATAATAGTCGTTTCCGTATTGAAAAGCCCATCCGCCGGGAGCCAGATTGGGGTTACGAACAGCCCAATCTCCCTTCACGTTCAGGATCTGCTTGCTACGAAGCCATGCACAGGCTGTTTTCAGCTTACTAAGGGTTTTTTCTGGTGCAATTCCATCGGGGCCGGAAGCCGCCTCAATCATGGCATGGCCAGAAAGCCCGGTATCCCAAATGGGGGAAACACAGGGCTGGCAGTAAGCTTCATCGTCTTTTTCAACAATGAGGGCCTGCACGGCTTCCCACGCTGTTTTTGCACGTGGGTCTTCATCTGGCACGCCCATGGCCCGATACATCATCACCACGTTGGCCATGGCGGGGTAAATGGCCCCCAATCCATCTTTGCCATTCAGGCGAGGCTCGATAAAATCAAGGGCGGCTTGAATAGCCTTTTTATGTGTTTTTTCGGGAATAAACGGCACAACTGGCCGCAAAACGCTATCCAGCCCTTTAAAAACATATCCCCATGCAGAGCGATAAGGGCCGCGGATCCAGTCCTGCACTTTTTCTGGTGGCGTTACAAACAACTCCCGCACATGGACCTGGCGCGGGTTTGCAGCCACAGGGCGCAGGGCTGCCAGCACCAGAAGCGGGGCAATAACCGTGCGCGACCAGTAAGACATATTCCATACGGAAAAGAATGCCTTGGCAGGCAGAAGCATCAATTCCACCGGCATAACCGGGGTTGCACGCCACGGCACTTCCCCAAACAGAGCAAGCTGGGAGCGTGTGAACACGTTTGAGCGTTCTGCGCCGCCATGATCCAGAATGGCTTCTCGCGCACGTTGCATATGGGGGGCGTTAATATCATCTCCCACAGCTTTGAGCGCGAAATAGGCTTTTACAGTGGCCGAAAGGTCAAACTTGCCATTGTGGTAAAGGGGCCAGCCGCCGTGTTCTTCGCTTTGGATGCGGCGCAGGTAGATGGCAATTTTCTGCTCCAGCGCATCGTCAATCCTGTCCATGAAATGTTCGAGCAGGATATATTCAGCAGGAATGGTGGCATCGGCTTCCAGTTCATAAACCCAATGCCCATCATCTTGTTGGGCCTGACTGAGCGCCGTATGCGCACTAAGGACCGCACGATCCAGAGCCTCTGAAGAAAGGCGTGATTCGGAAAGAGCACTCCCATCGGCGGCCATGTCAGAAAATCCTTTCTGCTTGCAAGCGTAAAGCTGTTTAGAGCGCAGTGCGTTTTAAGGGATAGTTTACCGTGGGTGTTTGATGCCCAGAGTATGAACAGCCTGCACGCCAGACCGCATGGCCCCTTCAAGGGTTGCGGGCAGGCCGGTGTTTGTCCAGTCTCCGGCCAGAGCCAGATTTACCAAAGGTGTGGCTGGGCCGCAGCGCAAGCGGTTTTGTTCTGGCGTGGCGGCAAAGGTTGCGCGTTTTTCCCACACAACGCGTTGGGCTGCCGGTGCGGCCGGGAGGGGTTGCTCCAGCACGGCATCACAAGCGCGGCAGACTTCCTGCCAGATGGTGCGGGCCAGATCATCCTGATTCTGGTCTGCATAGCGGTTGGCGGCACTTACGGTAACGGACAGAATATTTTCACGCAGGAAAACCCATTCCGTTACACCACCAATAACGCCCATAAATCCACATTGCGCAAAAGAGCCTTGTGGAATGGGGCGCTCATCCAGCCGGAAATGCAGGTTTAGAATACTTTCAAATTCCGTTGGGGCAGTTATGCCAGCAATCTTGTTGGCCAACAGCGTGTGCGCTACAGGGGCGGGCACAGCCATGATGATGGAATCATCAGGCCCCAAGATAATGTCTTCTTCGGGGGTATGCAGGGTTGTAATGCGGCCGCGCGCTTCTTGCACGCCGGTAATACGGCTTTGGGTGCGTACTTCTACATTCATATCCTGCAGGTGCTTGAGGGCCGGATCTACCAAGGTTTCGGAAAGACCATCCTTGGCAAACCACGGAATACAGGCTTTCCCACCCAAGGAAAGGGATTCACGGATAACAGCGCCCAGCAATGCGGCACTTCCGGTATCTGTAAGTGTATTGAGGGCCGAAATAGCAAACGGTTCTAAAAGCCGCCGGGCCAGGGCACCGGGTAGCAGGCAATCTGCAACGGTTTCGTTTTCATCTGCATTCATCAGCCGGTAAAGGCTGCGCAAATCTGGAAGGCGCATATCCGGCACACGCCGATGCGGCTGGAACACCCACCACGGCATACGCCCGCGGGAGAGGTTTAATGTCCAGCGGGCATCTTCGGCAAGATCAACAAAGGGGAAGAGCGGTGCGTGGGGGCCTGTTAAGGTATCCAGCGCACCAGTAAGCCCCAGGTAACGGAAAACGGTTTTGTTGGCAGAAAGCAGCAGGTGGTTGCCGTTATCAATCCGGCAACCAAGCTGACGGTCCATATAAGAGCGTGCACGCCCACCACAGGCGCGGCCAGCTTCGTGCACGATAATACGAGGGCCGGAGCCAGCGGCTTCTACCGCAGCAGCCAAACCGGCCATGCCCGCGCCAATAATATGCAAAGTGCCTGTCATCACCGTTTCCTTGTCGTGCGATCAGGGAAGATAAGAGCAGGCGAGTGCGTAAACCTTACCCACGGTGGAGCTTTCTGGTAGCTGACGCAGCACATCAGGCCCCCAGCCACGTTTGCGCAGGTTTTTCAGCACCGTTTCATAGCTGGCGCCCATAATGCGGGCTGGCAACATGGTGCGTGGGCGGCAGAGCTTCATGGTGGCAAATGCCGTGGTGAAGTGGTCTTGCGCGCGGGCTGCGATAATTTTGGTAACTTCCTGCAAGCCGGGGGCGGTAAGCGCCTTTACCGGATCATGCGGCACGTTAAACCGGTCCAGCAGATCGGATGGCAGATACAGGCGGCCACGGGCGGCATCTTCTGGCAAATCACGCAGGATATTGGTCAGTTGCAGGGCGCGGCCCAGATGATAGGCAACTTTATTACCTTCATCGGAACATTCACCAAAAATACGCACAGACAAACGGCCAACAGCTGCGGCCACGCGGTCACAGTAAAGGTCCAGCGTTTTTTCATCCGGCGCCACAATTGGGCTAGAGGTATCCATCAGCATACCATCAATGATGGCATCAAAATCCGCCTGTTGCAGGGCAAAGAACGGAATGGCGGCCAGCAGAACGCGTTCTAGCGGTTCATGTGGGGTTTCAAGCCTGTCCTGATACAGGTGGGCAATCTTTTTATGCCACTCTTCCAACGCCTGCGTGCGTTCTGCCAATGGGGCGAGCCCGTCGGCAATATCGTCCACCACACGGCAGAAAGCGTAAATGGCATACATGCCGTAACGGCGCATGGGCGGCAGGATGCGCATGCCAGCGGCAAAGGATGTTCCTGCCTGTTTGACCGTGCTTTCCACCCAGGCAAGATCAGCAGGATCACACCCAAGGGGGGTCGGCTCGTCATGCATCTGGATGTCTGGGGTTGTCACGCGCTTCTCACTTGTTGTTCGATTGTCAAAGTTATTTGGTCAGGCTCTTTTTACAGAAGTTCTGCCATTCGGGAAGGTCATGCCCATGCCCGCAGGGCCGCAATGGCTGCATGCATGCCGTCTGCCCGGCGCAAGGCCACACGTCCTGCCAAGGGGTCTTCACGCCGTAGGCGGCGGGTCAGGCAGTGTGCTAGCTCTACAATAGCGGCGCATTCCATACGGAACCTGCGGTCACGGATATGGGCCGCTAAGGCGGATGCCTGCTGGTTCAGGGCATCCACGCCATCTAGCATGGTGTTGAAAACACGCCTCATGGCAGGGGAGGTGCTGCCCGCCAGCAGATCATCTTGCGATGTGCCACAGCGTTGCATCATGTCTGCCGGAATATAGCAGCGTTTCAGGCGTTTGAGGTCTCCCGCGCAATCCTGAAGGTGGTTCAGAATTTGCAATGATGTGCAAAGTGCATCGGAAGGAACAAAGGCTGCGGAAGATTCTTCATGCAGGCCTATCAGATAACGGCCCACAGGGTTGGCGGAATATCGGCAGTATTGCAGCAGATCATCCCATGTCTGATAGACATGCCCGCGCGAATCGTCACGGAAGGCAATCAGCAGATCGGTTGCTGTTTCAAACGGCACATGTGTTTGCAGCAAAGACCGGCGCAGTGTGGCCGCACTCTGGGCATCGGGCCGGTTGATAGGTTCGCGCTTGCCCAGCAGAACCTCTTCCATGGCATTCAGGCGTGTAATCTTGTCATCGGGGGCAAGAGCTTCGCTGTCTGCAATGTCATCAATAACGCGCGCATAGTCATAATAGGCATGCACATGCGGACGCAGCCTTTTGCTGATGAGCAGGGAGCCGACGGGAAAGTTTTCATCGGAAGCTCCCTTCCCGGATGAAACGTCTGCTGTTCCCCATACGCTGGTTGTGTTGGTCATGCCTGGCTCAATATGATTGCGCGATAAGGGCAGCCCCGTGATTTACATGAGGCTGCCGGGAATGCCTATCCCTTAACTGCGGCCCTGCCCAGAGGGGAACTTCAGATATATTTCAGGCACGCCGGCTTTTTTGTTCCAGCGTACGCCCATCATTGGGGATAGCTTCGGTGTAAGCACGGTCTTTCCAGACCACACCTTTGCCCCGGTGATGGTTAAGGGCAGACCCGATAGTGGCGGCTGTATAAAACAGTGCGATAAACGGCAGCGCCAATGCCCATAAGGGCGAAAGGCGAAAGCGCCGAAGTGTAGGGATAAAGGCGCAAAGAGAAACCACAAGTGTGGCTGCTCCCACCCATTGTGCAGGCCCATGCGCCAGAAGAGCAAGTGCCGCAGGGGCAAGCCACACCACAATCATGGCCAATACTGTCAGCACCAATAGCGTAGGGGAAAAGCGTAACTGCACATAGGCCGTGCGCGCAATCATACGCCAGATATCACCAGCGGTTGGATAGGGGCGCACAGATTTGGCCAGACAGGAATGGCCTAGATATAAATGGCCGCCCGCCTGTTTAACGCAGCTTGCCAATGTGCAGTCATCTATCAGGGCGCCACGCAGGGCTTCAATGCCACCAATCTGGCGGAGCATATCGCGGCGCAGCAAAATGGTGCCTCCGGCTGCACCGGCAGTTTTGTCCTTGGGGTTATTTACCTTGGCAAAGGGGTAAAGCAGGGCAAAAAAGAACACAAAGGCTGGCACCAGAGCGCGCTCGGCAAGACTTTCGCACTGAAGTTCCACCATTTCGGAAACCATGTGCAGGCGGTCTGTTTGTGCCTTGGCTACCAAGGTGGAAACATGTGCAGGCGCATGAAGGATGTCTGCATCTGTAAACAGCATGTAGCCGCTGCCATCTGCGCATTGGCGTTCGGCTTCTGCCACACCTTGGGCAACGGCCCATAGCTTGCCGCTCCACCCGGCAGAAGGATCTGCCCCATCTATAACTGTCAGCCGGTTATGGGGGTCTGGCAATGCACGTGCCAATCCCCCGGTATTATCCGTGCTGCGATCATTTACTAAAATAACGGAAAGACGGCCCACGTAATCCTGCGCCAGCAGGGAGGAAAGGGCTGGTTGAATGGAGTCAGCTTCATCTCGGGCAGGCACAACCACCGTAACATCTGGCGCAATGTCCATATGCGTTCGGCCTGCTTCTGCGGGGCGCAGAATGGGGCCAGCCTGCCAAAACTTTCCATGAAAAAATATCAGCCCGATCCAGATAATGGCGCATAAAATAGCCAGAGCCAGTATCACCGCTGCTCTCCTATTTCAGCATGCCATTATTGCGGAACCAGGTAATGGCATCTTCTACCGCCTTGCGTGCAGGGCGTGGGTTATACCCCAGTTCACGCTTGGCTTTATCAGATGAGAAGAACATTTTTTTGCGGGACATGGCCAGCATCTCACGCGTAACGCGCGGATTGATGCCAAAGGAGCGGGAAAGCCATTCAGACACAATAGCTACAGGCCAGATTACTTCCTGCGGCAGTTTGATTTTTGGCGGCGGCACGTGGGCAATTTCTGAAACCATGGCGAACAGATCACCCAGCAGGTAGTTCTCTCCACCCAGAATGTATTTTTCGCCAATTGTGCCACGTTCCAGCGCCAGTGCATGGCCTTCTGCAACGTCATCTACATGCACAATGTTCACGCCTGTATCTACATAGGCCGGCATGCGGCCAGCGGCGCAATCCAGAATCATCTGCCCGGTGGGGGTGGGTTTGATGTCTCGCGGGCCAACGGGGGTGGAGGGGTTAACGATAACAGCCGGCAGCCCCTGATCGCGCACCAGTTGCAGCACTTCCTGCTCGGCCCGGTATTTGGAGCGCTTGTAAATGCCAATAACGGCATGTTCCTGCACTGGTGTGTTTTCATCGGCAATGGAGCCATCACCAATCAGGCCCAATGCCGCGACAGAAGAGCAATACACAATTTTTTCAACACCAGCCGCTTGTGCGGCAAGCATAAGCTGGCGCGTGCCCTCTACGTTTGCCGTCATCATGGGGGCGGGGTCTGGCACCCACAGGCGGTAATCAGCCGCAACATGAAACACGTAGCGGCAGCCTTCTACCGCACGGGCAAAGGTTTCGGGGCGCGAAAGGTCACCGTCCACCAGATCGGCAGGAATGTCCGCAATATTGCGTCTGTCGCTGCCGTCGCGCACCATTAGCCGCAGGGAATGCCCCCGTTCCAGCAAAGTGCGGGCTACGGCGGAACCAACAAAGCCTGTTGCGCCGGTTACGAGGGTATGGGCAGTCATGAGAATATACGCTCCCCCAGAGGTACGATACGTAAATAAAAGTGGTAAGGACGTTAATCCCGAACGGCAGGTCTGTTTCTTTATCCTGCTGTCCGAGGTGGCGCCAGACCCCGTGGTGGTGTAAGGGGACGGACCAATCACACACACACACTGATGCGCCGGTTGCTTTTTACCACATGGCAAAGGGCCTTGGGTGTGCTGGACAGACAGAGCTGGGGCCTTGAAGAAGCTTACGGTTTTTCTTACTTTTCTCGGGCTTGTGGCCGTTACGGCAGCAATGGCATGGAGCGGTTTCGATTCCGTTTTGCATGCTGTTATGCGTATAGGTCTGGGCGGCTTTCTTGTAATGGTATGCTGCCAGTTGCTGGTAGATGGCGTTCTGGGGCTGGCCTGGCATGCGGCTTTTCCCGAACTGGGCTATTTCCGGCTGCTGTCCGCCCGTATGGTGCGCGATGCGGCGGCTACATGTCTGCCTTTTTCTCAGCTTGGTGGCATTGTTATCGGGATTCGGGCCACGTGTTCATCGCATGGGTTTTATAAAGGCGATAAGCGGGAAGTGGCGTTGCCAGAGGCGGCTTGCGCCAATCTGGTAGATATCACCACGGAAGTGATGGGGCAGGTGGCTTTTGTGCTGCTGGCCGTTGCTTTTCTGGTGGCGCATCAGCGTTCCAGCCCGTTTGTTGTGCCCGTGGTGTGTGGCGCGGTGTTTCTGATTGCGGGTACGGCCGGGTTTATCTGGACCCAGCGGCATGGTGGTAATTTGTTCCGCAAATTTGGTGGCACATTTACCCGCAGCCTTGCTTCCCAATGGCATGAAAACCTCACACAAGGCGCAGATGATCTGCAAGAGCAGATGGAAGCCGCATGGAGCCGCCCGTGGCATATTTGCCGCTCTGCGCTGTACCATTTTGTGGGGTGGCTGGGCAGTGCGGCCATGCTGTGGCTGACGGCGCGTTTTCTGGGGGCGCATCTTTCCTTCCCCAATGCCATTGCTGTGGAAGGTGTTACCTGCGCCATCATGTCTTTGGGCTTTTTAGTGCCCGGTAGCTTGGGGGTGCAGGAAGGGGCCTACATGGCGTTGGGCCATGCTTTTGGCATTGATCCTTCTGTGTCTCTTGGGCTTTCTCTGCTGCGTCGCGGACGTGAAATTATCATCGGCATTCCCGTTCTGCTGGCATGGCAGTTCATGGAAATGCACGGCCTGCGCGGTAATGACAAAAATGATGAGGACAAGGCCGCTTATCCTCCATCTTCTTCAGTGGTGAAGGATACCCACCTTGGCTGAGGATACAGTACCTGTTTTTGATACACTGGCTGTTATTGGGCCGGGGCTTATCGGGTCTTCCGTGCTGCGGCGCGCGCAGGCGGAGGGCAATCTGGCCCGCAAGCTTATAGCGGTGGATCAAAGCCCGGATGTATGCGCCCGTGTGGCAGAACTGGGTATTGCGGATGAAGTGACAACAGATGCCGCAGCCGCAGCCGCACAGGCAGATTGTGTGATGTTATGCGTGCCGGTAGGCGCTATGGGGCCAGTGGCCGCACAGGTTATTCCGGCCATGAAGCCCGGCGCAGTGTTAACGGATGTCGGCTCTACCAAAGTATCGGTTATTGAAGCCATCAGCCCTTCACTTCGGGCAGATGTGCCATATGTGCCCACGCACCCCATGGCAGGCACGGAGTTTTCTGGCCCAGATGCCGGGCTGGCAGATTTGTTTGAGAATCGCTGGTGCCTGATTACGCCGTTAGACTGCACCACCACAGAAGCGCTGGAAAAAGTGTGTACCTTGTGGGAGCGTTGCGGTGCCCGCTTGCGGGAAATGACACCTGCACATCATGATCGTGTTTGTGCGATTGTAAGCCATTTGCCGCATTTGCTGGCCTTTACCATTTGCGGCACAGCAGATGATCTGGCGAGTGAAACCCGGTCTGAAGTGCTGGATTTTGCGGCATCCGGCTTTCGGGATTTTACGCGCATTGCGGCATCAGACCCCATTATGTGGCGGGATATTTTTCTTTCTAACCGTGAAGCACTGCTGGAAATGCTGGGCCGGTTTATGGAAGATGCACAGGCTATGGCGCGCGCCATCCGGTGGGGAGATTCTGATTACATTGTGGATCGGATTGAGCGGGGCCGCAAAATTCGCAAAAGCCTGATTGAGAACAAGCAGGCCTAACGCCCTGCCTCCTTCTCAGGTGGGTTGCCCGTAGGCTTTAATGTGCAGCGCATCCAGCCGCTTGTGGTTGCGGTCTGTCATGGGGCTGAGTTCCAGCACTTTCTGCCATGCCTTCAGGGCGGCTTTGCCATCATTCCGATGTTCTTCAACGCTCGCCAACAGACTCCAGCTTTCCACGTCTAGTGGATCACGCTGCAAGGCTTCACCAATGTCGGTGATAGCCCCTTTTAGGTCTCCAGCTACAAGGCGCATCTGGGCGCGTGTGCGCCACAGAATGGCTTGGTCAGGTTGCAGGGCCAGTGCATCGCCTATGTCTTCCACTGCATCATCTGGCTTATCGGTTGTCAGGTCTTTTTCAGCCCGACGCACCAGAAGCTGCGTGGTGGGGGAGAGTTTGGCAGAGCGGCGGGCTTCCAGCTTTTCTTGCAGATCATGAGCTTCTTCTGGCGTTTTGGCATGAGCCAAGGCCGTGGAGAGCTGTTTGATCTGCTCAGCAACGCTGTTGGGATGCTGTGCTGCCGTATTTGCTTGTAAGGGAGCAGAGGTAGCCGGTGGCGTGCTGGCTTGTGCCCACACCGTAGTGGGAAAGCCCAGATGTATTGCGCAGAGGCCGACAAACAAAAACCCGTTTCTCCGGCAAGCGGAAAAACGGGTTTTACGCATGACATGCGTGTTCAGCCAGCCAAAAAGGGCCGGATGACGCATGCAATTAGCCCTGACGAGCTTTCATGCGAGGGTTCTTCTTGTTGATAACATAAACCCGGCCGCGACGACGCACTACACGGCAGTCTTTATCGCGCACTTTGGCCGACTTCAGGCTGTTTCTGATTTTCATGGCCCGTTTTCTCCGCCGATGCTGATGGACGTACAAAATAAGTTGGCTCGGCACATACCGGGTGCGTGCGTTAGAGTCAATATTTCTCGCAGTTTCGGGCGCATTTTCTTACAATTTAACGGCTTTATTTGTTTTGCGAGAGGTAGATACAGGTGGAGCCAATGCCGCAAAGGTTGCGGCGAGTGTCTGAAAATCTGCGGCGCGGGGAGATCTCGGCCGCCATGCCAGCCCAATGGTGCGCCGCGCCAGATCACTGGTGAGAGGCCGTGCAATAAGATTGCGCCCCTGCAGAATGCCGGCATGAATGGCCAGTTCGGGCATGATGGCAATGCCCAACCCCAGTTCTACCATTTCTGCCATGGAGTGGAGAGACATGGCGGTAAAAGTGGAGTCGCTTTCTCCTTCAGATCCGCTACGGCTTGGGCTCTGGCGGCAAATGGCCAAAGTTTGATCACGCAGGCAGTGCCCATCTTCCATCATGATCATACTGTGTTCGGATAACTGAGAAGCGGGCACGGCAGATAAGGCAGAAAATGGGTGATCAGGCCGCATAATCACCCGGAAAGGATCTTGCCATAATGGGTGTGTTTCCGTGCCATCACACAGGCAGGGCATGGCCAGCACCAGTATGTCCAACTGGCCGAGGGAGAGTTTTTCTAGCAGATGTTCTGTGGTGTCTTCCGTAATGGAGAGTAAAAGGCGCGGAAAATGCTCTCGCAGGTTACGCACAAGTTGCGGAATCAGAAACGGCCCGATGGTTGGAATAATGCCGACTCGTAATGGCCCTGTCAGTGGTGTGCGGGCTGCGGCGGCCAGTTGTGGCACGGCTTCCAGCGCGGCCAGTGCCTGCCGGGCTTTGAGGGCAATTTCGTGCCCCAAAGGGGTGAACACCACTTTCTTGCCTACGGTGCGGTCCAGCAAAGGGGCATCAAGCTGGCGTTCCAGTGCCATAATTCCGGCGGAAAGGGTGGATTGCGTTACAGCACAAGCGGCAGCGGCCCGCCCGAAATGGCGCAGTTCTGAAAGGGTGATCAGATAGCGTAATTGCTGGGCAGAAGGCAGCGGCAGCACGGCATGATTTCCTGATGCAATGTATCTGAGAGGCAAATCTTCGGCATTTCATCGAATACTTCAATGATTTTGATATAAAATATTCATTGGCTTAAATGAAAAAGCCGCGCCATACAGGATACCACAGCCGGTGGCACGTTGGTGCTGCATGGCGTGTGCCAAGCTATAAGGAGCAAGATTATGCTGACAGTTGGCGATAAATTTCCAAGCTTTGATCTGACCGCCGTTCCTGGTGGCCCGGAAGGCCTGAAGGGCGATTTCGTTCAGATTTCTGACAAGAGCGATGCCGGTAAGTGGAAGATCGTATTCTTCTGGCCGATGGACTTCACGTTCGTCTGCCCGACAGAAATCGTGGCTTTCGGTAAGCTGGCCAAAGACTTCGCTGATCGTGATGCCGTTGTGTACGGTGTGTCCATCGACAGCCAGTTCGTGCACCTTAACTGGCGCCTGCATCATGATGACCTGAAGGATCTGCCGATCCCGATGCTGGCTGACATCAAGCGTGAGCTGACAGAAAGCACAGGCGTTCTGGCTAAAGAAGCCGGCGTTGCCCTGCGCGCGACCTTTGTTGTGGACCCGCATGGCGTGATCCGCCACGTGTCCGTTAACGATCTGTCCGTTGGTCGTAACCCTCAGGAAATCCTGCGTATTCTGGATGGTCTGCAGAGCGACGAACTGTGCCCATGTAACTGGAAGAAGGGTGACGACTTTATTAAAGTCTGAGCCTGAAAATTTCATCTGGCCTACGGGCCGGATGAGGCGGTTGCGGGTGGCATTTGTCACCCGTTGCCTTCTTCCAGAAGGGGAAGGCGGTAGCCCTGATGTGGTTACCATTTGTGCCAAATAATGGTGCAGCTTACGCGGCAAAAACCGTAATGACGCTATGCGTCTGATTTTTCCGAATAACCTGAAAACTGGAAAACGCTATGTCCATTGATTCAATCAAGGATCGTATTCCCGATTACGCCAAAGACCTGCGGCTGAATCTCAGCTCCTTGGCCAATGATGTTACGCTGACACCGCAGCAGCTTGCGGGTACATTTGTGGCATCTGCACTGGCAGCCCGGAATGATGAAGTGACATCAGCCATTGTGGCGCAGTTTGCTTCAACACTTTCCCCCGAAGCACTGACGGCGGCTAAATCAGCCAACGCCATCATGGCCATGAACAATATTTACTATCGCTTTGTGCACATGGCGGGTGGTGAATATTCCAAAATGCCTGCACAGCTGCGCATGAGCGTGATTGCCAAGCCCGGTGTGGAAAAAGCTGATTTTGAGCTGTGGTGTCTGGCGGTTTCCGTGATTAACGGGTGTGATCTGTGCGTAACCAGCCATGAAAAGATCGTGCGCGAAGCGTTGGGGGCATCTGCTGTGCAAACAGCTGCGCGTATTGCTGCCACAGTGCATGCCGTTGCAGTTATTCTGCAAGGTGCCAGCGCTTTAGGTGATTGAAGCTGAAAAGCCTTGCTTCCGGCTGCTTGGCAGCCGGACAAAAGCAGGCCGCACCACTTTGTGTTCCTAAAAGAAATTAAATTTTTAAGGAAATAAAGTGGCGCGAGTGACGGGGCTCGAACCCGCGACCTCCGGCGTGACAGGCCGGCGCTCTAACCAACTGAGCTACACCCGCAGTTTCAACGCGCTTTCGTGCGTTGGTATGTCGCGCTTTATAGCGATGTTTTCGCGTTTGGCAACAGGGTTTTCATAAAAAAATTCATTTCAGGAAAATTTTCTCTCGCCAAGCCCAGAAAAGCGGCAATTTCTTTTGAAAGGAATGGCTTATTTTGCCTTTTCAAATGCCCCAGCAATGGAAAGCTCCACTTTGTCTGCCACCAGAGGCACATAGGTTTTTATGCCATAGGCACTGCGTTTCAGCTCTCCCGTAGCCTGAAAGCCCACAGTATAGGTTTTGTTCATGGGGTTTTGCCCAGCACCTATAAAGCGTGCATGCAGGGTGAGCGGCTGTGTAATGCCATGTAGCGTGAATTGCCCCTCAATATCAGCCGTGTCTGTGCCGGTTTGTGTGATTTTGGAGGAAACAAATTCAGCCTTGGGGTAGCGGGCCACATCAAACCACTCAGATGTTTTGAGCTCTTCGGTCAGTTTGGTGCTGGGTGTCAGGATGCTGCCAACAGGAATGGAAACGCTCAGCCGGGATTGGGCTGGCTGGGCAGGATCCAGCGCAAGCGTGCCCGATGCGTTGGAGAAAAAGCCAGCATAATTGGTAAAGCCCAGATGGAGCACAGAAAACACCACTTGTGTGTGGTTGGGATCTACAGCGTAGTTTCCCTGTTCAACGGCAGAAAAGGCTGGAGCAGCTTGAGCTGTGGAGAGAACAACGGTTAATCCCACAAGTGTCAGGAAAGGGCGCGGGAAAGAGGTGCTCATAAGCTGTTCCTTCAAAAACGAGAGCTTTTAGAGGCATAGCTCCTGAGCAAACAGAAAGTTTCCGGTAAGTTTTTTCCGCCTCTAACCGAAGCGGAATCCAGATAGCGCTTTACCCAAAACTATATCGCTATACGTGCGCACGCCTTCATCCTGTCCGGCAGCACCTGCTGCCACCATAAGTGGCAGTAAATGTTCCTCTCGCGGGTGGCAGACGCGTGCGCCGGGTGCAGAGGTCCAGTGTATGAGCTGTGTATTGCGTTCAACTGGTGGGGTGGTCACCGCTTTTGCCAGCCATGTATCAAATTCTTGTGCAGCCTGATTGGTAGCAGGAGAGCCGTTCATGAAGTGGCGTAGGTTATGATAGGTCATGCCCGTGCCAACAATCAGCACATTCTGGGCACGCAGAGGTTCCAGAGCAGCTCCAAGGGCAATATGGGCTGCGGGATCCATGCTTTTCAGCAGGGATAGCTCCACAATCGGAATATTGGCGTCTTCAAACGCCAGCATAAAGGGGATGAAAACGCCGTGGTCGAACCCGCGTTCTTCGTCTGTGGCACATGGCATGCCAACTTCATGCAAAAGGTTGCAAACAGTGCTGGCCAGCGCAGGACTGCCTGGTGCCGAGTATTGCAACTGATAGGTATGTGGTGGAAAGCCATAGTAATCATAAATGAGCGGTGGATTGGGCGCAGCCGTAACGGTGGGGATGTCTTCTTCCCAATGGCCAGAAACCACCACAATGGCATCGGGTTTGCGGGGCAGGGTGTTTTGCGTACTGCGGAGATATTCCGCCATCCGGTCCCACGTATCGGGCCAATCCATAAAAAAGCAGGGGCCACCACCATGAGGGAGAAAGAGAACGGGCTGACGTGAGGGAAGGGAAGACCCCGTGATGGGCATGCTGGTTTTCTCCAATATCCGTGTCTCATATTGGAGGGGAAGGGCATGCTTGATAAGCCGTTTTCTGGAAGAACTCTTTTTACGCAGGGTATGAGGCAAGAAAAAAGCTGCGGGGCAGAAGCCACCGCAGCTTTTTGTAAGCAGAGTGCAAAGGCGGCTTATTTGCCTTTTGCAGCTTCCAGAGCTTTTACAATGAACTCGCCTGCTTCTTCCTTGGTGCCCCAACCGGTCACTTTCACCCATTTGCCTTTTTCGAGGTCTTTATAGCGGGTGAAGAAGTGTTCAATGGCCTGCACGGTAATTTCCGGCAGATCGCTCACGCTTTCCACTTTGGTAAACTGCGGGTGCACTTTGTCGTGCGGGACGCAGATGATTTTTTCGTCCTGACCGGATTCGTCTTCCATCTTCAGAACGCCAATCGGGCGGGCGCGAATCACGCAGCCGGGCACAACATTGTGCGGGGTCAGCACCAGAGCGTCCGTCGGGTCGCCATCAGCTGCCAGCGTGTTGGGGATAAAGCCGTAAGCCGTGGGGTAAGCCATGGGTGTGAACAGGAAACGGTCTACCACAAGGGCGCCGCTTTCTTTGTCAATTTCGTATTTGACTGAAGAACCCTGCGGAATTTCGATCACGACGTTAATATCAAACGGCACATCTTTGCCGGGGGAAAGTTTTGAAACGTCCATTGAAGACTGCTCCAGAGCTGAAAAATTAAAGGCGGCAAACCCTATCTGGCAGATGCCCGCTTGCCAAGAGTAATGCGTTTTTCATGCCAACTGGCAGTTTTCAGCACAGAAACCCTTGCCAAATCGCTCAGGTTGCGTAATCAGGAACCCGCCTGCGCGCCCGTAGCTCAATTGGTTAGAGCGGGCCGCTCATAACGGCTTGGTTGCGGGTTCAAGTCCTGCCGGGCGCAGGCGATAACAGCTTGCTGCGCCGATGTGGTCGCACCCGCCAGTTTTATCTTACCCATCCGCATTACGGGAGTTCATTATCATGGCATCCTATCAATACGTTTATGTCATGAAGGATCTGACAAAGTCCTATCCCGGCGGGCGTGAAGTGTTCAAAGGCATCACGCTGTCCTTCATGCCGGGTGCCAAAATTGGCATTCTGGGTGTGAACGGTGCTGGTAAGTCTACCCTGCTGAAAATCATGGCTGGCATCGATAAGGAATTCGGTGGTGAGGCATGGGCCGCAGAAGGTGTGCGTGTTGGCTATCTGGAGCAGGAACCGCAGCTAGACCCCAAGCTGACCGTGGGTGAGAACGTGGCTCTGGGCTTTGGTGATCTCAAAAAGGCCGTAGATCGGTTTAACGAGATTTCCGCCCGCTTTGCCGAACCCATGGAAGATGAGGAAATGAATGCCCTGCTGGCCGAACAGGCCGAATTGCAGGAAAAGATTGATGCCGGTGATGGCTGGGAGCTGGACCGCAAGCTGGATATTGCGCTGGACGCCCTACGCTGCCCGCCGGCAGATAGCCCGGTCGATAAGCTTTCCGGTGGTGAGCGCCGCCGCGTGGCCCTGTGCCGCCTGTTGCTGGAAAAGCCCGATCTGCTGCTGTTGGACGAACCCACCAACCATCTGGATGCTGAAAGTGTTGCGTGGCTTGAACGCACGCTGAAGGATTACGATGGCACCGTGATGGTCATTACCCATGACCGTTACTTCCTGGACAACGTGACCAACTGGATTCTGGAAATCGAGCGTGGCCGCGGTATTCCGTTCGAGGGTAACTATTCCTCCTGGCTGGAACAGAAGCGTAAGCGTCTGGCTCAGGAAGAAAAGGAAGAAAGTGCCCGCCAACGCGCATTGGCTGCGGAACAGGAATGGATTAACGCCAGCCCCAAAGCCCGGCAGACCAAAAGCAAAGCCCGTATTACCAAATATGAGGAAATGCTGGCTGCTAGTGCTGAAAAAGTTAGCGGCGTGGCAGACATTGTTATTCCGCCTGGCCCACGCCTTGGTGGCACTGTTATTGAAGCCGAAAACCTAACCAAGGGTTTTGGTGAGCGCCTGCTGATTGATAACCTCAACTTTAAGCTGCCACCGGGTGGCATTGTGGGGGTTATTGGCCCGAACGGTGCTGGTAAATCCACCTTGTTCAAAATGATTATTGGGCAGGAAAAGCCAGATGCGGGTGATCTGAAGATTGGTGAAACCGTCAAGCTTGGCTACGTAGACCAGTCTCGTGATGATCTCGATGCAGACAAAACCGTGTGGGAAGAAATTTCCGGCGGCACAGATGTGATCTATCTTGGCAAACGGGCTGTGCCTTCACGTGCCTATGTTGGGGCCTTTAACTTCAAAGGGTCTGACCAGCAGAAGAAGGTAGGCGTGCTTTCTGGTGGTGAGCGCAACCGCGTGCATCTGGCCAAGATGCTCCGTCAGGAAAGCAACGTGATCCTGTTGGACGAACCGACCAACGATCTGGACGTAGATACTCTGCGTGCGTTGGAAGATGCACTGGCAGAATTTCCTGGTTGTGCTGTGGTCATCTCGCATGATCGCTGGTTCCTGGACCGTCTGGCAACGCATATTCTGGCCTTTGAAGGCGATTCCCACGTGGAATGGTTTGAAGGGAACTTCCAGGCATATGAAGAAGACAAGCGCCGTCGTCTGGGCCCGGAGGCTACAGAACCAGGCCGTATCCAGTACAAACCTCTTGCGCGCTAAGTAAGGTTAATAGGAGCCCTGAGTTTACTGGGCTCCTATCTTGATGAAGGCACCATGTATTACCGGCAGCATGTGCAATTAAAGGAAGGGTACCTGCCTTTTCTTTGCTGCAAGGTGTGAATTGTGGATTCGCGTTCGGTCAGAACTCCGCGCTTACTGCTTAAGCCCGTAACTTGGCGGGATATGGAAGATATGGTGCGCCTGAAGGCAGATGGAGGTGCCTTTGGTCGCATGCTTGGTGGTGTGCGCAGCCGCCAACAGGCGGAACTGGAAATGGCGGATGATATCGCTTTCTGGGCCTGCCATCGGGTAGGTATTTTCACTATTCATGAAAAAGGCCGCTTTGTAGGGATGACCGGTATTCATGACCGGCCAGATGGACGCGGCTTTGCCCTGCGTTTTGCACTTTTTCCGTGGGCCAGTGGCCGTGGCATTGCGCGAGAGGCCGCAGGGGCAGCCCTTAACTTTGCGCATGACGCCGGGATTAATAAAGTGATTGCCGTTGCGGCAGAAAGCAATGTGGCATCCCGCACTATTCTGGGCGGCATTGGGATGCGGGTGGAAGAAACGTTTCAGAGAGATGGCCAGACAATGCTGGTTTATGAAAGCGTTTGGCCCAAGCCATAAAAAAGGGGTGTTCCATATGGAACACCCCTTTTTAAATTGGAATATGTTTGCGTTAGTTAGCCGGTGCGTTGTGGTGGCTCAGCTGGCGCTGCAAGGCATCCAGCAGGGCACCTACGTTACCGCCATTGCGTGCGATGTAGGATGAATAGTCATTCCGCTGTGTCAGGCGCAGGCTTGCACCTTCACCAATAACGTCCACCACTTTGGGGCTGCCAGAGGTATCGCTTACAATCCACTGCATGGCAGCGGCAGGCTGCTGTGGGCGCACCAGCGTGCTGTCTACGGCGTATTCACCAGCACCAGTGCTGGTAACATTGCCCAGCGTAAAGTTTACGCCGCGGTATTCACCCAGCTTGTCCGTAATGGCGTTAACCAGAACCTGATGGAACAGGCCCAGATAACGCTGCTGCTGATCTGGAGAAGCGGTTTTCCAGTAACGGCCCAGACAGTAACGACCGATTCCATCAATATCGACGTTTTTCTGCACCAAAGGCAGCACTTTTTCTTTCTTTTCAGCCAACGGAATAGGGCTGTTGACGATGGCAACAAGCTGATTGCCAAACACCTGAATAAACTGTTTTGCGTTTTCCGCAGCGCGTGCAGGAGCGGAAAAAAGGCCACCAGCGCAAAGCAGGGCAAAGGCACCCAGAACAACACGGCGGCTTGAAAGAAATTTCATGTCTGTGTACCCTTTTGGCTGTTTTTCTTAATGGTACCAGTCTGGCACGGTCGCACGGTTATCATTCTTGATGGCTTCGGCCTGCGCCCGGCGCTGTTGCTGATAGGCACTGCGGATGGTGGCATAAGGATCCAACGCATCACGTTCCAGCGCATCAAGCTCATCCAGATGCTCAGAACGGGCATGAACCACCCCAAACAGGTTATACGCCCAGTTGAAGCTGACCAACCCGTATCCGCGTGGCACATAGTCCCATGGAGAAAGGCCTTGGTCAATGGCGTAGCCAATACCATCACGGATAGAAGATGGCCCCATTGGTAGGAACAGATAAGGCCCTGCGGGAATGCCCCAGTTGGCCAATGTCATGCCGGCATCGTTATCATGGTGCGGGAACCCGGCCATTTTAGCCACGTCAATCAAACCACCCAAGCCGACAGTCATGTTCACGCACCAGCGTACAAACATATCGCCTGCGCGGCGTGGTTTGCCGGCCCCTACATCGTTAAAGAACACGGAGGGCTCGTTCATGGTTCTGACAAGGTTGCCCAAAGAATTACGCACCGGGCGCGGTACGGCCCATACGTAAGCCTTGGCCATGGGGCGAAGGGCCCACTTATCGAACTTCATGGTCATGTTGAACATTTTGCGGTTCAACGGTTCGTAGGGATCGTTCGCAGCCTTGTATTCAGCCAGAGCATCCGGGTCCTTGGGCACAGGTGCCTTAATGGCGCTGCATCCTGCCGTGCCCAGCAAAGTGGCGGCCAGGCAGAATGTGCCCAGACGAAAACGGCGCTGTGCCGAGGAACCTTCCCGCGTTTGACTTTTTTTTGCCTGCGCGCGAGGGCGGAGCCTTGAGCCGTTCCGTCCTGAAATCATTGCCACCTTTACCTTTGCTCTGTGACGACTGTCTGGCCCATGCTGTATGCAGGCCAATTGCTGTCGCTTTCTCTACCACGAGAAACCAGCGGCGCAATGGCAGGGCTTACTTGCATAACAAACAGGGGCGTAAAATAGACCTGTGTGCGCGACCTTTGACAGCGGAGTGAGAGATTTTTGTGCAACCTGTTGCTAGAAAGTCGCACTTTCTATCTTGCTTCAAAAAGAAAAGAGAATCCTGAAATCAAAGACCACGATCACGCTTGATGATATCCCACGCAGCGTTAATGCGTGAAATCTTGACGGATGCGGCTTCAATTTCAACGGCGCTGGCATTCCGGGCCAGAAGGATATCCGGGTGATATTGCCGCACCAGCTTTTTCCAGACAGCGCGCAGTTCTTCGTTTGAAAGATCAGGCGAGGCCCCCATAACAGCATAGGCATCATCTTCAGCCATTGCTGGGGTAGACCGCCCATGGGCTGCACGCTCCCAAGCGCCACGGCTCAGGCCAAACAGGGCATGCACGCGCTTGAGAAAGCGCTCTTCCTCTGGAGCCAGCGGTTCATCCGCAGCCAGATCAGCCCGTGCAATTGTAAACAGAATCCCCATCAGGTCTTCCAACGGGCGTTTGTCTGTTGCGTAAACCTGCCCCAGTTCGCGCGCAAAAGCCTCGTAGTCATCCGTGCGCTGGCGGGCCATATCAAACAGGCGGCCAACTTCACGCATGTTTTCATCAGGCACGCGAAAACGAGATTTAAAGGCGTTGATTTCACGCCGGTTAACGGGTGCATCGCACTTGGCCAGCTTGGCGCTTAAAATAACGCAGGACAGCCCATAAAGCTGTTCCTTCTTGCCAAGGGCAGCAGCCAGCTTGGCGGCCACAAAGGTGGCTGCACCATTAGGGTCTGGCCGTGCACGCGCAGCCCATTTATCGCTCCAACCGCCTGTAGGGGGCTGAAGAATCGCACCTGTATCTGCTGCGTGGCCCAGTGCTGTGCCAACCGCTGCGCCAACCGGGCCGCCTACGGCAAAACCGGCTACGCCACCAAAAATTTTACCCCAGATCGCCATAAAAGCAGTTTATCACGTTCTGGCAGCGTGCCCAAACAACCTGATGCGTTAAAGCGGGCACAGCAGTTCTGCGTTGTTTTCAGGTGCCGGGAGTCGCGCTTGCGGCAAGTTGGTGTGTCAGCCATTCCAGCGCATAAACCCGCAAGGCAGAGGCCAGTGATTGCTCGGGGGAACGTGCTGCATCCACCTTTGTAACCAGTTGAGGCAACGTTTGTTTTTGCTGGTTTGCAATATCTTCCAGCGCGTTCCAGAAGCTGGGTTCCAGTGCCACGCTGGTATCATGGCCTGCCAGAATTAGGCTGCGTTTGCGTAAATGGCGGCTCAAGTTGCCTCTCCCATCAGGCACTGCGTGGCCCAATTTGCGGCTTCCGCCACCACAGAATCCGGGTCTTGCTGCAAGGATTGTGCGTAGGGCAGCAGTGCCGGGTGGCCGGAATTGCCAATGGCTATCAGCACATTCCGTATAAACCGATTGCGGCCAATGCGTTTGATGGGAGAGCCAGAAAACATGGTGCGAAAAGCGGCATCATCAAGCTGGCTGAGCGTTGCCAGTTCTGGCGCTATCAAATCTGGCCGCGGTTGTAGCTTGATGTGGCGGGATGCCTGAGCAAAGCGGTTCCACGGGCATACGGCCAGACAATCATCGCACCCATAGATATGTGTGCCAATGGCTTTGCGTAGTGGGGCAGGAATAGGGCCTGCATGTTCAATGGTCAGATAGGAAATGCACTTGCGTGCATCCATTTGATAAGGAGCAGGAAAAGCCTGTGTGGGGCATGCATTCAGGCAACGGGTACAGCTGCCGCAACTGCCCCCAGAATCGGCAGATGTTGGTAGTTCCAGCGTGGTGTAGATTTCACCTAGAAAAAGCCAGCTTCCGTGTTGTCGGGAAACCAGATTGGTGTGTTTGCCTTGCCAGCCTAGCCCGGCCTGTGCGGCCAAAGGCTTTTCTGCCACGGGGGCTGTATCAACAAATACTTTCACATCCGGGGGTGTATCCAGCACCATGCGGGCTTCACGCACAACAAACTGTGCCAGATGCTTGAGCATGCCCTTAACAACATCGTGATAATCACGGTGGCGCGCATAAACGGAAATATTCCCGCATGTGCGATTCTGAAGTGTGTTTAATGGATTCTCTGCCGGTGCATAGTTCAGGCCCAATGCAATAACACTGCGGGCTTCTGGCCATAGAGCGGTGGGTTGACTGCGCTGCTCTGTGCGGTCTGCCAGCCAGCCCATTTCACCATGATATCCTTCAGCCAAAAAGTCTTTCAGCCGCGCACGCACTTCTGGCCTCAGATGAGCGGGGCAGAAGCCAATGGCATCAAACCCCAGTTCCAGCGCCTTGATGCGTATTTTTTCCGCCAGTTTTGCTGCGGGTGCAGTCATGGAAGCACTTGTTCAGGGAACAGGCGGAATGGTGGGTTGTGGCATTTCATCTTCCGTCCAGTCCTCTGCTGCCCATTCTGCACGCAAAGTGGTGGCCAACGCATCTAGCCGTTTTTCAATAATCGCCTGCCGAATCTGGCGCATCAGGCGCTGGTAATAGGCAATATTATGCCATGTCAGCAGCATGGGGCCGAGAATTTCATTGGCGCGGAATAAATGGTGCAGATAGGCGCGGCTATGGCGTGAACAGGCCAGACAGTCACAATGCGGAGAAATGGGGCGTGCATCTGTGGCATGGCGTGCATTGCGCAGGTTGAGCGTACCGCGCTCGGTATAGGCGCGGGCGGTGCGGCCTGCGCGTGTGGGCATCACGCAGTCAAACATATCCACGCCGCGTTGCACGCTGCCCAGCAGATCATCTGGGGTGCCTACGCCCATCAGGTAGCGCGGCTTGTCCTGCGGCATGATGGGGGTGGTGGTGTCCAGCGTGGCGAACATCAGTTCCTGCCCTTCGCCAACTGCTAGGCCCCCAATGGCGTAGCCTTCAAACCCAATATCGGTGAGCGCCTTTACGCTTTCTGCCCGCAGTTCAGGTTCCGTGCCGCCTTGCACAATACCGAACTGACCATACCCTTCGCGCTGCACATAAGCCTGGCGGGAGCGCGCAGCCCAGCGCATGGAAAGCCGCATGGAAGCCGCAATGGCTTCCGGCGGTGCAGGTAGGGCTGGGCATTCATCAAAACACATGGTGATGGTGGCATCCAGCGCGTGCTGGATGTCTGTTGAACTTTCAGGCGTGAGCCGATGTTCAGAACCATCAATATGGGAGCGGAAGGTGACGCCGTCCTGATCCAAGCGTCGCAGCGCGCCAAGGGACATAACCTGAAAGCCCCCTGAATCTGTCAGAATCGGGCCAGACCAATCCATAAACTTATGCAGGCCACCCAAGGCGCGTATGCGTTCTGCCCCCGGCCGCAGCATGAGGTGATAGGTATTGCCCAGAACAATGCCAGCACCGGTGGAGCGCACGGCATCCATGGTCATGGCTTTTACCGTGCCAACGGTGCCAACCGGCATAAAGGTTGGGGTGGCCACAGGGCCGTGGGCTGTGTGCAGCATGCCTGCGCGCGCGGCGCCATCTGTGCTTTCACACGTCCAGTTAAAGCGGGTCATTCTACTGTTCCGAGGTGGTGGGCATGGATGGAGTGGGCGCAGCGCAGCAGGCAGGCATCGCCGTAGGAATAAAAGCGGTAACCGCTGGCAACGGCATGGGCATAAATCTGCCGGGCACGCTCAACCCCTGCAAAGGCGGAAACCAGCATGAAAAGCGTAGAGCGCGGCAGGTGGAAATTGGTGAGCAGCATATCCACAGCGCGGAATTGATAGCCGGGCCGAATGAAAATGGAGGTTGTGCCATCAAACGGATGCACAATGCCGTTTTCATCTGTTGCGGTTTCCAACAGGCGCAGGCTGGTGGTGCCAATGGCAATAATACGCCCGCCAGCCTTACGGGTGGCGTTGATACGTTCTGCTGTTTCCGGGGTGATGATGCCGCGTTCTGAATGCATTTTGTGTTCAGAAATTTCGGCTTCACGCACAGGCAAAAAGGTGCCGGCCCCTACATGCAGGGTAAGTGTGCAGCGCTGGGCGCCTGTGGCATCTATGGCCTTCAGCAGCGCAGGTGTAAAATGCAACCCGGCAGTAGGTGCGGCCACGGCCCCTTTGTTGCGCTCAAAAATAGTGGCGTAATCACTGGTATCCTGCGCCGTTGGTCCTTCCGGGCGATGAATATAGGGAGGCAATGCCAATGCGCCTGCTTTTTGCAAAAACGCATCAAAAGCATCCCCTTCCGCACTGAACCGAAGGACCGCCCCCCCGCCGGGTTCTAACGCCTGCACGCGGGCTGTGTCCTGCACACCGGGGAATGCAATAGTATCGCCCACCTTGAGCCTGCGCGCATTGCGCACCAACACATGCCAACTGCCATCTGGCTGAATCTGGTCCAGCGTAATGCCAATTTTGGCTTCTCCACGCAGGCCATGAAGCTGGGCACGAATAACGGCCGTATTGTTTGCAACCAGCAAATCTCCCCGCTTCAGAAGCGAGGGCAGATCACGGATATGCCTGTCAGCAAACATGTCGGGCTGTGTGGCATCCAGAAGGCGCGCGGCTTCTCGCGGGCGGGCGGGTTCCTGCGCGATCAGGCTTTCTGGAAGGTGAAAATCAAAATCTTCGGTGCGGTCACTGCTCATGATGGCACCGTTTACGCAATAGGTTGGGCCAAGGCCAGAGGCAAAGGCGCAGTTCTGCAGGTGGCATGCAGCCTGTAGGGGTTGAAGAGAGGGCGCTTAGGGGCCAGATTCCCCTTTCAGTAACGCCGGAGGGTATTCCGGTGCACAGATATTTTAAAGGATGACAATTTATGTCTTACGCACTTCTGGATGCAGCACGTGTTGCCAAGGCCGCTGAAGTTTCTTTGGGTGTGCTGAAAACCAGCGATGAAACCACAGAAGCGCATCAGCGTAAGGTTATTATGATTGAACGGATTGAAGCTCTGGCCAAAGCAGCAGCAGAATCCAAAGCAGGCGTTACGCTGACATCTGAAGAATTCTGGCTGATCAGCCGTAACTGGTAACAGCACGGGAGCCGCTTTTATGGCATTTGTTCTTACAAGCCCGGCCTTTGTAAATGGTGATACACTGCCGCAGGCACAGGTTTACAATGGCATGGGGCAGCACGGGCAGAATCTTTCCCCCGCGTTGGAATGGAAAGATGCCCCCGCAGGCACCAAAAGCTTTGTGGTAACGGTATATGACCCCGATGCCCCAACTGGTTCGGGCTGGTGGCACTGGGTGGTGGTGAATATTCCCGCTACTATTACAGCACTGCCAGAAGGTGCCGGTTCGGCCGGGGATAAGCTGCCAAAAGGTGCCATGCAGGTGCGCACAGATTTTGGCGTGCCGGGTTATGGTGGGGCTGCCCCTCCGCTGGGGCGTGTGCACCGTTATGTCTTTACGGTTTATGCGCTGGATGTGCCTACGTTGGATGTGCAGGAAGATTCCAGCCCGGCATTGGTTGGTTTTATGGTCAACCATCACAAGTTGGCTTCTGCCAGCCTGACAGCTCTATATGGTAGTGGCTCCCGCGACTAAGTTTTCATTCCCCTGAACCTTTTTATCAGGTTCAGGGGAATGTCCCTAGCGTGTGTAGGCTTTCAGATCGTTTAAAACATCATCTGGTGTCACAAGCCCTGTTTGCTCATGCTGCGGCATAACCAGAAGGGGCGGACCATCATTTAAGAACCGGATGGAAAGTTGCGCCCAGCGAGACCTGACAAACCGACGAAAGACCTGAGCCAATGCACAGCGGTCCATGTCTGTATGATACGGATTGCTGGGTGAGCAGACAGTATTCAAATAATCACTCATAAAAGCGGCAATGGCGGGTACAAGTTCGGCTTCGCCAAAATAGGCCAAAGCCGTATTCATGCTCCACGGCGTGCCATATTGCTGCTGACCGTTGTCATCAAACTGGGTCAGATCAAAGCCATATGTTGCATGGGCTTTCATATCCCGCAGCAGGCTTACAAAATTGGCAGGAAAATAGCCTGCGCAATCTCCTATCAAAACCGGCACCCTAAACTGGGCGGCAATATCGGGCAGAATCAGATAGCGTAATGCCGGTTCCAGCGCGGTGGCATCTGATCTGGTCTCTCCGTGCCCAAAGCTGAGCCGCAATGTTGTGGCATGGCTTTCTAACCACTCTGAAACAGTGGAAAGAAAGGTAAGCTGATCCACCGTTGGGTTGGCAACACCAAGGCAAAGCTGGATTTTGCCAGCAGAACGATCTTCCCGGCACGCATGGAGAAGGGAAAGAACAAGCCCCGGAACCAGATCAAAATGTTGCCCCGTGCAGGCAAAAGCCAAGCAGGTGGAAGGTTGTTCTTCTGGCATGCTGAAGTGCCATTGCCAGTTTGCCACACCCGTTACATCCGGTATGGCGCGGCTGGCCAAGCGCCCGCATTCCTGCATGCTGAGCCATGAAAATACCCCTTGATCATACGAGGCAGGGGCCATGTTATCCTGCACAGCCAGTTTGCGGGCAATGGCGTAATGCTCATCCGCTTCGGCCTGTAGGCCAGCTAGCCAGCTTGTATGGCCCAAGCCTAGTTCTTCCCACCAGCTCAGGCCATTTAACCGCGCTTCTGTTGTTAACAGGCGCAGGCGGTTTTCTGTATCCAGTTTCTGGAAAGCCTGCTCAAACAAAGAGCTATAAACGCGCCGAATATCGGGGCCATTTTTGGCTGCAAGGCGCATAGGCACCAGCAGCGTATCAAACGGTGTTTCAAAAGCAGGAAGGCCGACGCTGCTTAAAACGCCAGGCACCAGCAAAAGAGCACTTTCTCCAGCTTTTTGCCGTGCCACCAATGGGGCAAGCAGTGTGCTGATATCTCGGTCAGGATAACGAGTGGTAAGAGACTGCTCCATGAGCATGGCGGCAGTATCGTAATTTTTAGTGCGCAGCGCCAGAATGGCGGCCATCCATTGCTGTTCGGGCCGTGGGTCATGCTGGCGGGCAAGGGTTAGAAAGCCGTCAGCCAGCTCCCATTGTCCAAAAAGAGCGCATAAACGCGCCAATTGCACGCATGTACCTGTATCACGCGGGGTAACACTTAAGCGCAGAATCTGTTCGCGCAGGTCATCCAGCGTTGCCCAAGGTGTTGTGGCAGGGCGCAATGTGTTTGTTTGCAGAAGATGCAGCACATCTTCCATCAGCCCAGATAAAATATGGGAAGGGCACACAGTAAAGGTGACCTTTTCTGGTGCAGCTTCACTCCATAGCGTTATGGTGTCTTTTGTGCGTGTGGCTTGCAGTTGTTCTGCTGGCCATTTGTGGCCACCCAATTGCAGATGATGTTCTGCACAGGTGGCGCGGCCAACAAAACGTGTGCCCAGATACCATTCCTGTTCTGTAAGATCGCGCAGGATGGAAAGCAACTCTGACGGCAAAAGCAGAAAACGTTCCCATGTGGCGCAAAGCGGCACAACGTCAAATACAGTTTGTTCTCGGCTGGAAAGATAACCTTTACCAGCCCGGAGAGACACAAGCGGGCGGCCAGCAAAGTTTTCGACCGCTTCTGCTTGGGCAAATATTCCACCGGGGTTTAATACCCCAGATTGCGCATCCAGCGTGGCTGGAGTTGTGCCACGCATAAAGGATCGCGCAAAGGAAACCGCGTGCAGGCGCAGCCCCGAGTAACCCACCAGAGCACCATGCCAAGAGAGAAGATAGAACGGCATGGGCTGATCCTATAAAACGATCGGGCTGGTGGAAATAATGTAGAACAATGGCACGACTTTTTATGCCACAGCATCCAGCAGGTGGGGAAGATACTGTTCCAGCTTGATGCGCACCGGCATCAGGTAGGCCTTGCCTTTTTCCTGCGCCAGTTCCTTAAGCACCGTTTGTGCAAACTGGATATTGGCATCCAGCGTAGGAGAAAAATCACGCGGGAAAACAATGTGGTTTGTTGTTTCCCAATACGAGCGTGATTTGGGGCCAATAACGGGGGAAAGCCCCCAGAACACGCATTCGCCCAGCATCCATTCCCGGCACAGGTCAAACAGTTTTAGGTCAAATACAGGCTGCGTGAAGAAACCAATGGCTCCGGCTTCTTTCTTGCGGGCCACATCTTCCAGCTCTTTCCACGGTGCGCGACGGTAAGGGTCAAACGCCGCATAAACTTTCAGGTGTGGTGCTTCACGCCGGTAGCGGCGGATAATGCTTTCCGTACTGTTGGGGTATGTACGGTGGCTGAGATCTGCCGGAGGGTCACCATGCACAACCAGAATCTCTTCCAACCCCGGTTGGTCTGCTCCGGGCAGGGGGGCATCTGGTGCAATATCTATGGCCCGGATGTGTGGAATAACATTTCCGAACTGTGGGCGTACAAGTGCCGCGGCATCCCAACTGCGGAGGGGAAAGCGCATCAGGTCAGGAATGTTCAGCGTATCTGCAACGGAAAATGTGGCTTTAACTGTAGCCACATCTGTTGCCAGAGCCTCAGCAGAACGTGGGATTAGCTCAACCGAAAGGCGAGAAAGGCTCATTCCGCACTCCCCTCAAGCTGCAATTTGGCTGCGGTGAGTGTGTTTTTCAGCAGGCAGGCAATGGTCATTGGGCCAACGCCACCGGGAACCGGCGTAATGCGGCCTGCCACTTTAACAGCTTCATCAAACGCAACGTCGCCCACAAGGCGGGTTTTGCCATCATCGGTTTTGATACGGGTGATACCAACGTCAATTACGGTGGCTCCGGGTTTAATCCAGTCTCCACGCACCAGTTCACGGCAACCCGTGGCCACAACCAGAATATCGGCTTGCCGTGCAAGAGCTGCCGTATCGCGCGTGTGAATATGCGCAATAGAAACCGTGCAGCCTTCTGCCAGCAGCAGCAGGGCCATAGGTTTGCCCACAAGGTTGGAAGCCCCGATAACCACGGCATGCTGGCCTTTCATATCTCCCAACTGGTCACGCAGCAGTAGCAGGCAGCCCAGCGGCGTGCAGGGAATGAGCGAGGGCAGACCTACAGCCAAACGGCCAGCGTTGATTTCACCCAGACCATCCACATCCTTTTCAGGCAGAATGGCATTGGTTACGCGGCGGCCATCCAGCCCGTTTGGCAGGGGAAGCTGTACCAGAATGCCATGAATTTCGGGGTCTTTGTTCAGGCGGTCTATCAGCGCCAGAAGTTCGGCTTCCGATGTGTTTTCGGGCAGCATATGCATGAAGGAGCGCATACCAGCATGATGGGTCTGCACCGCCTTGTTGCGCACATACACTTCGCTGGCAGGATCATTCCCAACAAGAATAACTGCTAGACCGGGCGTTACGCCATGTTTCTCGTGAAACGCCAGAACATCCTCACGGATATGCTGACGCATTTTGGCGGCAAAGCCTTTGCCATCAATCAGGGAAGCCTGATGATCGGAGGGAAGGGAGGATGAAGATGCGTTGGTCATGGAGCTGCCAGTTGATCATGCAGAAGCGTGTGGGGTTTCAAGCCGGGGCATACGCAAAAAAACGCCAAACGACAACGTTTTCACCCGTATATGCCCGGTATGCGCAAGAAATTTCAGGTCATGTTTCACTCTGCCGATAGGGAGAAAGCACGTTAAGGGCCTCGGCTTCCGCCAATATGGCGGGGCGTTCTGCCTGAAGGAAAGCCCCAACACCATTGCGAAGAGAGGGGTTTTCCAGCCAATGGGCAGAATGTGTGAGAGCAGGCAAATAGCCGCGCTGGATTTTATGTTCACCCTGCGCTCCGGCTTCTACTCGTTTGAGGCCGTGGGCAATGGCAAAATCTATGGCGCGGTAATAGCATAGCTCAAAATGCAAAAATGGCCAGTTGCCAACACAGCCCCAGTTGCGGCCATACAATGTATCGCTTCCCAAAAGGTTGAGGGCAGCGGCAACGGGTGTGCCTTCATGCCGTGCTGTCATCAGCACAACGCGGTCTTGCAAGCGTTCAGAAAGTAGCGGGAAAAAATCTGGCGTCAGGTAGGCGTTGCCCCACTTTTTATCAATCGTGTTCTGGTAAAATGTGTAAAAGGCTTGCCAGTCTTCCGGCGTAATGTCTGACCCGCGTAGGGTATGAAAGCTCAGGCCAGCGGCATTGGCATCACGCCGCTCTCGCCGGATGGCTTTGCGCTTGCGTGATGAAAGTGTTTCCAGAAAATCATCAAAACAGGCGTAATTCTGATTGTGCCAGTGATACTGTAAACCAAGGCGCGGGAGCCACCCTCGTTCAGCCAGAACATTGCTTTCCCGCTCAGTGCAGAATGTTACATGGGCGGAGGAAAGACCCGTATCATGGCAGATCTGGCGTAGGGCATCCGCCATAACTTTTTGGGTTTCTGCCGGTGCATCGGGGCGCGTTAAAAGGCGCGGGCCCGGTGCTGGGGTAAAGGGGACGGCAATTTGCAGTTTGGGGTAATAGCGCCCACCAGCGGCTTCAAAGGCGCGTGCCCACCCTTGGTCGAACACATACTCACCCCACGAATGGCCTTTAATATAGGCAGGGCAAGTGGCGGCCAGTTGCCCATCTGGCGCGTGCAGGCTGACATGCTGTGGCAGCCAGCCTGTTTCTTTGCGTACGGAACCGCTGTCTTCTAATGCAGAAAGAAAAGCATGGCTGACAAATGGGTTATCCGCCCCCGCACAGGCATCCCACTCCGTTGCCGGAATGGCGTGAATACTGTTGTGCAGAGATACGGACCAGTCAGCCATGTCTGTCTTTCCTGCAATCTCAGCCGATTTCGAACAGCCCTTCTACTTCAACCGGGGCATCCAGCGGCAGGGAGGGCACGCCAACGGTGGAGCGCGCATGGCGCCCGGCATCACCAAATACGGCAACAGCCAGATCAGATGCACCATTCATGGCGGCTGCGTGTGAGGTGAACTCTGGCGTGCAGGCAATAAAGCCACCCAGACGCACCACGCGTTTCACGCGGGAAAGATCGCCCACAGCGGCGCGCACCTGTGCGATCACATTGATCATGCTGTAACGCGCAGCTTCAACCGCTGTTTCAACAGAAACGGCATCACCCAGCTTGCCGGTAGCAAACAGCTTGCCATCTTTAAGTGGCAACTGGCCGGAAACCACCAGAAGAGAACCTGTTTGAACGCAGGCTACATAGTTGGCAACAGGTGCAGCAGGTGTAGGCAGTTCGATACCAAGTTCAGCCAGACGGGATTCAGGAGTGCTCATCACGCTGTATTCCTTGTGTTAAAAAGCTGGGCAAGAAGCAGAAACTTGCCTCTTGCCCAGCAGAATGGACCGTATGCCTTTAGCAGACAAGCCGCAGATTACGGCGCTTGCGCCCGGTGGGGGGCGTATCATCTGCTTCTGGCAGGTCCAGCGGCAGAAGCGGGTCGGGGTCAGATTGTGCATCTTGGTGCGGGCCATCTGGCAGCCGCACACCCAGATACGTGTCTGATAAGGCGCGGAAGGCGTAATCCAACATGGATGTGGCGTAGGAGGCAACCGGGTCTCCCTCCACCGTGCCAGCCGGGCCAAAACAGGTGTAGGCAAAGTTTTCCACAAAGGCTTCCAGCGGAGCGCCGTATTGCAGGCCAATGCTCACGGCTTCACCCAGGCTTTCCATCAGCCCGCGCACCATGCCGCTTTCCCGCGTGGGGGTAAGGGCGAGTTCACCCAGCGTGCCATCTTCATATTCCCCCGTGCGCAGGAACAGCCGGTGGCCACCAATAGTGGTTTTTTGCGTAAAACCGCCGTGCCGAGGGGGCAAAGTGCGGCGTATGCCACGCTCCAGCTTGTTGCGGATTGGCTGGTTCTGCACTTCTGGCCGGGCGGGCATGCGGTCTACAAACCCAGTCAGAGCGCGATACATGGCCAAATGCGCGTTAGGGCCGGGTTGAGGTAAAACAGTTTCACCCGCCAGCGCCGCAGCCAAAGCGGTTTCAACCGTAAAGCCGCGTGCTTCCAACCGCAGCAAAGCGCTTCTGGAAAGTTTGCCATCTGGCCGCAACATGGAAAAAGCCGGAGCCAGCCCGCAGGCTTCTACCCCCAAAAGCCCGTCTATCGGGTTGGAGGCAGAAAAGCCGGTTTCAATCGGGGCCAACGGCGTTTCTGTTTCCACTGCTGCTTCGTTCCAGACAGCGCGCAGGGTTTCCCCCAATCCGGGCAGAACGGTGCGCACTGGTGGCAACGGGAGAGATTCCGGCCCACGGCCAGCATGGGCAGTGAGTGTGGCCAGAGCAGCTATGGCGCATGCGGCGGCACGGCCATCTTCGCTATCATAATCCAGCCCAACGCCTGCAAGGCATGCGTCCAGATTGGTTAGCAGAATATCACCAGCCAAAGGGGTGGGGGCAAGCGTATCGGCAGGTGCAGTGGGGGCTGCTTCTGTTTGTTCTGGTGCAAATAAATCTGGCAGCGGCAGTTCCCCATTGCGCTGGTTGGCCAGCGTGCTGGCGGCATGGCGCAATACGGAACAGATCAGCCGCAGAGCCGCAACAAACGTGCGCGCAGCAAACCCTTCACCGGGGGAAACAAAGGCCGCCAGATTAACAATAAAGCCCGGCGGACGGTCAAAACGGCAATGCCATACGGCTTCTGTTGGGGCGGCCTGCCGCGTAAGCAGCATCCACACCAAAGATCGGGCCGTGGCATCATCTGGTGCCAGCGCATCAATCCAGCGGGAGGCAAGGCTGGGCAGATCCAGCGCTTCATCTCCTGGTACAAGCTGGGCCAATGCCGTTGCGGCATCTGTATCCCATTCTGCGGGCAGCGTAACGGAGCGAAGGGGAGCGTCCGGGTCTGCTGCGGCCTCTAGCGTGCTCATCAGCACGCCATTCCAGTGGCGTCTGGCTGTTGCGTTCATGCGGGCAGTTTATCGTTTCCGCCTATCGCGTCGGAACCCGGAATCGTGCAGCCAAAAGGCAGTTAACACTCTGCATAATGAGGATATGGGGGATAACTTTTTGTGAGGTTGTGTTTCCCGTCCCAATACCGGCTGCTCGAGCGCAGTTGATCGGAAACACGTGCATATTTCATGGACCGGGCATGGCGCGGAGTCCTATCATCCACAACATGGCAAACTTTGGAACATGGCTGCATACGCGCCGGAAGGGGCGGCTGGTTGGCAAGGATGCCGATGGCCGCTGCTATTACGAATCAACAGGCCCGGCCCGTCAGGGTGGTGGGGTGGAACGGCCCGAACGCTGGGTGATCTACCTGAAAGGGGAGGATCCTTCTGCCGTGCCGCCAGAATGGTGGGGGTGGCTGCACCACACGCTGGATGCGCCTATTCCGGCAGAAGAACGCAAGCCGTGGCAGCTTCCGCATAAGCCAAATATGACAGGTACGGCACAAGCTTACAGGCCACCGGGAAGCCTGTATTCCACTGGTCAGCACCCTCCCGCAACGGGAGATTACGAGGCATGGACACCTGATGCGTGATCTGCTGCGCATTTCCTGCTAAACCGAACAGGCAATACAGGGAGTGCGATGCGGCTTATGGCTTCAGCAATGGCAGAAAAATCTCGGCGTAGTCTTACAGAACTGCTTACAGGCACTTTTGTGTTGGTGGCTATTGGCGGCATGCTGGTGGCTGCCGTGGTGGGCGAAGGCCGCAAGACAGACACAACCGGTTACCAGCTTAATGCTGATTTTACGCACATAGACGGGCTGGATATTGGCTCTGACGTGCGGCTGGCAGGCGTGACAGTCGGGCAGGTGGTGCGTGAAACCGTAGATCCGCACACCTTTAAGGCGCATGTCACCTTCACTGTGCGGTCCGATATTCATCTTTCAGATGATACGGCAGCTATTATCACCAGTGATAGCCTGCTGGGTGGCAAGTATATTGCCCTCTCCCCCGGTGGGGATGACAAAACCCTTAAACCCGGTGAAACAGTTGGGCAGACACAGGGCTCCATCAGTCTGGAGCAGTTGCTCAGCAAGTTTATTTTCTCGGTTACGGATACCCTCACACGTGCCAACAAGGCAGCACCTGCAAATGGTGGTGGCACGGGCGGGAATGATCTGCCCTGAAACAGACATAAAAATCCGTTAATTCAAAATTGAAGCCGGGAAACAAACAGCATGGAAAAGCCACGCTTCTGGCCACAGGATGATGGAGACCCCATAACCTGCCATGAAAAACTGCGTGTTCTGGAAGAAAACTGGCAGGAAGTGCAGGACATTGTGCGCGATGCGTTTGAGGATGCCATGCTGATGGGGGTGAGTGAGCAGTTTATGCGGGCGCGTTTGAAAGATATGGTTGATAGCCTTGCTTCTCCTAAAAACGGAGGGCAGGCAGTATGAGGCGCACAGTACCTAAAGCCGTGGCCTGTGGAGTTGTTCTGGCTGCAATGCCTATGCTGGCGCAGGCTGCCGGTACTGCTCTGGCACCTCCGGCAGTTTACGCACCTGATACGTGGCAAGGTAAAAATACAGCTGTTGTCAGGGTGCTAGACAGGCTGGATGCCCATGTAGAAGTTCTTTCTGTGCCAGTCGGTACAACGGCGCATTATAAAAGTCTGGACATTACGCCCTCACGTTGTCTGCAACGTCCCCCTACACTTTCGCCCGATGCCGCAGCATGGCTAGCTTTACAGGATAAACATCCCAACGGAGCTACTTTTCAAGGCTGGATGCTGGCAGCAGAGCCTGCATTAGGCGTGTTTGAAAGCCCTGTTTACGATGTGCGGATGGTGCGGTGCGAAGGGGCGGATACAGAGCCTATGTTACCCCCATTGCCTAAGCCTGTTGCACCTGCTGCGCCGCCTACATCTGGTTCGGACACAGCCCCAGCACCTACGGGTGATAATTCATCTTCCAACCATGCAGGCAACCCGGATATTCCCGATGCCATACCAGACAAACAAGAAACCGGTGGCGTTTATTAGCGTTGGGTAAGGAACCGTTTCAGTTTTGTGCCGGTTCCGCGCGGCAGGTCTGTAAGATCGGTGGTTGTCGAAGCAGGGGGTGTTCGGCAACGTGTTAAAATATCGTGGTCTGGCTGCAAGTGCCTAGCAGTCTTGTCATCAGGGCCGGCCATCACAACAAGAATTGAGGTGCAAACGTGCTAGGTTCTCTCGGTGCGCAGGATTTCCGTTTCCATCTACCCCCGTTGAATGAAACTGCCTTTCTGCTCGATTTTGACGGTACTCTGGTTGATATTGCTCCCACACCAGAATCTGTTGTGGTGCCAAACGGGCTTCTTGATAGCCTGCGCCGCCTGCGTGAAGCATGTGGAGATGCCCTGGCCGTTGTTTCTGGCCGCCCGATTGATCAGATTGATCATTTTCTGGGCGATGTGCCTTTTGCCGTTGCGGGTGAGCACGGGGTGGCCATTCGGCATCGCCCCGGTGGCCCTATTGAACGCGCAGCATTGCCTACTCTCCCACCTGAATGGCTAGCTCAAGCGCGAGATCTGCTGGCAACACTGCCGGGCACACGCTTAGAGCATAAAGAAGGCGGTTTTGTTCTGCATTACCGTGCCGCACCAGAAGCTGCAGAAACATTGCGTAAGGCAGCGGATGAATGGGTTAAGCAATCTAAAGGCACATTCTTGCTTTTGCCGGCCAAAATGGCGTGGGAAATTCGCCCTGCCGGAATTGATAAGGGCTATGCCGTTTCCCTGTTAATGGAAAGTCCACCCTTTACGGGCAGAAAGCCTGTGTTTGTAGGGGATGACGTAACGGATGAAGATGCCATAGCCGCTGTGCGTAGAATGGGGGGCGTGGGGCTGCGCATTCCATCTGATTTTCCAACACCTTCTATTTTTCGGGCCTGGCTGGCTTCCCTTACAGGCGGGAGCCGATAAGGGATGGGGCGTCTTGTTATTGTTTCCAATCGCGTTCCGGCTGTACGCGACCGTGCTCAACCTGCTGGAGGGTTGGCTGTTGCCCTGCGTGATGCCGTGCAAGGGCAGGAATGCCTTTGGTTTGGGTGGTCCGGCCAACAAATCCCAGATGATGAAGGGGAAGATCGGCGCGTTAGCATAGACACGGTGGAGAATGTAACCTACGCCACCGTAGATCTCACCCAGTCTGAATATAATGGATTTTACGAAGGGTATTCCAACGGAATCCTCTGGCCACTTTGCCATTATCGCGCCGGGTTAATGAATTATAGCCGGCAGGATAGGCATACATATCATGCCGTAAACACCATGTTTGCGCAGAAACTTGCTCCCTTATTGAAATCTGATGATTTGATATGGGTGCATGATTACCATCTATTCCCACTTGGGCTTGCGCTGCGTGAATTAGGCATAAAATGCCGTATCGGCTTTTTCCTGCACATTCCGTTTCCACCATGGAGTTTGATGCGGGCCTTGCCGGGCGCAGAAAAGCTCATGCGGTCTTTGCGTGCCTATGATGTGATGGGTGTGCAGACAGAAGACGATGCCCGGAATGTTAACGAAGGCTTTTCCGCTGTGGGTGTGCCTGCGCAGGCACGGGTATTCCCTATTGGAATAGACCCCGAAAGTTTTCAGAAGCAGGCTTCTTCTGGTTTGGATAACCCGGAGGTGCAGAAGCTTGAAAAAAGCCTGCGCGGTCTGCCGTTGATTATCGGCGTGGACCGTATGGATTATTCCAAGGGGCTGCCAGAGCGTTTTCGGGCGTATGAAACGTTCTTGCGCAAATACCCAGAATATCGCGGGAAGGTTATTTACCTTCAGATCACCCCGGTTTCTCGCGGCAGTGTGCCAGAATACAAGATGCTGCGTGAAGAACTGGATGGTGTGGTTGGCCATATTAACGGCACGTATGGAGATTTTGACTGGGTTCCTATCCGCTACCTCACGCACCCTGTCCCGCGTGAACTGTTGGCGCCGTTTTTCCGCCTTTCTCGCGCAGCGTTGGTAACGCCCTTGCGGGATGGTATGAATCTGGTTGCCAAGGAATATGTCGCGGCTCAGGATGAGGAAGATCCCGGCGTGCTTATTCTCTCCCGTTTTGCTGGTGCTGCGCCAGAAATGGAAGATGCGCTTTTGGTAAACCCGCATGATGCAGATGAAGTGGCGGATGCCTTGCATAAATCACTCAGCATGTCTCTTTCAGAAAGACAGGTGCGGTGGAAACGGCTGAAGCCAGATGTCTGGCGTGTTACGGCTGGCAGTTGGGCGCGTTCTTTTATTACGGCATTGGCAGAGGTGCGGTCTGAATGAGGGGGAGCCACGCATCTCGGCCACTGGCGCTATTTTTGGCAGGTGCAGCATTATTGGCGCTGGGGGTGGTGTGGTACACCCAACATGTTTTGCAAATTATGCCGTGCGAGTTGTGCCTGTGGGAGCGTTGGCCGTGGCGCCTGCTGCTTGGTACAGCCATTGTGGCTGCTATGTTGCCAGATAAAGTGACACGGCAGCTTTTGTGGTTAACAGTGCCTTTTATGGTGGCAGATATCGGGCTTTCTATCTGCCATGTAGGGGTGGAGTGGCAATGGTGGCCAAGCCCACTGCCGGCATGCCATGCGCCGCATATATCTGGGCACACTATGGCGGAGCGTCTGGCATCCATGCCTTTGCTGCCTTCCAAACCCTGTGATGCAGCTACGTATCTGGTGCCGGAGGTTCCGGTTTCCATGGCGGCAATGGGCGGCCTGTATGCTGCTGCCGTGTTATGGATTTTTATGGTCTGGCGTAAAAAGCTGGAACGTGTAACGCGTCGTATTTTCCATTAAATATTACAGTTTAAGTGTTAGGTTTTTATTGTTGCAGGCGTGGTCACTTCGTTGCCGTATTGTAGCGGTTGAAGCACCACGTATAAATCTTATACTGTGTGCCTGAATGAAATGTCAGGATATCTCTATGTCTTTAAGCGGTAATATTAAAAAAATCGATTGGAGCGTATTTGACGCAACATGGTACGCAGAAAAATATGAGGATGTTCTGAAATTTCTGGGTATTGAAGGTGCAGAGGCATTAGAGGCATTTTATAGGGAAAAGGGGCCTGCGCTCCGCCATTCACCCAATCCATATTTTGATGAAGATTGGTATTTGCGGCGTTATCCTGCTGTTGCTGATGCCGTAAGCAAAGGTGAATGGCAATCTGGGTTTGACCATTATTGCCGCACGGGTTCTTCTTCCCATAATCCACACTGGCTTTTTGATCGTGAATTCTATTTCAAACAGCAGCCAGCTCTTCAACCTGCGGTATTGGAAGAAGCCGGATTTCGAAATCTTTATGATCATTACCTAAATGTGGGTGATGAGCAGTTTTTGACGGGGTCATGGTTTTTTAACCCAACAGCGTATCTCAAAAGCGGCCATGCACGTATTGAAGGCTTGGGTGCTTTTGCACAATGCGTACGTAATCTGGAACCTGAGCAGGGATATGGGCACCGTTTGTCCTGGTATTTTGACCCTGAATGGTATCTGGAAACCTATCCACATGTCAGGAAGGAACTGGATTCAGGGCGTTGGCTTTCTGCCCTGCACCATTATTTGTCTAATTCCGCACCAACAGATTACAATCCGAACGCGTACTTTTCGGAAGAGTTTTATGGCAGCGTTAACCATGATGTAAGTGGTGCGGTTGAAAGCGGAAACTTCCGTAATTTTTATGAACATTTTTTACGTTATGGTGTGCATGAACTGCGTAAACCAAGCGCCAATGTTGATTTGGAAGGCTACTATCGTAATGCGGTTGTGCAAAAGGAAGTTACCCGTGGTGATTTCCCAGATGCATTCGCGCATTATATTGCCCATAACGGCAGGTTAGAAGATGATGTGGCAGGGCTGAAGGAAAGCGAAGCTCTTTCCAAAAAGCTTTATCATGAAATGTGTCAAATTCGGTTGCCTGTTCTGTTGAATCAGACATTGGATTTCACATACGATGTGCCAGATTTAAGCGTTATTATTGTAGCGCATAACCTGTTTGCCATGACCATGAGCGCATTGGCCTCGTTACGTGCCAACTATAATGGCCAAATGCAGGTTATTGTGGTGGACTCTGGTTCTACAGATGGTGTGCGCCATATTGAACGTTATGTGCGTGGTTTGGATGTTGTACGTTTTCCAGGCAATGTTGGTTTCTTGTTGGGTTGCAATGCCGCATTGGAAAAAGTGCGTGGTCCATTCATGCTTTATCTGAATAACGATACAGAGTTGATGCCAGAAGCCATTGGCAATGCCTTGGCACGGCTACGCTACAAAATGAAAATAGGGGCCGTTGGTGGCAAACTTGTGCGCACCAATGGCTTGTTGCAGGAAGCAGGGAGTATTGTCTGGCGCGATGGTTCTGTGTGCGGTTATCTGCGTGACCAGCGGCCGGATGTGCCAGAAGCTAACTTTGTAAGATCCGTAGATTATTGCGCCGGTGCATTTTTGATGGTGCGTACATCTTTGCTGCGCCAACTAGGTGGCTTTGATACGGATTATGCCCCAGCGTATTTTGAAGAAACAGATCTGTGCCTGCGTATTCATGAAGCTGGGTTTGATGTTGTGTACGACCCTTCGGTGGTTGTGGTGCATTATGAATACGGTACATCCAGTTTTATGAGCGGTGCTTCCATGATAGCGCGCAATCAGGATGTATTTCGCCGTAAGCATACAGCATATTTGCGCCAGAAAAGCCTGAACAACCCAAGAATGCTGATAAAGGCCCGTTTCAGCAGGCAGGATCAGAAACGCATTTTATTTATTGAAGACAGATTACCCTATCGGTTTTTGGGGTCAGGCTTTACGCGTTCAAATGATATTGTGCGCAGCATGATTGCTGCAGGATGCCAGGTAACGGTGTATCCGGTGTTTAGACCCACAGAATCTCAGGAAGATATCTGCATGGCTTTTCCCGATCAGACAGAGGTGATCTGGGATAGGGAGCTGCCAGAACTGGAAGATTTTATTAAATCCCGCGCCGGATATTACGATGCTATCTGGATTGCACGCACGCATAATGCAGACCGTCTGGCCCCAGTGCTGATGGATTGTGCTGATGCCCTAACAGGCACAATGGTGATTATTGATACTGAAGCCGTATCGGCCCCGCGTGAGTACCGTAAAATGGAATTACGGGGGCAAACGCCAGAAAACACAGTAGATGATCTTCTGAAGCACGAATTCAGACATCTGTTCATGGCTGAAAAAATTATTGCAGTGAACAGCAAGGATTCAAAAATCCTTAATGCGCATGGTTTTTCGAATGTTCATGTTCTTGGGCATTTGCAAAATGCTTCAACATGGTCTCCCGGATGGGAAGAGCGTCGGAATATTCTTTTTCTGGGGGCTATGCACGATCAGGATTCACCTAATGTAGATTCTCTTGCCTGGTTTAGCGGAGAAGTGTTGCCATTGCTGGATGATCGTTTGCCAGAGGATGTTAAGTTTACAGTTTGTGGCTATGTAAACCCGCGTGTTGATCTTACGCCGCTTCTTAACAATCCACGCGTTGTGGTGACGGGGCGGGTAGAGGATGTAACCCCTGTTTACAATAGCCACCGAGTATTTGTGGCACCAACCCGATATGCGGCGGGCATTCCCTACAAACTGCACGAAGCCGCAGCACATGGTATTCCTATTGTAGCAACGGATATCTTGTGTGAGCAGGTTGGATGGGTGCCGGGTGAAGATATGCTGTGCGCCAGTATCTCAGACGCACAGGGTTTTGCAGATGCCATTGTCCGACTGTATGAAGACAAGCAGATGTGGGAAAAAGTGCATGTGCGTGAACTCAAGCGGATTTCTACAGAGAACACGCAAGAGAATTATGTAAAAGCAATAAAGGAAATTTTAGAAATTTCCTGAATGATATCTGCACGTCAGATGAGGTGAGTCGGATCTTCCATTTTCAGAATCTGACGTGCCAGACTATGCAGCCGTGCGCTGGCACGTGCCCCTAATGTGCTGATGTCCTGATAGGAAAACCAGCGTGCTTCCAAGGCATCATCACCAGCCTGTACCGGGTTCTGGGTGTGTTCGTGCTCCTCACATCTTACGGCAAGAATGATGTAATGGAACGCCAGTTTTCCATCGGTATCATAATGCAAGCTGTCAAATGCATCTATTACAGAAGTTGCTTTTGCAGGTAAGGATGTTTCTTCTAATAATTCACGTTCTGCGGCATGGAAAATTGTTTCTCCCGGTTCAATCCGTCCTCCCGGGAAACCCCATAACCCGGCATCTGGTGCATTGGCGCGCCGAACAAGCAAAAAATTATTCTGCCTGCGTACAATAGCAAGAACACCGGAGCGGGGGAGACAGGAATGGCATGATGTTTTCATGATCGGGAAGTGTAGAAGGTCATGAATGCTGGTCAACCCTTATCTGCGTAAAAGGGATTGGGCTGTTTTTTCCCTTTGCCCCAATGCAGAAAATGCGTGTTAAATACAGCCATAACCGTGTGGATGTTGCGCACGGAAAATACAAACCAGCTATCAAGGAGCGCATCTTATGTCGGCAGATACAATTGCCATTCCGGGTATAGCCAAACCTGCTTCTCGCATTGCGCTAGGTACGTGGGCCATTGGTGGTTCCATGTGGGGCGGTGCAGATGATGCAAACGCCAGTAAGACGATAGATGAAGCTCTGGAGCTTGGTATCAATATGATTGATACAGCACCAGTCTATGGATTTGGGCATTCTGAAGAAGTTATTGGTAAAGCTTTGGAGGGCCGACGTGGCCGCGTTATTCTGGCCACCAAGGTTGGCCTGAACTGGCAGGACGGCAAGGTTTTCAGGGATAGTCGGCCAGCACGGATTGAAGAAGAAGTTGAAAAATCTTTAAGCCGTTTGCGCACAGATTATATTGATCTGTATCAGGTTCATTGGCCCGATACGCGCACGCCGTTTGAAGAAACAGCCCGTGCTCTGGAAAATCTGGTTAAAAGCGGCAAGGTTAAAGCCTTGGGGCTGAGCAATTTCTCACCTGCGCAGATGGATGAATTCCGCAAGTTTGCCCCGGTTTCTGCCGTGCAGCCGCCATACAACCTGTTTGAGCGTGAAATAGAGCGCGATGTTCTGCCGTATGCAGAAAAGAACAATCTGGTTGTGCTGGCTTATGGTCCGCTGTGCCGTGGCCTGCTTTCTGGCCGCATGACGGCAGACCGGAAGTTTGAAGGAGATGATCTGCGCAAAACAGACCCCAAGTTCCAGCAGCCGCGTTTTGGGCAGTATTTGCAGGCGGTGGAAGATCTTAAAGCCATTGCCAACAAGTACGGCAAAAGCATGTTGGCTCTGGCTATCCGCTGGGTGTTGGATCGTGGTCCAACTATTGCGTTGTGGGGTGCGCGTAAGCCAGAACAGATTGCAGGCGTGGATGATGCCTTTGGCTGGAAGCTGGATGCAGAAGACATGAAAGCTATTGATGCCATCTTGGCCAAGGATATCAAAGATCCGGTAGGCCCAGAGTTTATGGCTCCTCCACTGCGGGCCTAATTCGGCGTAACAGGCACAGGGCTGGCTCCTCCAGCCCTGTTCTCGCCGCAAGGCTGGCGGTGGCCCATACGCATTGACTCAGATGCGGCTTTTTTCGCACTCTATTAAGTTATGAAAGAGCCGCATCCTCCTTATCAGGCTGAGCCTGAGCAGGCGACAGTCTGTATGTTTCCGCTTCAGCAGGTGTTGGGGCGTGTAGAGGCTGCGGAATATTTGGGTATTCCTACCCGTAGGCTCAGATTTCTTGAAATGTTTGGGCGTGGGCCTAAATCTGTTTCTCAGCGGGCAGGGGCCATTCAATTTCGTAAAGAAGACTTGGATAACTATAGCGCCCAGCAGTTTAGCCGTGCCGGATTAGGGGCAGATGCGCTTTCGCGTTATCGGAGTATGCGCGCACTGGCTGATTATAAAGGGCTGGATCCGTTTATGGATATGGCCAGCCGAGATGAACTTTCTCAGGCATGCACCTATATTGGCGGGCGTGTGGGTATTGGGCTGGGGCTGGTGGTGATTGTGCTTTCTCATACCCCGTTGTCCCGCATTTTGTTCCATGTAGTGCGTTAAGGCGGTTTTGTCGCGGTCTGGGCGCTTTCATATCTTGCGCAAGGCGCTGTGGCAGCCCATGTTTGGGCAATGGCTTCCAAAACTTCTTCCTCTGCGGCACGTGGTAAAAAGCGCCCTTCATTAAGCGAGCGCGCCGCTAGCCTTCCCCCAGTTCTGTTCGAGCCGGAAAAGCAGGCTCCACGTCCACGCCTCAAGCGCATGGAAGTGGTATCGGAATACGAACCGGCGGGGGATCAGCCGCAGGCTATCAGTGAACTGGTAGCAGGGGTGGAAGCTGGCGAACGCGATCAGGTTCTGCTGGGGGTTACGGGTTCTGGTAAAACCTTTTCCATGGCCAAGATTATTGAGGCCACACAAAAGCCTACGCTTATTTTAGCACCCAACAAAACATTGGCAGCCCAGCTTTATGGGGAAATGAAGCAGTTTTTCCCCAATAACGCAGTTGAATACTTTGTTAGCTATTACGATTACTATCAGCCAGAAGCCTATGTGCCACGTTCTGATACGTATATTGAAAAAGACAGCCAGATAAACGAACAGATTGACCGTATGCGTCATGCCGCCACACAGGCGCTGCTGGAGCGGAACGATGTCATTATTGTAGCTTCTGTTTCCTGTATTTACGGTATCGGATCTGTAGAAACCTATTCCCGCATGGTGGTGAAGCTGGAACTAGGCGGAGAGATAGACCGGGATAAGCTGATAAAAAGCCTTGTTGAACTCCAGTACCGTCGGAATGATGCCGCATTTGCGCGAGGCACTTTCCGTGTGCGTGGTGAAACAATAGATATCTTTCCCGTGCAGAATGAGGATAGAGCCTGGCGTGTTTCCCTATTTGGGGATGAGGTTGACGGGCTGATAGAGTTTGACCCCCTGACAGGTGAAAAAACGGCTGATCTGCAGGAAATTACCATTTACGCAAACAGCCATTACGTAACCCCACGCCCTACGTTGAATCAGGCCATTAAAGGCATCAAGCAGGAACTGCGCGAACAGCTTGATGTGTTTACAAAGGCTGGCAAGCTGCTGGAAGCAGAACGGCTGGACCAACGCACCACCTTTGATCTGGAAATGCTGGAAACAACAGGTGTGTGTAAGGGGATCGAAAACTATTCCCGCTATCTTTCAGGCCGCAAACCGGGGGATCCACCACCAACCCTGTTTGAATATCTGCCTGAAGATGCGCTGTTGATTGTAGATGAAAGCCACGTAACCGTGCCGCAGATTGGCGGCATGGAACGAGGAGACCATGCGCGCAAATCCGTTCTGGCGGAGTTTGGGTTTCGGCTTCCTTCCTGTCTGGATAACCGGCCTTTGAATTTTGCGGAGTGGGACAAGTTTCGCCCACAAAGCATTTTTGTAAGTGCCACGCCGGGTCCGTGGGAAATGGAACGCACAGGCGGCGTATTTGCTGAGCAGGTTATTCGTCCCACCGGGTTGGTGGACCCCATTACAATTATCCGGCCTGTTGAGCATCAGGTAGATGATCTGTTGGCAGAATGTCGCACCACCATTGGCAAGGGTGGGCGCGTGTTGGTGACAACGCTGACCAAACGCATGGCGGAAGACTTAACCGATTACATGAACGAAGCCGGTATTCGGGTAAGATATTTGCATTCCGATGTAGATACACTGGAACGGATAGAAATTATTCGAGACCTGCGCATGGGTGCATTTGATGTGCTTATTGGTATTAACTTACTGCGAGAAGGTTTGGATATTCCAGAATGTTCGCTGGTTGCTATTCTGGATGCAGATAAGGAAGGGTTCTTGCGTTCGCGCACCTCTCTTATCCAGACCATTGGCCGTGCGGCCCGAAATGTAGAAGGCCGGGTTCTGCTTTATGCAGACAAAATGACGGATTCCCTGACATACGCCGTAGAGGAAACAGCCCGTAGGCGTGAAAAACAGATGGCGTGGAACACAGAGCACGGCATTACGCCACAAAGCGTGCGCAAGAATATCAGCGATATTGTCTCTTCTGTGTTTGAGCAGGATTACGTCACCATCGCGCCGGATGAAGATACCGGCGTTGCAGAGTTTGTGGGGCAAGATTTGGGCGCGGCCATTGCCGGGTTGGAAAAGCGTATGCGCTCCGCAGCAGCAGAGTTGGAGTTTGAAACTGCTGCCCGCCTGCGAGATGAAATTCAGCGATTGGAAGCCTTGCAGCTTGGGTTGGAACCACCCCCGGTAGCGGCTTCAACCGCAGGAAAAGCGCAGACAAGTGGCCGTAAACCCAAAAAAGACAAGGTGCCACGGCCATTGGGGCCAGGTGGGGGTGGGTATGACCCGGCAGCCAGACGAAAAAAGCGGTAACCTAAAGAAAGACGGCAGGTATCGGCCAAAAATATAGCGAAACACCGTAAGCGTTCGGGCAGGCCTTGTTTCTGCCGCTTATCCCTTCTACCGTCCGCAGAGCAAACCCTTATTTGTGCGGACATTACGGCATGACAACGTCAGATACTTTTATCCAGCCGGATTATACAGCACTGGAGCAAGCGCCTGTTGCGCCAGATCCTTTCCCGCATGTGGTGGTGCCGCATTTTATCCGGTCAGAAGATCTGGGGCGTTTGTTTGCGCATCGGCCGCATATTGTGTCTGGCGGATCTTTCCCGCCAGAGTCCTTGCAGCTCTCTCCTCTTATGCAACATCTGGTAGAAGAACTGGAAGGCCCGCGTTTAAAGGCGATTGTTGCGGAAAAATTTCATCTCAATCTCGATCATGCGCCTTCCATGCTCACCATTCGTGGGCGTACGCGTGAAAAAGATGGGCGCATCCACACAGATTCATTGGCCAAACGCGTAACCATTTTGCTGTACCTGAACCCATCGGGGGCCGGTGAGGCATGGGAGCGGCAGGCAGGCTGTTTGCGCCTTTTGCGTGGCCCGCATGATATTGAAGATTACGCCAAGGAAGTGCCACCAGTAGATGGCACCTTGCTGATTTTTCCCAACGGTCCAACCACATGGCATGGGCATAAGCAGTTTGTGGGGCAGCGCTATACCATCCAGTTAAATTACATGACAGAAGATGCACGTGCCCGGTCTGAACTCCGGCGGCATAAACTTTCTGCCTTGGTTAAAAAGTTGCCTTTGCCGCAATTGGGGCAGTAACTTTCCTTTTTTGATCTGTTGCTGCATTGAACAGGAAACCTGAATGATTTTCCGCAAGCCGTCTGCTGCCCGTAAACACTTTTCACTGCTGGCCGTAACGCTGGCCCTGTTGGGAGGAACAGCCCTTTCTCCCACACTGGCTCATGCTCAGGACGCCGCACCGGGTATGCCGTCTGCTCTTGTACCCCCTAGCCTGAGCAGTGCGCAGGTTGTGCGGGCCACTCTTCCGAATGGCCTTAAGGTTGTGATCGTCCCTAACCGGTTGGCTCCGGTTGTTACAACGGAAATCAACTATCTTGTCGGCTCGGCAGAAGTGCCAGAAGGCTTTCCCGGCACGGCACATGCGCTGGAACATATGATGTTTCGTGGCAGCAAGGGGTTGGATAAGGATCAGCTTGCAGCTATCGGCACGCGCTTGGGCGGCAGTTATAATGCAGATACAACAGAAGACGTAACGCAGTATTTCTATACAGCGCAGGCGCAGGATTTGCCTGTTTTGCTGAAAATTGAAGCCCTGCGCATGAACGGCTTAACCCTGTCTGAAGCGGATTGGGAAAAAGAGCGCGGCGCGATTGAGCAGGAAGTTGCGCGTGATCTTTCCAGCCCGGCATATCGGTATCTGGAACAGTTACAGGGTATTCTGTTTGCAGGTACGCCCTACGAACACGATGCACTGGGCACACGGCCTTCCTTTGATAAAACCACGGCCGCTGATCTGAGAGATTTTTACCAGAAGTGGTATGGCCCCAACAATGCCGTGCTGGTTATTGTGGGTGATATTAACCCGGTTTCTACCTTGCAGTTGGTGCAGGATACGTTTGCCGATATCCCGCGCAAGGATTTACCGCAGCGCCACAAGGTAACTCCGGTGGCACCGCCGGCTAAAACACTTACGCTTTCTACAGATTACCCTGTTGGGTTTGCAACGCTTGCCTTCCCCATGGCAGGCAGTTCTTCATCAGATTTCGCAACGGCGGATATTCTGTCAGACGTGCTCTCCAGCCAGCGTGGTGCGCTGTATGATCTGGTGCCGCAGGGCAAGGCGTTATACGCAGGGTTTGAATACGCCCCTAAAAAAGAAGCGGGTTTTGGTTTGGCGCTTGCGGCTTTCCCCAAAGGTGCAGATGCTTCTGGCCCCATGAATGCCATGAAAGCTGTGCTGGAAAAAATCCGTAAGGAAGGCGTACCAGCAGAACTTGTTGAAGCTGCCAAGCAAAAAGAAATTGCCCAGCTTCAGTTTTCCGCCAACTCTGTAAGTGGTCTGGCATCTATTTGGTCTAACGCCTTGGCATTTCAGAATCTGGATAGCCCGGGAGATCTGGTAGCCGCCTATCAGGCCGTCACACCAAAGGCCGTGAATGATCTGGCCGCAAAGCTGCTTGATCCGGCACATGCTGTGTCTGCTATTCTTACCCCAGAAGCATCCGGCAAGGCCGTTTCTGGCAAAGGCTTTGGCGGGGCAGAATCTTTTGCAACAGCTCCAGATAAACCAGTAAAACTGCCGCAATGGGCAGAAAAAGCTCTGGCCAAACTGGAAGAACCAAAACCTACACCACTGCCTGCAGTCAGCACCTTATCGAACGGCATCAAGCTGATTGTCTGGCCATCTCATGTCAGCCACACCATTCAGCTTTCTGGCCAAATTCGTCAGACACCCGAATTGCAGGAACCCAAGGGCAAGGAAGGTGTGCATAGCTTAACAGAGGCTCTGTTCTCCTATGGCACAACGCAGCATGATCGTCTGGCTTTTCAGAAAGCACTAGATGATGTGCCTGCATGGGAAGATGCAGGGGGCAATTTTTCTTTGCAAGTTCTTACGCCTGATTTTGAAAAAGGTGTGGAACTGCTTGCAGAAAATGAATTGCACCCGGCATTCCCAGAAAAAGATTTTACGGTTGTACGCACACAGTTGGCACAGGCACAGGCTGGGGAGCTGGTATCTCCTGGGCATCTGTTTGATAAAGCTATCAAGGCCGCCATTCTGCCGGAAACAGATCCGACACAGCGTGATGCTACACCTGAATCTATTATGAACGTAACCCGTGATGATGTGCTGCATTATTACCAAAGTGCATGGCGCCCAGATCTGACAACTATTGTTGTAACGGGTGATATCTCACCAGAAAAAGCACAGGCTGTATTAGAAAAAGCTTTTGGTAGCTGGAAAGCAGAAGGACCAGTACCTGATGTTAATCTGCCGACTGTACCGCTGAGCAAAACATCCCGCGCAACAGTGCCTGATAAGAGTAGTGTGCAGAATGATGTTGTACTGGCAGAAACATTAGGGCTGACAGCACAAAATCCTGATCACTTCCTGCTGCAGTTGGGCAATGAGGTGCTAGGCGGCGGGCTGTTCTCTTCACGTCTGTATAGAGATATGCGGGTGAAGACAGGCTATGTTTATTCTGTAAGCAGTTCTTTTGATTGGGGGCGTACGCGCGGGGCCTATACTGTCAACTATGGTGCTGATCCGGATAAAGTTGGTAAAGCGCAGAGTGTTGTTATGAAAGATCTGAAGGCCATGCAGTCTGCACCTCCTACAGCAGAGGAACTTTCTTTGGCCAAAGCCTCACTGTTGCGGAGCCTACCTCTTGCCAGAGCCAGTTTGGGCCGGATTGCTGCGCAGTATCTTTACTTGGAAGATCTGGGCTTGCCGCTTGATAATGCTGATCGTGGGGCAAAAGTATATTACAAAGCCACTGGTGCAGAAGTGCAGGCAGCGTTCCGTAAATGGATCAGACCAGATGATCTTGCTGTTATTGTAAAGGGTCCTACGCCTACTTGGTAAATAATGACATGTATTCGTAAATATTTTATGAATGGGTTTTTCATATGCATTTTACGGATACATTGTAAATTATCTTTTCCCACTCGTATTTAGAAATTAAAAATAGTACGAGTGGATTGGGTGTCAGTATTTTCTGGACAGAAAAATAATTATGCTTGTATTAGATTTATCAGAAAATCATTTATGTATCGAAGAGCTTGCTATGCAGAAGATCACGAGGGGGTGTTGTGATGTCCGGTGAAAAAAAGCCTGTCAGTAAGGTTCGTTCTTCTCGTGTGAAAGTGGCGCGTAAAAAAGTTGTGGCCCCAACAGCGTCAGAAACACATGAACCAGAAGTGGTGCCTCAAGTTGAAGAACAGGTGGCAGCAGACCCTGTAGCCAAGCCTGCACAGGCTCCGGCGGCAGAACAAATTGCATTAGCACTTCAGTCTCAGGCGAGTATTGTGGAACAAGAAGCTGAAAAAGAACGTCGGGCCGCTATCTTTTTTGATAGCCAGTGGTACCTTAATGCATATCCAGATATTTGTGAGGCGGGTGTAGATCCGCTGGAACACTTTCTGGATTACGGTGCTAAGGAAGGTAGAAACCCGAATGCGCTGTTCAATAGCCTTTCCTATTTACGGGTAAATCCAGATGTAGCTGGGTTTGGGCCGGGGCCTTTTATCCATTACATCTGTTATGGTTTTCAGGAAGGTCGTCCACTACGCTAGGATGCGCTAAATTTAAAAAAAGGGCGTATGGTTATTAAACCATACGCCCTTTTTTATTATTATATAAAAGATATTTTTTATATTTCTTCAACAACTTCTATATGAGACGGAAACTCTACTTCTTTATTTTCATCCAGAATATAATAGTGAATATTTTCAGAAACCCAATCTTCCCGGAAATCACAATCCTTATAAATGTTACGGCATGGCGTATTATCTGGAAGATCATGAATAGATGCCGTTACACGAACATCTCCATGTTTTTCTCTAACGTGGCTGACAACATCAGCAATAATACTCTTTTCTACTTCCATGCCCAAAACACGGCAGCTCATAACAAACTGTACAATTTCATTATTGCGTAGGTATATTACGCTTACCAATCCATATTTAGTGAATTTGTCCTGAACAGTTGCAACAATAACTTCTCCGCCTTCAGCAAGAAAGCGTGTGAGTTCTTCAAATGTCCAACGTTTACCAGATGTGTTGAACTGATTGGTCTTGTTGGTAAGTTCTAAGGCACGTGCCAGTTCTGGTTGTTCTGCATCTGTGATGTAGGTGAGGCAGACCGTACATTCCAACGATGCCAGAAATTCTTCACGGTTCAGGTTGGTGCGTGTTTCTTCACGGGCAATTTGTCCTCGGATCATGGTTTCCCGTTGGACTGATTCCTGTGTCAGGCGAGCAACCTGCGTTTCGGGGGACCACAAAAGAATACGACGCGTGAGATACGGGTTGCCGCCAATTGTACGAATTTCAGGAAACGCCGTATTAACAGCAGCGCGTTCTACAGGGTTATCATCTACAAACACAACGCTTTTGGGTTTGATGTTAAATTCCTGGCAGATGGCAGCAATATTTTCTGGTTTGGGCGTCCAGTTAATTTTAACAGAGGCAAAATCTTCCAATTTAATAAACTGCGGGTTGATAATATCATCCCACCGTTCACGCACATAGGCTTCATCATTTTTGGAGCAAATGGCCACCAGAATACCGCGTGCGCGCAAGGTATGGATAGTTTCCCACAAACCTACAGGCCAACCATCGGTACGTGGCCAAGGTTGTACTTCTGGGCGGTAATGTTCCGCTATCTGGCCGCGCCATAGGGTGTTGTCCAGATCAAAAATAACGGCCTTAACCTGATCTACCTGATGTACAGTGCGATGAGCTGCAACAATCTGGCGGAAAATGGTTTTAATAAATTCTTCCCGGTGAATAGGATAAATGGTTTCTAGTGCAGGAATGGGTTCATTGCGTTCAATGGCACCGAAATCATCCCAATCCTGAAAAGACAAACCGCCATGAGTATGGAAGTAAATAACATCATCCAGCACATAGCATTTGCCTAAAGAAGACACGACGGAATCAACGTCTAGTACATAGGCATTTTTATAACTGGAAATTTTTTTGGCCAGATGCATGTTCAAGCGCCTGACCATATAGGTCAGGTCTACTTCTGTACCTTGTGAGAGCAAGCTGGAAGCTGTGCTTATTTGCGGAACTATAAAGTTAGAGACAAATGTTAATAACCCATGTTTGCGGTTGTAAAGCAGTGCCGCATCTAGCATGACATCTAGCGTGTTTAAGGCATCGTGCAGAATACTCTCTGCAAATGCTGGGTCGTTAAGCCTAAACCCTTCTATCACACGGTCACTTAAAACAGTGCGTAATGGAATTTGTACATATTGTAGATCGTACTGATCTGCCGGTACGGGTGGGGTTTCAGGTAAAATACTTACAAAATTATAAGGGATGTAATCAAAATTGATATCTGGATAATATCCCTTAAAGGCTTCCAAATATAAAGAAGTTAAGCATGAGCCAACCAAGAGAATGCGATTGATCTTGCGCTCTGTTTTTTGAAGATCTGTAGGAAATAGAAAATCCGGAGATGCAAGAGGAGAATTATTGTTTGTTGTTGTCGACATAAAGAACTCCGCCAAGATAGCTCTTATTCTATTTAGATTCGTAATGAAGAGATTGCTTGTTCAGTGAGGGAAATGAGTAAGAGCGTAAGGCCTCATTGAAAGTTTATAAAAAATTAATTCATACAACACAATGAACCTCTTTATAGTCTCCCGCCAACATGAAGGAAAGTATTTTTAGGCAATGAATTCAGGGAGGGGAATGAGAAAATTATAGATAAACAGAATAATTTTCATGTAGAGAAATAGTTAACTGTTGTATTTTCTAACATAAAAATTTATATTCTGAATAAGAACCTGCAAATAGAGATAGCATTCAAACGGAAGATGCAATGGTAAGTTTAACTGCCTGGAATAAAAAAGACATAAAATCAATAATTGATTCAGGAAAATTCGATATTGAATTTTATTTAAAAGAAAATCCAGATGTGAAAAAATCTGGTCTTGATCCAATTATACATTATGTTCTTTACGGGGTGCATGAAAACCGTAATCCTAATGATAATTTCAATACAGAAATATATTATAATCTTTATAAAAATGTGATCGGGAAGAATGAGAATCCCTTTGCTCATTATATAAGAAATAATGACCATATGTTTTTCTTTGAAAAAGGTCTATTGCAGGAATATTCGTATGTTTCCATTACGAATGCATTGAACAGATTAAAGAAATATCCGTTCTTTAATGAAGAAGATTATGTGCGTATGAACAGCGATGTTTCATCCGCCAGTATGCCAACTGCCCGCCATGCTTTGCTGTATGGTATTGGCGAAGGGAGAGAAATTTTTTCCAAGCGTTCAATCATGCGCTTTTTGGGTAATGAATGTAAGCACGACGTTAATTACAAGATAACTGATAAAGTTTATGGTAAGAATTTTCCTAAAACAATTGGGGTATTCTACCACTCTGAAGGTAATTCCTTTATTCAGGAACTGGCCGAGTGTTTAAGCGACTATCTGTGCGATGCCGGTTTGAATGCCAAGGTGCTGACCGAAAAAACGCCAGAGGAAGAAACACCTGAACTCTGCATTTTCTGTGCTCCGCATGAGTTCTTCTTTCTGGATGGCAATGAAATCTGGAAGCGTGATGAGATTATTAGAAAATCCATCATGTTCAATACAGAACAACCTCAGACACTCTGGTTTACACGTGGCATTCTGTACATCCTTATGTCAGCTGGGGTGATGGATCTGTGTTATCAAAATCTCAAATCCTTTTCAGATGTCGGGCTTCCGGTCTTCCACTTTGATCCGCCGGTTAAAATAGAGGCTTGCAAACTTTCCGAGGCAGACAAAAAGCATCCCTTGTTCCGTATTTTGCCAGAAAAGGCCAAAACAGGTTCTACGCCATTCCGACCAATTGCCGAGCGTGATATTGATGTCAGCTTTTTTGGGAATGCTTCCCGCAAGCGCGAAAAGTTCTTTTCACGTTCAGCAGCTTTCTTTTCCAACTACCAGTGCTTCTTGTATTACCGTAAGGCAGATGGGCCTATCCCCTCTACCGGTGTTTACGACATTCTTTCGCGCCTTCCACGCTATGTCGCAGAAAACTCCAAGGTAGCGTTAAACATTCATCGTGATGATAACTGCTTTTTTGAATGGCATCGTATTGTCAAGCAGGGTCTGGCTTCCGGTACTATCGTTGTTACAGAAGAATGTTTCCCGCATCCGCTGTATAAGGCAGGTGAGCACTTTCTGTCTGAAACGCCGCGGCATATGCCCAATCTGGTGGAATGGTTGATTCAGACTGAGGATGGGCAAAAAGAGGCAGCCAGAATTCAGCAGAATATCTTTGATTTGCTGCAAGATGAAAAAATATTCAATTCCAAGAATATCGATCTCAAAAACTATATTTCTGCTGTGTGGAGCACTGTGAAATGAGCGTTATCAAGCCATGGGACCCCAGCCCGGAAGTTGTTTTTTCCTATAAGAAAAAATCTCGGAAGCCCAAAAACCTGATTACGGTCTGCGTTACCAACTTTAATTATGCTTCTGTTATTGAAGAGTGCCTGGATAGCATTGCAGACCAAACGCATGCTGATCTGGAAATTGTGGTTGTTGATGATTGCTCCCAGCGAGATGATTCCGTTGATGTGATTGCGGAATGGATGGAAGAAAACAAGCAGCGTTTTTATAGCCTGCAGTGTTTGACCAACCCGCGGAATCAGGGGCCATCATTTTCGCGCAATATGGCGTTTGCACATGCGCAATCAGAGTATGTGTTTATTATTGATGCCGATAATACCATTTATCCAACTGCGCTAGAAAAAATCTACACAGCGCTTTTGCAGGGTAAGTTTCCAGCGGTTTATACCCAGATTGAAGAGTTTGGAGATCGCAAAGGTATTGGCCATGCCGATATCTGGGATGCCGCACGCATGCGCAAGAACAACTATGTGGATGTGATGGCGCTTATCCGTAAAAGCGCGTGGGAAAAGGTTGGCGGCTTCTCACATATTGAAGAAGGTTGGGAAGATTATGATTTCTGGCTGAAGTTTATTGATGCAGGGTTAGAGCCCGGATATCTGCCAGAAATTCTGTGTCGCTACCGTGTGCATAATTCTTCCCGCACAGTAACGGAAGCATTGGCTGCACATTATGATCTGGAATTGGTGATGGAGTTCCGTCACCCAGATTTGGTTGAGTAATCAGGTATTCTAGATACAGCGTTATAAAAAAGAGCGGAAGCAATTCCGCTCTTTTTTATTTTTAATATGCAACGGTTAAAACACACTATTAAATGCCACCTGCGGTGAAACCGAAAACCCGGTATTGTGGCCGGCAAAATAGGTTGAAACACCAGCAATAACCCCAAAACGGGGGGACCAGTTGTATTCAACAGCAGGGGCTATCAGCCAGTCCCCTGAAGAACTGTTGATACGGTCTATCCGTTCTATTTTACCGCTTGTAGGCGTACGGCCTTTAACGTGAGATCCATCGGCCCAGTCTCGCGCTAGATCCATGGCCAACACCCATTTCTGGTTGATGCCAAATTCTAGAGAAAACCCGCTTTCTCCATACATGCCGGGTTGCGCTGTGCCGCGGAATCCAACCTCAGTGCCATAACTGCTCACATTATGTAGATGTGCAGTTGTAAGTGCCCGGCGGAAAGTGCCCCACATACGCAAGCGCAGTTCATGCTGACCCGGCAGCGTGTAAGTGGATTGTTCCGTAAAGGCTAGGCGGAACGTATAAACACCAGAGCCAACACCATCTTCAGCCCGGCCCAGCCTTTGATAATTGCCGGTGGGGAAACCAACCCCGGCAAATACGCTGAGCGCTGGAATATAGCGTGCTGGATCTGCGTCCAGATAACGCCACATTAAATCAACAGGCAGATCTCCAAATTTGAGCCCGCTGCTGGTGCCTGCTTTCTTCTTCCACAAGTAACTGATGGTAGGGGTTACCTGAATACTGATGGAATCAGTGATGGAATATTTATACAGCGTAAAATTGGAAACGGATTGCTGGCGTGGGTGGAGCGGGTGGCTGTTGCCATTAGCATCCAGGTACCCCACGGGCAGGTTGTAACTGACGTAAGGTTCCCACGCGAACACCCCAGATTTGGAAAGCGCACCAGAAGGTGAGACGAGAGATCCCGTATACCATTGCGGGCGTGCTTCCCCCGGAGCTTGAGACCCAGCAGCGGCACTGTTGCCTGTATCAGCAGCATGCGCGGTGGAAAGGCCGACAGAAAGCAACAATGTGCCAACCAGAGAGCGACAAACAGCAGGGCAACACTTAACGCCTGCGCGCGGCTGGAGGGAGGAAAACACACTGGCTGCCTGAATCATGATCTGTCTGACCCTTCATGGGGAACCAAAAAATCTTCCGTCAACACAACAGAAGGAACGGTTTGTGGCACGGCGTCATGTTCCGGGGCGGAGCGCATACGGCGCCAGCCCCATGCCAGCGCCAAAGCCAGCAGGGGAATGGCGCATATGGTTGCCGTTCCGGTTGGGTAATCAAACGCCATCAGCCCAACGATGCCAATAAAGAAGGCGAGAGCCAGCCAAGAGGTAAATGGCGCGCCCGGCATCGGGAAAGAGGTGGGGGCAATCTCTCCACAGCGAATTTTTTTGCGCAGTTGAATCTGGCACAGCACAATAAAACACCACGTGCTGAGAATACCCAGTGAAGCCAGACTGAGCATAATTTCAAAAATCTGGCTGGGGATGAAGTAATTCAGTACCACGCCCACCAGATAGATGGCCACGGTGGAAAGAATGGCCGCAGAAGGCACAGCCTGTTTGTTCATGCGGGCCAAATAACGTGGGGCAGCCCCATCCAGCGCCAGTGCACGCAGTACGCGGCCAGTAGAATAAAGGCCGGAGTTCAGGCTGGAGAGAGCTGCTGTGAGCACCACAACATTCATCACACTGTCTATGCCCGGCACGCCTAACTTGGAGAGGAAGGTAACAAAGGGGCTGACACCAGCCTGATACGTGTTCCACGGCAGCAGCAGTACAAGCAGTGTAATGGTGCCTACGTAAAAAATGGCAATACGCCAGATAACGTTGTTAATGGCTTGCGGCAGAACGGATTTAACATCCTCACATTCCCCCGCAGCAGTGCCAATCAGCTCAATACTGGTGTAGGCAAATACAACGCCTTGCACCAATACCAGTGCCGGCAAAAAGCCGTGGGGAAACATGCCACCATTTTCGGTAATCAGATGCAGCCCGGTTGCGTGCCCATCTACGGGATAACGCAAGGCCAGAATAACCAGCGCGATAACCAGAAATCCGCCCAAGGCCAGCACTTTGACCAAAGAAAGCCAGAATTCCAGCTCACCAAACCATTTTACGCCGGTCAGGTTCATGCCGGTTATCAGCACAAGGGCCAGCAGGGCAAAAAGCCATTGCGGTACGCTGGAAAAAACAGGCCAAAAGCGCATGTAAAGCGCCACGGCAGTAATATCCACAATGCCTGTTACAGCCCAGTTAAAAAAGGCCATGGTGCCTGCAATATAAGAGGCTTTAGGGCCTAAAAATTCCCGCGTGTAGGAAACAAAGCTGCCACTGGTGGGGCGGTACATTACCAATTCCCCCAATGCGCGCAGCATCAGAAAAGCAAAAACACCACACACCAGATAAACCAAGGCGAGAGAAGGTCCGACAGCCTGCAGGCGAGAGCCAGCCCCCAAAAACAACCCGGTGCCGATAGCCCCGCCCAGCGAGATCATTTGGATTTGCCGCTTACCCAAACCACGATGGTATCCATCTTCAGTGCGTGCGCCTGCATTGGCAGGTGTATGCCCGTCTGAGGTGGGGGAAGCAGTCATCTCGTCAACCTTGATTACAAAATTATGTCAGAACCGATTGGTATCGGGTGCATTGGATTTTGCAGGTTGTAAAGATGGAACCGTTAAATAATCGCAATTAAATACGAATAGTGAGCAAGAATGAAGTTGAATCGTATAAGGAATATGCAGAATCCATATTAATATCAGAAAAGACAAATATGGATATTTTGTTTTGATATTGAAATAATTCAAATATAAGTACTGTTCATGAGGATAAAAATGTTATTTATTTGTTATCTAAGAAAGTAAAGAGAGCTGCGTTGTGGCTTCCTGATCTTGTGGATTTAAAAGAGTGGAAAGTGTAATACCCAAAAGTCTTACCGGGGTGCGCACAGGCAGCAATGGCGCAAGTAACCGGCACGCCATTTCGGCCAGAATTTCTTGATCTTGTACCGGATCGGCCAGAGAGAGGCTGCGTGTGCATTGTTCAAAATCTGTATAGCGTAATTTCAGGGTAATCGTGCGGCCTGTCAGGTTTCGTTTCTGGCACCCGGCCCACACTTTGCTAGCCAGTTCACGTAATGCCGCATGTAATTCGGTTTGGGTGTGCAAATCCTGTTCGAACGTGACTTCCTTGCCGAGTGATTTGCGCGGCCTGTTTGGTTCTACCGGCCGATCATCTTTGCCGCGAGCAATGCCATAATAAAATGCTGCCGCCTTGCCAAAATGCTGGCGCAAAATATCCAGCGAAAAACGGCGTAAATCTGCCCCTGTATGAATGCCCAGTGTGTGCATCCGCCGGGCTGTGGCAGGGCCCACGCCATGAAAAGCATTTACGGGCAGGGCGGCTACAAAATCTTCCCCCCGGTTGGGTGGAATAACAAACTGCCCATTGGGTTTGCGATAATCGGAGGCCAGTTTGGCCAGAAATTTGTTGTAAGAGACCCCTGCGGAAGCTGTGAGCCCTGTTTCTTGCAAAATGGTAGCACGTATTTCTTTCGCAATGGCCGTGGCAGAGGGGCGGGGAAGGAGCGGATGCGTGACGTCCAGATAGGCCTCATCTAATGAAAGAGGCTGAATAAGGGGCGTATAACGTGCAAAAATAGCGTGAATCTGGGCAGAAACGGCACGGTAAACATCAAAACGCGGTGGCACAAAAATAAGGTGTGGGCATTTGCGCTGTGCCTGAACCGAAGGCATGGCTGAACGGACGCCAAATTTCCGGGCTTCATAACTGGCAGCGGCAACCACACCGCGCTCCTGGCATCTGCCTACCGCTACAGGTTGGCCTTTAAGCGCTGGGTTGTCCCGTTGCTCAACAGATGCATAAAAAGCATCCATATCAATATGGATAATGCGGCGTACAACTGCGGTCATCACCTAGGTGTGTTAGCAGAAGACCACACAAAAGGGAACAAATAGACAACAAACTCGGCTGAAAATCCTACCAACCGAGTTTGCAAATTGAAACATCAGGCGGCTTTCATTGTGCCCTGAAGTTGGTTCCATTGGGCAATGTTGTGCTGGGCATCCTTAACAAAAGCAGAATGGCGGATACCGTTTAAAAAGAGGTTTTGCACAATTTTGCCGATGCCTTTGGTAGGGCGGCGGATTTGCATCAACAGCACGATGCGTGTGTCTGATGTGTTGTTGTGCACATCATGCTGGTACGTATCATCAAACAGCAGGCACTGCCCGTTGTGCCACACCAGTTTTTGGCCTGCGACACGAATCCAGCAGTCATTGGCATTGCGGGGTACGGAAATTCCCAAATGGCAGGTTATCAACCCTTTGGTTACGCCATAATGTGGGGGAATAACGGCACCGGGTTCCAGCACCGAGAAAAAGGCGGAATTCAAATCTGGAATACGAGAAATCAGTTCTGCTGTTTTGGGCATACGCGCGCAGTTTTCCGGAACTTTCACGCCATAGCCGTACAGAAAAAAGGATTTCCACCGTGTATCCGGGGCAATGCGGGTGTGATCAGGAGAAAGAGCCCGTAACGGCGGAATAGCTGTTCCAGCAGCATTTAGGGTATGAAATTCGCGGGCAATATCCTGCCAGTAACGCTGTAGAATCTGGGTCCATGGAAAAATGTCCGGATTCAGAACCGGCGTATTGGGAATGAGAGAATCCCGTGCAATGAGCTTGTTAAAAACCGGACGCAGGGTTTTTCCGATCCGGATGAGGAATGGGCGCTTATTGGGCTGGGAAGATGGCAGATCTTTCATGGCTTCTATCTGTGTTCTTGCTTGGGGAAGCGCGAACAAAAGAGACCTGCCTTGCCACAGAACTTTCAAGAAAACGGCGCAGAAGGTCTCACCTTACACGTAAGGGAAAAACGCTTCCTGAGATTCAGTGTCACGTTTTCCCTTAGAAAAAATTATTATCCTGATCAAGATACCGGAAACCCTTGCGAGTGCTGGTATTTTGAGGTGGCCCGTTCCTGCCAGTGCGCCACCATTTGTCTGGGTTGCATATCCAGATCATGCCAGCGTGCAAGAGAAAGTGCTGCCGTGGCCGGGTAAGCCCCATAAGCAGAGGGGCGTTCCGATACCTTGGTGGGCACAACACGGCTGGAACTATGAGAAAGCCAGTACCCCGCCCCGGCAAGGCAAGCCCCCAACGTTGTAATGGCAGAAGCAAGGCGTGCACGCAGGCCAGCAAAAGGTACCAGCGGCTTAAGCAGGGCGTCCATATCTGTATTGCGCTCATTCTGCGCGGCTTCTGTTGCCAATAAAAGACGATACTCTGTGCTGGTAACAGAAAGAGCACAGCCAACCCGGATATCCAGCGCAGGCATTTCCAGCGCGGCCATATCTGTCAGCGCATCATGAAAGGTTTGTGCAACAGCCAGAAACTCCTGCCTGAAGCAGGGTAGAAACAGGCCGCCCGATGGCCCGGTTGTGGGCGTGCGCGGAGTTGTTTGTATTCCTGCAAGGCGGCGAATGGTCCAAAGTGTCAGCCGTTCGCTGCAGGCAAGATCCGTCAGGTAAACAGGTGAACGTGTCATGGCGCATTCCTGAAGGCAGAGGCCTTCATCCTTTGTGTGGCGTGTGCGATAACTCTCTTTAGATGAGAATAATTCTCATTATCAAGATAAAAATGCATCAACTTTTCTCACGCTTGTGTGGTGGCTCTGTTTTTTCTGCTTTTCTTGAGGCGGGGCTTGGGGCAGTACACAAGGCATGTCTGTGCTTGCCTCACTCTCTCTTCCGTTCCTGCGCCGGTTAGATCCGGAACAGGCCCATGAACTGGCTTTGGATGCCCTGACACTGGGCGTATCCGTGCCCATAAAGCGGCCCAAGGATGATCCCGCCCTTGCCACGCGCACGCTGGGCATGCGGTTTTCCAACCCCATCGGCATTGCCGCCGGGTTTGATAAGAACGCCCGCGTTCTGCGCCCCTTGGCGCAATTGGGATTCGGGTTTGTAGAAGCCGGAACCGTTACGCCACGCCCGCAGGCTGGCAACCCCAAGCCCCGGCTTTTCCGCCTTACGGAAGATCGGGCGGTTATTAACCGCATGGGCTTTAACAATCAGGGTATCAACAAGTTTGCCGTACGTCTGGCACGTCTGTCTCGCCCATTGCCATCAGGCCGTGGTGGTGGGGCCGGGGTGCCTGTAGGTGCAAATATTGGCATTAACAAAACCGGTGCAGACCCGGAGCGTGATTATCCAGAACTGGTGGCCCGCGTTAAGCCGTACGTTAATTACATTGTGCTCAATGTCTCTTCCCCCAACACGCCGGGCCTGCGCGGTTTGCAGGATGCCGCCCGCTTGCGTGGGATTCTGGATGCCATTTCTGCCCGCCATGCAGAACGGCCGCCGTTGCTGATTAAGCTGGCACCGGATCTGGAAGATGATGCCATCGGCCCGATTGTAGAAGCAGCCGTAGCCGGCGGCGCACAGGGGCTGATTGTTACCAACACCACACTGGCCCGCCCCGATTCCCTGCAAAGTCCGTATCGCACAGAAGCCGGAGGGCTTTCTGGCCGTCCGCTCAAACCACGTGCAACGGAAATGTTGCGTCTGGTTGCGCAGGCTGCGGCTGGCCGTCTGGCATTGGTGGCCTGTGGTGGCATTGAAAGCGGTGAAGACATTCTGACCCGAATCCGACTTGGGGCGGATTTGGTGCAGGTTTACACCGCATTTGCCTATGAAGGCCCCGCATTGGTTGGACGGCTAAAGCGTGAAATGCAGCAGATCATGCGCGCGCAGGGCATTGAAACGCTGGATGATATTCGGGGTAAGGATCTATGACAGCGCAACAAACTGTAGAAGATATGCAGCAGATTACAGGCCTTGCTGCGCTGGCAGATCAGTATGATGGCTACATTATAGATCTATGGGGCACGGTGCATGACGGTGTGCAGCCGTATCCCGGTGCTGTGGACTGTTTGCAGGCCCTGCGTGCATCTGGCAAAAAAATTGTCATGCTTTCCAATGCGCCTCGTCCGGCAGATGTGGTGTGCGCGCAGCTTGAAGCCTTTGGCATTTCTCGTGAACTGCATGATGGTGTGATGACAAGCGGTGAAGAAACGCGCCGCTTGTTAAAAGCGCGAACAGACCCTTGGTTTGCCAATCTGGGCCCAAAAGTGCTGCATATTGGTGGCACGCATGATCTGGGCCTGTATGATGGCTTGGATGTGCAGCGCGTGGCGCAGCCTGCCGATGCCGATTTTATCATGAACACCGGGCCAGATGCCGAACGCGGCGTAGGCTCACTAGATCCATATCTGCCAGAACTGCGCGCTTGTTTGGAACGTGGCCTGCCAATGGTATGCGCCAACCCGGATATGGTGGTGGTAAAAGGCGGCAAACGGCAGATTTGCGCCGGTGCACTTGCCGCCTTTTATGCAGAGCAGGGCGGTAAGGTAAGCTGGATTGGCAAGCCATACCCCCGTGTGTACGAACCTGTTTTTGAGATGCTGAATGTGCCGCGCCAGCGTATTCTGGCCATTGGCGATGCACTGGCCACCGATATGCGCGGTGCTTCTGCTGTAGGTGTGGCCGGGTTGTGGATTCTGGGTGGTATCCATCAGGAAATGATCGGGGATGATATCCAGTTGGCAAAAGAAGAAGCCAAAGCCGCAGGTTTGGCGCCAGTTGCCGCTATTAAAAGGTTGGTGTGGTGAGCGCGCAGCCGACTTTACCAGCAGTAGGATGTGGCGCAGCTATTCTGAATGATGCTGGCCACATTCTGCTGATACGCCGCCTTAAACAGCCAGAAGCAGGGTGCTGGGGCTTACCGGGCGGGAAGGTGGATCCGTTTGAAACCGTACCGGCTGCCGTTATCCGCGAAGTGCAGGAAGAAACCGGCTTAGCCGTGCAGTTGGGTGCGTTGCTTTGCGTGGTGGATCAGATTGATCCGGCAGCAGGCGCGCATTGGGTTGCCCCAGTTTACAAGGTGCGGCAGTACACCGGACAGCCCCATATCTGCGAGCCACATAAGCATGATGGGCTGGAATGGTTTGCGTTAGATGCGCTGCCCCAGTCCCTTACCATTGCCACACAGCAAGCTGTAGCTGCCTTGAAAGATCAGTCAGCCTAAAACAGCGCCACAAATGCCAAGCCTGATTTAAAAATCAGGCAGCGTCTGGGCCAGCAGGCCACCTTGGCGCAGGGGAGCCACACGGCGGGCAAGGCCGGTGGCATCTTCTGTTTCCACCATAATTCCGCATATTGTGGCTTCACCTTCAGCGGGTTGCAGGCGTTCGCCCGGCATCTTACGCACAAAGCGTGTAACTGCAGGTTCCTTGGTCATGCCAATAACGCTGTCGTAATCTCCGCACATGCCTGCATCTGTCTGGAACGCAGTGCCACCTGCCAGAATCCGATGGTCTGCCGTAGGGGTATGCGTATGCGTGCCCACAACCAAAGAAACGCGGCCATCCAGCATATGGCCCATAGCCCACTTTTCGCTCGTGGCTTCTGCATGCACATCCACAATGGCCGCCTGTATGGTGGCGCCAAGGCGATGCTTGTTTAACAGTTCATTCATGCACCGGAATGGGTCATCCAACGGGTCCATAAACAAACGGCCCATAACGTTGACCACAAGGACTTTGCGGCCATCTGCCAGTTCTACCACCACGCTCCCTTGGCCGGGCGTGCCGGGGGGATAGTTGAGTGGGCGCACAATGCGGGGTTCGGAGGTAATATGCCCGATCAGATCGCGCCTATCCCACGCATGGTTGCCCAGGGTGAGCACATCCACACCACCTTGCAGCAGAGAGGTGGCAATAGCGGGGGAAAGGCCAAAGCCATGGCTAGCGTTTTCGGCATTTACCACAACCAGATCCAGCGCCAGTTTTTCACGCAGAGCGGGCAGGCGGCTTAAAACGGCTTCACGGCCTGTGCGGCCAACAATATCACCCAGAAAAAGGAGTCTCACGCCAAAGGTTTCCTGTGCTTGCAGTTAGTCAAAACGGAGAATCTCCTTTTCAGTCACAATACAGGAAAGTGGCCTGTCATACGGGCCAGTAGGCAGACTGTCTAATTCTTGGCAGGAGGGTGCGTATCCAATGCTGAGCGCATCGGGCAGGGCGGCCAGAGTGCGATCATAATATCCGCCGCCATATCCTAGCCGGTTGCCTGTGCGGTCAAACCCCAGCAAAGGCACCAATATGATGGCGGGTTGCAGCACAGGCCCTGCGGGAAATTCTGTGCCAAAACGGCCTTGCATCATGGGGGTATCGGGTGTCCAGCGCCGAAAAATAAGCGGCTGCCCACGTGGGGGTGTTTCAGGCAGCACCATGGTTGCACCTGCATCCACCAATATGTGGCACAGTGGGCATAAGTTTACTTCATGCGGCAGTGGCCACACGCCAGCCACAACGGCAGGCAACTGCGGGTACAGCATTGTATGCAAATGGGTGAGAATACCGCTGTCCAGCGCCTCATCACGCGCCTTTAGCGTGGCCATGCAGTGCTGGCGCAATTCTTTTTTGCGCGCGGCAACAGCAGGCGAATCACCTTGAGGGGAAGAAATGTGCGGAGCCACCATGAACCGTGGGTCTTTCAACCTCCAGGACCTGCGAGTGCAGGTGGGCGCCGGGTAATGTGACCAGGGCCACAACAGAGCCAGCTCCCTAGGAAGTGCTTATCGGCCCAGGGGATGACTTGCCTCACGCGTTGGGCAGCCCCGCCCCATCTATGTAGGCGCGCTCAAGCTCCGCTGCAAGAGATTCCGCACGTTCGGCCAAATCTGCCAAACGGCTGGTGGTCAAAGCCTGTTCTGCCCGCAGGCGTTCGGCATCTTTTGCAGCCTGTATGGTGGCATCTGGCACGCGGCTGCCAGAAAGATCCTGTATTTCATCTGCCATTAAAAGGGCGGCCAGCACCAGCACCCGGGCATCTCCGCTAAAGCCCATGTCCCGCACACGCTGCACGCGGCGTTCTACCTGCTGGGCCATGGCCTGAACGTGGCGTTCCTGCCCGTTATCGCACCCTACCGTATAGCTGTGACCGTTAATCCGAACCGAAACAAGTGCCATGCTCTATCAGTTTCCCTGTTCGTGTTCTGCCGGGTTGTAAAACGTAAGGGGAGATGGCTTGTCTGCCCGTTCCAGCGCATCACGCACGCGGGAGAGAAGGGCATCTACATTGGCCACCAGTTCCTGCTTTTCTGCACCTGTACGGGTTTGCTGTTGCAGCCCTTTTTCAACAGCAAAGGAAATGCGTTGCAAGGCACGATCCAGCCGGGCTATGGGGTCTTGCCCAGCCAGCGGCTGCGTGGCCGGGTGCTGTTTACCAGCGTGTTCGTCAGTCTGGGGCAAAGACGGCTCCACGGCTTGATCCTGCATTCTTGTTTTTGTCAACTGCGCTCAGGAATCACCCGCAAACGCGATGGCGTCAAGCATGCTAACCAAAAACGCTTCACTTTTCTTGCCAAAATTGCAGCCAGACAGGCTGTTTACGATTGATGGATACGAATCTGGCATGGCTGCCTGTCGGGCTGCGCGTGAAGTGGAGAGCATGATAGACGGCACAAGCGCGCGTTTTGGTTTTCTTTCTGCCCCAGGTGCGGCTGGGTTTATGGGGGCAGGGTGGTGGTTGGCCCTTATTGCGGCGCTGGAGGATTCGGTAGGCTGTGCATTTTGGCATGCGCTGGATTGCGGTGGCAGCGCAGCTTATGCATTGGGGGCTGTACGCATGGGGCAAAAACATGCTGTGTTGCAGGCTCCTACAGCCCAGTTTAAGGCGGTAAAAGCGGTTTATTTGCAGGAATCTGGCATGCTGTTGAGTGCTCGGCCGCCATCATTTCACCTTATACCGTTATTATGTCACACGTCTTCTCTTGTCGGGTATTTCACCGACGGTTATTGCCAATCCTCAGATCCGGAAAATAAACTGCCGGACACAAGGCAAAAAAAGGATTGTTACCCATGACACTTACCCCCAAGGTTAAGGCTATTCTCGACCAGTACGAGAGCGATAATCCCGGCACCAAGATGAATCTGGCGCGGCTGCTTAACGCAGGTAAGCTGGGTGGCACGGGTAAGCTGGTGATTCTGCCGGTTGATCAGGGGTTTGAGCATGGCCCGGCCCGTTCCTTTGCAGCCAATCCGGCAGCGTATGATCCGCATTATCACTTTGAACTGGCTATTGAAGCTGGCCTGAGCGGCTATGCAGCCCCTCTGGGCATGCTGGAATGCGGCGCAGCAACATATGCTGGCGAAATTCCGCTGATTCTGAAGTGCAACAGTTCCAACAGCCTTGCGACAGAAAAAGATCAGGCTGTAACGGGCACAGTGTCTGATGCGCTGCGTCTGGGCTGCTCCGGTATTGGTTTCACCATCTATCCGGGTTCCGAGTACTGCTTCGAGCAGATGGAAGAGCTGCGTGAACTGGCAGCAGAAGCCAAAGCTGCCGGTCTGGCCGTTATTGTATGGAGCTACCCACGTGGCCCCGTGCTGGACAAAAAGGCTGAAACCGCAGTGGATGTATGCGCTTATGCCGCACATATGGCTGCGCTGACGGGCGCGCATATCATCAAGGTAAAGCCGCCGACGGATGTGGTGGCGTTGGATGCCAACAAGCCCGTGTATGAGCAGAACAAGATTGACGTTGCCACTCTGGCTGCCCGCGTGCAGCATGTGGTGCAGTCCTGCTTTGCTGGCCGCCGTATCGTGATCTTCTCTGGTGGTGCGCATACCAGCACGGATGAACTGCTGCAGACCATTCAGGGTATTCAGGATGGTGGCGGCTTCGGTTCCATTATCGGCCGTAACGTGTTCCAGCGTCCGAAGGCAGAAGCTCTGGCTCTGCTGGACAAAATCACCACCATTTTCAAAGGCTAAAACAGCCGTAGTATCTGCGCAGCGGGCATGAGATAAGGAGCGCTATGTCTGATCTTTATCTTGTCACGCCTGCTGTGTCTGATGCGCAGGCTTTTTTACCTGTCCTTGAGGCAGGTTTGGCCCACCATCAGCCCGCAGCTTTGTTGCTGCGGCTGGCGGATATGCCTGCCTCTACAGCCCGGCAGGCCGTGCTGCTTCTTAAGCCGGTTATTCAGGCGCGTGATATCGCCCTGATGCTGGAAAACGCTCCCACTCTTGCGCAGGAAACCGGGTGCGATGGCGTGCACCTGTCTGCGTCATATACAGCGGCTTCTGTAAAAGATGTGCGGCGTATTATTGGGCCGGACCTCCAGCTTGGTGTGGCTGTAGGGGAAAGCCGTGATGCCGCCATGTGCGCTGGTGAAGATGGCGCAGATTACATCTGCTTTGGCGCAGAAGATGGGGCATCGCTTGAAACTGTTTCTGCTCTTACACGCTGGTGGTCTTTAATGATGGAACTGCCCGTGGTGGCGCAGGCGCAAACACCGGCTGATCTGGCGGTGTTAAATGCCAGCGGGGCAGATTTTGTTATGCCCTCCAAACAGTGGTGGCAGCAGCCAGATGCGTGGCAGGGCTGATTTTTGTCGGGTTTGATACGGTTTTTTGCCATGTTTGCGGGCAATGCTAAGTATCAGAACGCGCTTTCTGATCAAACAGATCATGCTGATCTGCGGATGAAGGAAGCGGCACGATTATCGAGAACTGGATATTTTCCATGCTGAATAAAAAAACATTCCTGATGCTGGCTATGGCTGCTGGTGTTGTGGCTGCTCCGGCTGTGCATGCACAGGGTTTTGGTGGTGGACTGGGCTCTATCGGCAAAAGTGCTCTGTCTGGTGCTGAAAGCGGTGTGGAAAGCCAGGGTGCAAGCATGGCATCCAGCATGTTGCCAAGCCTTTCTTCTGCCAGCACGGGCAACCTGGCCGGTATTCTTGGTTACTGCGTGCAGAACAATGTGCTCCAGCAGAGCTCTTCTACAGCGCAATCCGTTCTGGGTAGCCTGACACAGCAGCCGGGTGTGACATCTTCCAGCGCATATGAAGCTGGCCAGCGCGGCCTGTTGCAGACCGGCAATAACCAGATGTTCTCCTTGGCGAACCTTAAGGGTGAACTCAAAACCAAGCTGTGCAGCATGGTGCTGGATAAGGCGCAGTCTGCCCTTTAATTCTGCGATGATGTTAGCAGGCCTTCTGTCTGCTCCATCTGTAAAAAAGCCCCTGCCAGTATTTACACTGGCAGGGGCTTTTTGCGTGTTCTCAAACTGTTTTCAGGGCAGCTGTAAAACAGGCGGCGTTGTCAGGTTTTCCTTGCGAGAGGAGTAGGAGGCTGTAGCCGGTTGCGTGCGCGCGGCAATCGTGCTGGCCTGTGCCTGTGCCTGTGCCTGTGCCTGTGCCTGTGCCTGTGCCTGTGCCTGTGCCTGTGCCTGTGCTGTGGGCAGTGGGTTGGCTGGAGCTACAGAGACCGCAGAAGCAGATGTGCTGGCACCTGCATTTTGTTGCGCAACAGGTGGAAGAACAAGATCCTGCGTGAAGTACAGCACACCGTTAGATTGCGGAATGCCCGTAACCCATAGGTGGGATGTCATGCCTTGCCCGTTGCCTATAACCACTTGGCCAGAAGGCCCATCCACCCACGCTGAAAGCAACTGGCCATTCAGGGTTGGTAGTCCGACAGATTGAGTGGGCGAGGCCAGAGCAGCCTGCTTGATTTTGGCCAGCGGCCAACGCCCTTTGACAATGGTATAGGACAGAATTTCCTTGATAACTGCCGTATTGTCCGGGTTTGTCAGCTTGTTGCCTGTCTGGGCATCATAGGTTTCCAGCGCAGAATTGGGGATACCGAAAACTGTAAACGGTCCACTGCGCTGCAAGGTGGCAAGCAGGCCTGTTGTATTCAGCAGATGAGTATAATCTGCCATTTCCAAAGAACTTGGGAGGGTGTCCGACAAGGGGCGGTCACAAAAAGCCGGAGTTTCTGGGTTGGGGTAAGCAATCTGACTGTCGGGAGCGCTTTTTGGCTCTCTTCCCAGTTGCTGGGTTTGTTGGGCAGGCATGTAGGTACGTGTGCCCGAAACTGTTGGCATCATGTACGAACAGGTTGAATTGGCAACCTTATACGTATCCTGCCGTGCGCGGCTTTGTGTGCAACCGGCAAGGGCCAAGGCTGCAATGCCTATGGCAGCGGGTGCAAGCGCACGTGGGTTAAAGGCTGTTCTGTACAGAACACGCTTAAGGTGCATGGATGTCTCCTAAAAGATCATGCCGCTGAAAAAAGTCTGGCTTCATGAAGTAGAAGACTGCACCGGGCATACTCAGCACCCGTCTCCTCGCATTGTCCAGGCTGTTACAATACCGTTTACCAGTTCAAACGTGGTTTGGCAGGTGTAGGTATAGGCTGTGCCCATGCCACCGCCCATGCCGCCCCAACCGCCATCCCAGCCGCCCATACCCCAGCCAGGGCCATATCCGCCCCAGCCGCCCCAGCCGCCATCCCATCCCCATCCGCTCATGGGCATGGTGTAATCGGTTTGCTGGTTGATATAGGCCAGAAAGGTGTGGTTGCCAGAAACAAATTGCCGCGTAGGCACGCCGAATGTACGCACTACATCGGTTGTTTGTTTGCCGATCATGGAATCAAGCTGGCGCCGTTCCTTTTTACTGGGAACTTGGCAACCCGTTAGGGCCAGAGCGCCCAGCAGCAGGATAAATCTTTTATGCATCATGGCAGCTCTGGCTCCCGCCGGCAGTTTTGTAACCGGGCATCATACGGATGAATGTTGAACAGCATATTATGGTTGCGCCAAATGTTGCAGACTAACCGTTTATCCACAAGACGTTCTGTATACGTGTTGTGCCGCAAGCCAGCATAACTAACCTATCAAACCCCAATGCAATGCCAGAACAGGTGGGCATATGGGGCAGGGCGCTGAGCAGTTTTTCATCTACGGGCCATTCGGGCCGGTCGGGGTAGAGGGTTTTGCGCTGGTGGCGGTCGGCCTCAAAACGGGAGCGTTGTTCTGTGGCGTCTGTCAGTTCTTCAAAAGCGTTCGCTAACTCCATGCCTGCGGCATAAAGTTCAAACCGTAGAGCCACACGGGGGTCTTGCGGGCTTTTGCGCGCCAGTGCGGCTTGGCTGGCGGGCCAGTGGGTTAGAAAAGTTGGGCGTGTGCGGCCAATAGCGGGTTCTATGCGCTCCATCAGCAGGCGGAAGAACAGGTCCTCCCACGTTTCACCATCACGCAAAGTGCAGCCCGCTGCTTTTGCCAAAGCCTGCGCATTTCCTTCTGTTGGCAGAAGGTCGATACCGGCATGGCGATGGAAGGCTTCTTGCATGGTCAGCCGCTCAAACGGGCCGGATATGTTCAGGCTATGGCCAGAATGGTGGAGAATCGGCGGCAATACGGCTTGCAAAAGGGCTTCGGTTTCATCCATCAGCCCATCCAGCGTCATGTTGGGTTGATACCATTCCAGCATGGTAAATTCTGGAGCATGCAGGTGGCTGCCCTCGCCATTTCGCCAGACACGCGCAAACTGAAAAACAGGCAATCCGGTAGCCGCCACAATACGCTTCATGGCAAATTCCGGGCTGGTGTGCAGGAACAGGTTTTGTTGCACGCCATCAGGTGCTTCCTGCACTGTATGAAAAGGTTGGAGGTGTACCTCCTCCCCCGGTGTAGGCACGGCGTAAGGCGTTTCCACTTCCACACAACCACGCGCTTCCAGAAAGGCACGTGTCCCGCGCAAAACCAGATTACGGCGCAGCAGAAAAGGAAGCCGGTCAAGAATATGATCGGGGTCTTTCATACCCGGATCAGGCTGAACAGTTGCAGAGTCTGACATGAGAGGAGTAGAGGCGTGACATGTCTTTCCCGGTCAAGCCCTCTTTTTCGCGGCGCAAAACATTGCGCACCCCGGATGATCTGATAGCAGCCGGTTTGGTGCCCCCCAAACAGCGCGAGATGTTGGATGCTGTTGCCCAGCATTATGCCACGGCCATTCCACCAGCTTTTCTGGATGTAATCACCGCGCCAGATGATCCGATAGGTGTGCAGGTTGTGCCCTCCGCGCAGGAACTGGAGATTGCTCCAGAGGAACGCTCTGACCCTATTGGGGATAACGCGCTTTCACCTGTTCCCGGCATTGTGCACCGTTATGCAGATCGGGCGCTGTTGAAGCCCTTGCTGATCTGCCCGCTTTATTGTCGGTTCTGTTTTAGGCGCGAGCATGTGGGGCCAGATGGCGGTGTGTTGGATGATGCCGCACTGGAACAGGCGCTGGAGTGGCTGCGCACGCATGAGCAGATTCGCGAAGTGATTCTGACGGGGGGAGATCCACTTATGCTCTCTCCGCGCCGGCTGGGGGATATTGTGGCAGCGCTTTCAGCCATGCCGCATGTCACCACCATTCGGGTGCATAGCCGCGTGCCCGTGGCCGACCCTGAGCGTGTAACAGATGCCCTGCTGGATGCGCTGGAAACAGATAAAGCTATGTGGATGGCCGTGCACATCAACCACGCGCGGGAAATGTCCGAACCCGCACGGGCATGTCTTAAGCGCATTGTGCGCAGGGGTATTCCGCTACTGGGGCAGTCTGTTTTGCTGCGTGGTGTGAATGATAGCGAGCAGGCGCTGGAAGATCTGTTCCGCGCCATGGTGGAAACCCGTATGCGCCCGTATTATTTGCACCAGCTGGACCCGGCCCCCGGCACAGCGCATTTTCATGTGCCGGTAGAGGAAGGGCAGCGCTTGCTGGCAGGTTTGCGCGGGCGCGTAACCGGTTTGGCGTGGCCGCTCTATGTGCTGGATATTCCCGGGGGCTACGGCAAGGTGCCGTTGGGGCCTGAGTATGTGCAAGGCCCCAAGCAGGTGAAAGACCCTAAAGGAACCACCCACAAGTTGGACCGGCTATAGGCTTACTCACCTATAGCGGCACCCCCGGGGTGGCGCCTGTCATACCCTCCAAAATAAGGAGGAGCACCTGTGGTTTGGTCTGTTAAGCGTGGGCCGCCTGTCAGAATGCCCTCCGGTATGCCCCACGGCGCATGAGGGGCAAAATGGTAGCCCTCATGCTCCAGTGTCTGTTCTACAGATGAGGAAACTGCGCCGGATTCTATTTCCACTGCATCAGGCATCCACTGTTCATGCAGGCGCGGCAGATCAATGGCCTGCTGGATGTCTAATCCGTAATCCACAACACCCAGAATAACAGACAGCACAATGGTGGGAATGCGCGAGCCACCGGGGCTGCCTATCACCATAATGGGCTTGCCATTGCGGGAGAGAATGGTGGGTGTCATGGAAGAAAGAGGCGTTTTACCCGGAGCAATGGCATTGGCTGTGCTGCCGGGAATACCAAACATATTGGGCGCGCCGGGTTTGATGGAAAAATCATCCATCTCATCATTCATGAAAATGCCGGTATTGCCCCCCATCACCTTGGCCCCAAACCATCCGTTCAGTGTGTATGTGGTGGAAATGGCAAAGCCATTTTTGTCCATCACAGAAAACTGCGTGGTTTCAGGTTTTTCGGCAGAAGCATCCCCGGCTTTCAGGGATGTAGAAGGCACAGCGTGATCTGTGGGAATGTGCGCCCGTATTTCGGCTGCGTAAGTTGTGTCTAGCAAATGCTGGCTGGGGTTGGGCACAAAAGCCGGATCACCCAGATCACGCCTGTCAGAATAAGCGTGGCGCATGGCTTCTATTTCGCGCTGCAAAGCTGGGGCTGTGTGCAAACCAAGGGTTTGCATGTTGTAGCCACCCAGAATGTTCAGCATTTCACACAAGGCAACGCCACCGGCACTTGGGGGCGGTGCAGTTTCCACTTCCAGCCCGCGATAATGACACGTTAGCGGAGAAAGTTCGCGCGGTGCGTAACGCGCAAAATCTGAAAGGGTGAGGATGCCACCATTTTTGCGAGAGGCATCTACAATGGCGTGGGCAATGGGGCCTTTGTAAAAAGCATCTGCACCGTGGCGGGCAATCTGTTCCAACGAGCGAGCAAGGTCTTTTTGCACCAGTTTATCTCCCACCTGCAGGGGGGAGCCATCGGGGCGCAGGAAAATAGCCCGTGCATAGGAGTCTTTACGAAAAGCCTCGGTCGAGGTGTTCAGTAACGCCACATCTCCGGTTTCCAGCACAAAGCCTTCACGCGCTAGCCGAATGGCTGGGGCTAGCACAGCCTGACGCGGCAATTTGCCCCAGCGTTTATGCACTTCCTCCAGCCCAGCCACAGTGCCGGGAATGGCAACAGCCTTCCAGCCGGTTACAGATTGATCGGGCAGCACATTGCCGTGTTCATCCAAAAACATGGTGGGGGTGGCCGCAGCAGGAGCTTTTTCCCGAAAATCCAGAAAAACACTTTGCTGTTTGCCCGGTGGGCGCAGCAGCATAAAGCCACCACCGCCCAGATTGCCCGCGGCAGGGTAAACAACAGCCAATGCATAACCCATGGCCACGGCGGCATCTGCTGCGTTGCCGCCTTGGGCCAGAATGTGCGCTCCGGCTTCAGATGCAAGGCGCTGGGCAGAAACGGCCATGCCATGCGCCCCACGCGTGGGTGCTAAAGGTGGGAGGTGATCAGGCTGTGTTGTGCTGAATGCCAGCGGGTCTGGCGCAGATGCCACGGGGGCCGCTGCCCATACCGGCTGGATGGTGGTGGCCCCCACTCCCATACAAAGCACTGCCATCGCCACCAAACGGGAGGGGAGGGAGAAGCGCTGTATGGGAGCAGGCATGGGGGCTTATCCTTTTACAGGGTAGGGTGGGCAGGTGTAGCCAGCAGGAGAAAGCGTGAAAATTTCATAACCTTTTTCGGTTACGGCCAGCATGTGCTCAAACTGGGCGGAAAGGGAGCGGTCACGCGTTACTGCCGTCCACCCATCTTCCAGAATTTTTACATCTGCTTTGCCAATGTTCAGCATGGGTTCAATGGTAAACACCATGCCTGCCTTTAGCTTCATGCCTTCGCCGGGGCGGCCATAGTGCAGAATGTTGGGTTCGGTATGAAAGGTCTGGCCAATGCCGTGACCGCAGAAGTCTTCTACAATGGAATAGCGGTGTTTTTCTGCATAGCTCTGGATAGCGTAGCCAATATCACCCAGCGTGGCGCCAGGGCGTACGGCCTCAATCCCGCGCATCATGCTTTCATAGGTTGCTGTAATCAGCTTGGCCGCTTTGATGGATACTTTGCCCACCGTGTACATACGGCTGCTATCACCAAACCAACCGTTCAGCTTGGGGGTAACGTCAATATTCACGATATCCCCTTCCTGCAGAACGCGATCACCGGGAATGCCGTGGCACACAACATGGTTAACGGAAATGCAGCAGGATTTGGGGTAACCGCGATAATTCAGCGGGCCGGGCACGGCATCATGCGCCAGCGTGTAGTCATGAATAATACGATCAAGTTCCCCTGTGGTAACACCGGGTTTGACGTAAGGGGTAATCATATCCAGCGTAGAAGCTGCCAGACGGCCGGCAGCACGCAACATTTTAAAATCTTCTTCAGTATGCAGAATAATTCCGCCTCTGCCGGCCATAATGGTGCTCCCTAAATTTTGCAGGCGTTAAACGAGTCAGCCGCAAGATGGAGCCAGCAGGCAGCAAAGGCAACCCGCTTATACCGTTGCGGATCGCCTAAGCCTGCAGAATCGGCAGAAAAAACTCAGGTATGGTTATGCGTTGCATGGTGTTTGGTTGCGCTTCTGGAAGATGTAGCCGTTGCTGGCCGCACCTTGGCACCAATTAACCGTACATGGTGGCCGCCAGAAACAGGCATGGCCATAACGTGTCGGCCACGGCGTGCTGCAGGGGCGGAGGCCACTTCTACCACACGGCGGTGGGCAGATGCCGCCATGATAAGTGCATGATGGTTGCGGGCTGTGCGTGTGCCAATCTGGGCACGGGCTAGCATAAGAGGCCGTGCAACCGGGGCTACACCTTCTGCATCAAACCCACGGTCTAGCTGATTGGCCATAACCAGAGAACGCTGGTTGTTGCTGGAAGCCCCCATAACCACGCCCACAAGGCGCACGTTATCACGGATGGCGGAGGTAACAAGGTTACGCCCGGCTTCCTGCGTGTAACCGGTTTTCATGCCATCTGCCCCTGCGTACACTTTGAGCATGGGGTTGTGGTTGGGAATGATGCGGCGGTGGAAGCTGAAATACGGCGTTGAAAAGTAGTGATAATATTCGGGGAAATCAGAAATCAGACGGCGGCCTAGGGTGGCCAGATCGCGTGCTGTTGTCATCTGGTCCGGGTCAGGCAGGCCAGAAGCATTGCGGAAGGTGGTGTTGCTCATGCCCAGGTAGTGGGCCTGCTGCGTCATCATTGCGGCAAACTGGGGTTCGCTTCCGCCACCAATCAATTCACCCAATGCGCAGGCAGCATCGTTGGCGGATTTGGTAACAAGAGCCAGAATTGCCTGTTCAACAGTAAGATGTGAACCGGGAACCAATCCGAGTTTGGAAGGTTCCATAGTAGAGGCATGGATGGAAACAGGTACAGCTTGATCTAGCGAGATGGCACCAGCGCGCAGGGCGTTGAATGTCATATACAGGGTCATCAGCTTTGTCAGGCTGGCCGGGTAGCGGCGGAGGTCTGGATCATCTTGCGAAAGAACAGCACCGGTGCGTGCATCCACCACAATGGAGCTTAACTGCCCTGCATACTGGGCCTGCGCTTTGCCATAAGTAACTGTGGTGCCAATAGCCAAGCCTGCCAACAGGCCAACCCATTTGCGCAAAGAGGGTGTTTTTTTACGTTTCAGCTTGGGCAGCATATTATTTTCTGCCGTTGTTGCGTGCCGCATTACTGTCCTGTTTGCCACTGCCACCCCCACCTGCTTCCTGCAGGGTTACTATTCCGTCTGCCGCTTAAGATCGCAAGCCCACGACTGCATAAATCTGGAAAAATCCGAATCAGGGTTTCAGTTTTAGCGGCGTGGTAGTGTATATTTTCGTGTGTTCTGCCTATGTGGCACAAATATGGCAGTGCACGGGGCATAGCCACGTTATAAAGGTATGGCGTGGTATGTCCTCTTCCATATGGGGTTGCCGTAACCGATATGGTGGAAGATACAGCCTTATGATTTTGTCTGACCTGCTGCCGGAGTTTGCCCATAATGGTTCTGTATCGCGATCCTGTTTTGCATACGGGTAATGGGCCTTTGCGCCGTGGCGGAGGCACGGATTCTTCGGATGATGGTGCTGATATTGGCGTAGTGGTGCGGGCCAAACCCAAAACCCGCAAGCCGGCCATGTACAAAGTGCTGATGCTGAATGATGATTACACCCCAATGGAATTTGTGGTGTACGTGCTCGAACGCTTTTTTCAGAAGAATCGGGAAGAGGCCACAGACATCATGCTCAATGTGCATCGGCGCGGTGTTGGGGTGTGTGGTGTGTTCACTTATGAAGTAGCCGAAACCAAGGTGGCGCAAGTTATGGACTTGGCGCGGCAAAACCAGCACCCGTTACAGTGTACGATCGAAAAAGACTGATCACTTCTGCAAGGTTATTGCTAAAAAACGGCATGGTACGCGTTTTTTACGCGGAATAAGACTCGCATTTCCTGAAGAAGCAGCCAAATATGATAACAAGGGCTGCGGGTATGGTGGGTAGCGTTGCTACCGTGCCTGCAATGTCTGGGGAAAGGAGCGTCTCGTCATGTTGTCACGCAATCTCGAACAGACTCTACATCGGGCGCTCATTCTGGCCGGTGAACGGCATCATGAATACGCCACGCTTGAGCATCTGCTTCTTGCCCTGGTTGATGATGCGGACGCCGTTACGGTGTTCCGGGCGTGCGGGGTGGATCTGGACCGCCTGCGCACGGATCTGACAGGTTTTCTGGATAAGGATCTGGCTGGGCTGGCATCTGATCGGCCAACAGAACCAAAACCTACCGCCGCGTTCCAGCGCGTTATTCAGCGGGCGGCTATTCATGTGCAATCTACCGGGCGGGATGAGGTAACAGGTGCAAACGTGCTTGTGGCCCTGTTTGCCGAGCGGGAAAGCCATGCAGTGTATTTCCTGCAGCTGCAGGATATGACGCGTCTGGATGCTGTTAACTTTCTGTCTCACGGTATTGCCAAAGCGCCGGATCGTTCTACTCGCCGCCCGGTGGCGGGTACGGAATCGAACGCAGAAAAGGGTGAAGAACCCGAGCGGACTGAAAGCAAGAGCCAGAAGGGCAATCAGGATGCGCTTTCTACCTATTGCGTTAATCTGAACGATAAGGCGATTGCCGGTAAGGTAGATCCGCTTATCGGGCGTGATACGGAAATTGAGCGCACTATTCAGATTCTGTGCCGCCGCACCAAGAACAACCCGCTGTATGTGGGGGACCCGGGAGTAGGTAAAACCGCCATTGCGGAAGGGCTTGCCCGCCGTATTGTGGAAGGTAACGTGCCAGAAGTGCTGCTGAAATCCACCATCTATTCGCTGGATATGGGCGCATTGCTGGCAGGCACACGCTACCGCGGTGATTTTGAAGAACGCCTGAAAGCTGTGGTGACAGAGCTGGATCAGGACCCGCACGCCATCCTGTTTATTGATGAAATCCACACCGTTATTGGTGCCGGGGCAACATCAGGCGGCGCGATGGATGCCTCCAACCTGCTTAAACCCGCTTTGGCAGCAGGCACTCTGCGTTGCATTGGCTCTACAACGTATAAGGAATTCCGGCAGCACTTTGAAAAAGACCGCGCACTTGTGCGGCGCTTCCAGAAGATTGATGTGCCAGAACCCACAATTGATGATGCGGTGAAGATTCTGCGCGGCCTGAAAGGCAGCTACGAAAAACATCACAAGGTGCGTTACACGGAAGAAGCTATCCGTGCGGCAGTGGAACTGTCTGCCAAGTATATTCATGATCGTAAGCTGCCCGATAAGGCAATTGACGTGATTGATGAGGTAGGCGCTTCCCGCATGCTTCAGCCTGAAGGCCGCCGCCGCAAGACGGTGAACCTGAAGGATGTGGAAGACATTATCGCGCGTATTGCCCGCATTCCGCCCAAAAGCATTTCTGCGGATGACAAGGAAGTGCTGCGCTCTTTGGAACGCGATCTGAAAGGTATGGTGTTCGGGCAGGATCAGGCGATTGATGCCTTGTCTGCTGCCATCAAGCTGGCACGTGCTGGCCTGCGTGATGCAGAAAAGCCGATTGGCAACTACCTGTTCTCTGGCCCCACCGGGGTTGGTAAAACAGAAGTGGCCCGCCAGCTGGCAACAGCGCTGGGGATTGAGCTGGTTCGCTTCGATATGTCCGAATACATGGAGCGGCATTCCATCTCTCGTCTGTTGGGTGCGCCTCCGGGGTATGTCGGGTTCGATCAGGGCGGTTTGCTGACAGATGCCATTGATCAGCATCCACACGCAGTGCTGCTTCTGGATGAAATCGAAAAAGCACATCCAGATCTGTACAACGTGCTGTTGCAGGTGATGGATAACGGAAAGCTGACGGACCATAACGGCAAGACGGTCGATTTCCGCAACGTTATCCTGATCATGACCACCAATGCTGGTGCGTCGGATATGAGCAAGGAAGCTGTGGGCTTTGGCCGTCAGGTGCGAGAAGGTGAGGATGAAGAGGCCATTAAACGCCTGTTCACACCAGAGTTCCGCAACCGTCTGGATGCCATTATTCCGTTTGCACATCTCTCGCCTGAAATTGTGGGGCAGGTGGTTGAAAAGTTTGTGCTGCAGTTGGAAGCACAGCTTGCAGACCGCAACGTAACCATTGAACTGTCTTCCGCAGCCAAGGAATGGCTGGCAGAGCGCGGGTATGACAGGTTGTATGGCGCACGGCCTCTGGGGCGCGTTATTCAGGAATCCATCAAGAAGCCGCTGGCTGAAGAACTGCTGTTTGGCAAGTTGGCAAAGGGTGGAGCCGTGAAAATCGGCCTGAAGAACGGTGAACTGGCGTTTGATATTGTTGAAAGCAGCAATAGCTCTTCCAGCAATGGGGAAGACACTCACGGTAGTGAACATGAGGAAGAAGCAACGGGCTGATGAATATCTGCCACGTGCGTAAATAACAGCAGGGCCGCCAGAAAATATCTGGCGGCCCTGTTTGTATGTGCTGTGTGGAACTGAAAAAAGATCAGTCGTACTTGGTGCCATTAACCGTAACAGAACCCGGAATTGGCCAGGATTTGCCAGTGCCGCGGTGTGTCCAGTCAATGCCCTGCTTGCGGTAGGAATCGTAGTAATAACGGCCCACCACTTCCACCTGGTCTCCCTTATTCACCCACGGCCATGATGGCGTGTGCATTTCATCTAGATTGGTCACAATGCGGATGGAAATGTTGGGGGCAACGGTTACGTAAAAATACCCATGCCACCCACTGCGGGTATGGCGCGCCTTGGGGCTGACTGCGCGCACGGTACCGCAGATATGAACAGGTGTATCCCCTTTGGCGCCGCCGTTTTCATAATCCTGCTGTTTGTTCAGGAAATCCTGATTATTGCAGGTTGCGGGCATGGAGGATGCAGCAGGGGCTTCCTGCTTCCATCCCCATCGGGCTTGTGCGGGGGAGGAGAGGAAAGAGGCTGTCAAACCCGTAAGGCCTGCCAGCATAAGTGCGGGAAAACGTGAAGACATCATTCAGGTTCAGTTTTGTGGTGTGGGAATCTGGCCTTTTTCAGCCAGAAGATGGGCGCGGTATTCATCCAGAAAGTGTTCAACCTCTGGCGCGGGCTTGGGTGTAACCTGATGCAGGTTTCTAAGGGCACGAATAATGGTGCCAATCACCACAAGGCGCGCATACCATTTGTGGTTGGAAGGTACGATAATCCACGGTGCATAAGGGCGTGCTGTTTCAGCAATGGCATCCTGATAAGCCGTGGCATATTCCTTCCAGAATTCACGCTCCTTCAAATCGGAAGGTGAGAATTTCCAGCGCTTTTCCGGAATATCCAGCCGGGCCAACAGGCGTTTCCGCTGTTCTTCGGGCGAGATATTCAGGAAAAACTTGAGCACCACAGTACCTTGGCGGCTGAAATAGTGTTCCAGGTGGCGGATATCGCTAAAGCGGCCTTTCCAGAATTCAGGAGTGTTCACCTCTCCCGTCAGATGGGCGTTCTGGAGCAATTCCGGATGCACACGGGTTACAAGCACATCTTCATACTGGCTGCGGTTAAAAATGACGATCCGCCCTGCCTGCGGTGCCGCAGTATGGATCCGCCATAAAAAACCGTGTTGCAGTTCAGTCGGGCCGGGTTGTTTGAAGGATGTTACGGACACACCCTGAGGGTTCACGCCAGACATCACATGCTTGATGGTGCCATCTTTGCCCGCAGCATCCATGCCTTGCAAAATGATGAGCAAAGAGTGGGTTTGGTTTGCGTAAAGAAGTTCCTGCAATATTTGCAAAAGGCTTTTGACTTTGCGCAGCAGAAGTTTTCCATCTGCTTTTGTCAGGCCCAGATTGCCGTCATCATTCGGATTATGCGCGCTCAGTTTAAACTTGCTGCCATCCGTAACATGATAGCTGTCTAGCGCATCCAGAAAGCGCGAAAGAGTATTCATGCTATAATTGCCTTACAAAATATTTGCCCTTCACGGAGTGTGGCGGGGCATATGTCAGTCATAAAGGCAGGGGCAATCTTGTCAAAAAAAGAGGCGCTTCTCATATTCTAAGTATGATATCCGTACATTCTTCTATTTCTGCACCTTCCAAACCAGAAGAGACACACTCTCTTGCAGGTATGCTGCTGGTGGCTTCTCCCATGTTGGCGCAAACCCCTTTTGCTCAGAGTGTGATTTATATCTGCGCACATGCGCCAGATACCGGCACCATGGGGCTGGTGGTGAACAAACGTCTGGCTGTGGCCAGCTTTGATGAATTGTTAGCCCAACTTGATATCCAGCCCATGCCTCCTGTCAGGCGCATTGGTTTGTGTGCTGGTGGCCCAGTAGATGCCGGGCGGGGCCTTGTGTTGCATTCTGCTGAATGGGAAGGGGAAAATAGCCTGAGTGTCAGCCCCAATGTTGCCCTGACAGGCAGCGTGGATGTGCTGAAGGAAATTGCTGCAGGCAAAGGCCCGCAAGAAGCCCTGTTGGCTATGGGCCATGCCAGTTGGACAGCCGGGCAGCTTGAAGAGGAAATTCTGCAGCACGATGCCTGGTTGGTGGCACCCGCCACGCGGGATATTGTGTTTGGAAGTGACCATGCAGCCAAGTGGCGGCGTGCCTTGGCTTCTATCAATATTGACCCATTGCGCTTGAGCGGACAGGTGGGGCACGCCTGATGGCAGTCTATGCTCCTGCTTAAAATTAGAGCGTGCGGGAGGAATCAGACAGGGCAGGCTCCACAGGTTTTCTGGCCCACCGCCAAGAGGTAATGCCCTGCCGGGCCAGTTCACGGTGCATAACCATGATGGGCCATTTTCCCGCGCCCTCGTAATGTCCCATTCCATCAGGCGCCGAAAGTCTTTTGGCCAAGGCTTCTACAATGGTTACGGAGCGATGCCGCCCGCCGGAACAGCCAATGGCAATGGTGGCATACTTCTTGCCTTCCCGCACAAAGCGCGGAAGCACCAGTTGCAGCATGGCATGAATCTGGTTCAGGAACGGCAGGTAATCGCGGTCTTCCGCTACATATTCCGCAACATCAGAATCCAGCCCGGTTTTGGGGGCCAGTTCGGGCACATAATGTGGGTTGCGCAAAAAGCGGGCATCAAAAACAATATCAGCTTCACGCGGCAAGCCTGCAGGGTAGGCAAAAGACATGAGCGCTACGGTCAGGCCTTCCTGCGCGCCACCAGTCCAAGGGCTGAAACGGCTTTCTACAAACTGGCGTAGCTCCGGCGGGGGCATGTCTGTTGTATCAATCACCAGATCAGCCGCAGCCCGTAGCGGCGCTGTCAGGGCTATTTCTTCTTCAATGCCTTCTTTGATACTGCCGTGCGGGGCCAGCGGGTGGCGGCGGCGTGTTGCCGTATAGCGGCGTAGCAGCACGCTTTCATCTGCTGTGGCATAAATTAGCTCAACACGCAGGTGCGGGTTCATGCGCAGGCGGGCCATGGCTTCCAGCACGGCGGAAGCATCAAACCCACGGGTGCGGGAATCTACCCCAATGGCAACTGGGCGTTCTGCACGGGCTACAATATCATCCAACATCCCAAGTGGGGGGTTGTCGATAACTTCGTGTTCCAGATCTTCCAGAATCCGCAGGATGGAGGATTTGCCCGCCCCAGATAGGCCGGACACCAGCAGAATGCGGCGTGGTGCAGGCGTATCATCTGCCGTAACCATGAACGGCTTTTCCTCTCCATCTTGAGGCTGGCAGGTGCTGGTTGATGATGCAAAAAGATGCCAGAACCCGCAATCAGCCAGTAAACCAGTTAAGCGCTTTGCCAAGCCACTTTACTGCAGTTTGGCCCGTTGTGAGAAGGCATTATACTCAAGGCAGGCATCACTTCGTAACACATCGTTGCGTTTTGTGACGTAAAACAAGGCGTTTGTTACGAAAGAGAAAATTGCGGTTCGTTCGTTCTTGCCTTACGTCCTGACATTGTGATGACGCAAAAACAACAGGCAGATCGGGCTTTGGTGAAACAGCATACACCACATCTTAAACATATAACGGGTGGATTTGTTCTTTCAGGCATAACGGCTCCGCATATCAAAGGGCTGGATATGGCTGAGCAGTGCCGGGCAGCATTGGAGCAGGGGGTAGAGCTTCTGGCCAAACAGGGGCATGCTTTGCATGATGTCACCCATATTCTCTGCACCGTTGCCGATGCTGAAAATTTTCCGTCTTGTTTTCCTGTTTTCAGGCAGTTTTTTCCTTCCATTTCCCCAACCATGACACTGATGTGGTTGAAGGATGCACCTTCTTCCCAGCCCAAAATCATTTTTGAGCTGGTTGTGCAGGAAGAAATTCTTGAGGCGCAGGAAGAAGATTACGCCTTCTGATATGCCCAGTTTTACCAGCCTAGCGGGTGACACTCACCCGTGGCAGCTGGATGGTGAAACAGGCCCCAATAACCTGCCCATTCTGGTTGTGCAGATTATCAACAGAAATTGTGCCATGCAGGGCTTCTATAATCTGCCGACTGATGGAAAGCCCCAAGCCTGAGTGTTGGCCGAAGTTTTCATTCTTCGGGCGCTCGGAATAAAAACGGTCAAAAATCGAATCCAGCTTGGCCTGAGGAATGCCCGGGCCTTCATCCGCAACAGAAATGGTTACCATCTTACCCGTTGGCATAGCTGAAAGCGTGATGTGGCCGTTGGGCGGAGAAAAGGAAATGGCATTGCCAATCAGGTTGCGTAAAACCTGCACAAGCCGGTCTTCTACCGCCAGAACTTCCAGTGGGCTTTCTGGGGTATCACCCTGCACATTTGTTTGCACAATGGGTTGTCCATCTTGCCGCGTGGCCTGCTGAATTTCTGCTAAAACAGAAAGCAACGGCGCAATGGCAACAGGCTCAGCCTTTGCGCGAGACATTTCGGCATCCAGACGGCTGGCATCTGAGATATCAGTTATCAGCCTATCCAACCTGCGCACATCATCATTGATAATGGTCAGCAGGCGGCGCTGCTGGTTCAGGTCTTCAATACGCAGCAGTGTTTCAATGGCTGAGCGGATCGAGGATAGCGGATTTTTAATTTCGTGGCTGACATCGGCGGCAAAGCGCTCAATGGCATCCATTCGCTTCCAGAGCGCTTGCGCACTGGCTTGTAGGGCACGCGCCACATCGCCAATTTCATCACGTCTGGCCAGCAGTCGTGCGGGTACGGTGCCAGTGCGCCCTGTTGCATCACGCATAACCTGTGCTGATGCTGCCAGCCGCAATAATGGCCGGGCAATGGTGAGTGAGAGGTACCACGAGAGCAGTACCGTCAGCACAAGTGCCATCAGAAAAACGGACAGAATGGAAGAGCGAATGGCAAACAGGGAGCGATCAACCTGTGAGGCCACGCGGGTAAGCTGAATAATGCCAATGGTGCTGCCATCGTGCATAACGGGTTCAGCCACCGTAATAATCAGGCGCCCCCGAGCAGTACGCCGGATATAGGGCGGCGCTTCCTGCGGTGGAGGTGGCGGGGCGCCTTGTGTGCCGATGGCAGTGCCAGACGGCCGGGCAGGAATATCTTCCTCATCCGTGTTCAGCGTAACAATGCCCGAATTATGGCTCCCCCATAGCCATGTGAGAAACCGTTCATAAATGCCGGGCTGCGTGGCTGGCGGAAAAGGGATGGTTTTTACACGTTGCTCGTTGCGCGGTGTGGCTGGAGCGGGTTCTGCCGTTTCGGGCCAGTCTGCCAGGTTGTCGGCCACCAAGCGGCCATCCGGCCCAAACAGGCGGGCATGGGCATTGGGGCTTGGTTCTGTAAGCCGCAGCAGCAGTGGGCGGGCTAGAGATTCTTCTAGCACATAGCCCCGATCCTGCGGGTTAGTGGCGTGGGGGTGCGTTGCGCGTACGGCACTTTGCCCCAACGCGCCTGCATAAATCCGGGCCTGTTCACGCAGGGCTGTGACTTCTGTTGCCAGAAGACCGTTCCGAAACTGGTTCAGAAACAGAATGGTTACGCCCAGCAGAGCGATAGGCAAGATATTCACCAGCAAGACCCGCCGCATCAGCGGAGAAATCAGCCGTGTGCGAGAGGCCTGATAAGCCGCTGTGGCTTCTATACTGCCTTTGCGGGGCTTGTTGCCCGGCATAGACAGATAATGCAGGCCACCAATGCGGCCTGCCAGCGCCTTAAAAAAAGAAGGGGCGGGCTGGCTGGTCATGAACCGCGATCAGTCTTCCCGATATCGGTAACCGATACCGTATAGGGTTTCGATCTGGTTGAATTCGTCATCCACCTGGCGGAACTTTTTGCGCACACGCTTGATATGGCTGTCGATGGTGCGGTCATCCACATACACGGTGTCGCCATACGCAGCATCAATCAGCTGATCGCGGGATTTCACCAGTCCGGGCCGCTGGGCCAGTGTTTTTACCAGCAGAAACTCCGTTACGGTCAGGGGCACATCTTCCCCTTTCCATGTGCATTTGTGGCGTAGTTCATCCAGGGAAAGGTTGCCACGCACCAATGCACCACCCGTAGGTTCCCCATTGGCTTCTGCTCGGCTTACTTCATTCCGGCGCAGCAGGGCGCGGATGCGTTCCAGCAAAAGGCGTTGGGAGAACGGCTTGGTGATGTAATCATCCGCCCCAAGGCGCAGGCCCATAAGCTGGTCCACTTCCTCGTTTTTGGAGGATAGGAAAATGACAGGCAGGTTGGAGCGGGTGCGCAACCGTTGCAGAAGTTCCATGCCATCCATGCGGGGCATCTTGATGTCCAGAACAGCCAGATCAACCGGATAGGCCGTTAAGCCCTGCAGCGCCGATTCGCCGTCTGTATATGTGCGAACATTGAAGCCTTCTGCCTCCAGCGTCATCTGCACCGATGTCAGGATATTGCGGTCATCATCCACTAGCGCAATTGTCTGCTTGGTGCGCTCTGTCATTGTCTGCGTTGTCCTTCCCTGCTGCCATGCGAGCAAGCCCTATAGACTAGGACGTGCCATCCTATCCTGCCAAGTGCCCCTGTCCAGAATCGGCCAGCTTTTTTCTGTATTGTGTAGATGGGGCATAAAATCATGCACATGGCAGGGGTGGCGGGTCTTGTCGGCGGCGTTTGTGTTGCTTACTTCAAAAGGCATGACCCAAGATACAGATCCCACACAGGTCGAAACGCCGGCAGCACAGCCGGCCCCGGCCGAGCAGACGGCTCCGGAACACGAAGCCGCTGCTGAAGCTGCGCAGAACGGTCAGCCAAGCGGCCCGGAAGCGCGTATTCAGGAACTTGAGCAGGCCGCTGCTGACTTTAAGGAAAAGTGGCTGCGCTCAGAGGCTGAAAACCAGAACCTGCGCGCCCGCGCCAAGCGTGATCTGGATGATGCCCGCCAGTACGCCGTGCAGAAATTTGCGCGTGACGTTGTAGAGGCCGCAGAAAACCTGCGCCGTGCGCTGGCCAGCCTGCCACCTGCGCAGGAAGGTGAAGATTCTGTGCTGACCAAAATGCGTGAAGGCATTGAAAGCACGGAACGTTCCTTCATTTCCATTCTGGAACGCCATGGCATCAAGTGTGATGACCCGTCAGGCAAGCCATTTGATGCCAACCTGCATCAGGCAATGGCGGAGCAGCCCAGTGCTGAGCACGAACCCGGTACGGTCATGCAGGCATGGACGCCAACATGGACGCTGCACGGGCGCCTGCTTAAGCCAGCCATGGTGGTGGTTGCCAAGGCTTCCTGATCAGGAGGTTACGGCATGGCGGCAGGTAAAAAATCCTGCCCGCCAAGGTGTTTTCCCTTCTTGAAAAAGAGAAAACGCCACCATACATCAGGTTTATCATTCAGGCCTGCTTTTACCTTATTACGGGCAGAGCGGGCGGGTAAATGAAAGCAAGGGCCTTTTCTGGTGCTTCGGGCCAGATAGGGTCGCTGAAAGGGAATATATAATGAGTAAAGTTATTGGTATCGACCTTGGTACGACCAACTCCTGCGTTGCAGTGCGTGAAGGTAACGAAACTAAGGTTATCGAAAACAGCGAAGGCGCACGCACCACCCCGTCTATGGTGGCTTTCACCGAAAGTGGTGAAATGCTGGTGGGTCAGGCTGCAAAGCGTCAGGCAGTTACCAATCCGGCCAACACTTTCTACGCTGTTAAGCGTCTGATCGGTCGTCGTTTTGATGATCCGACAGTCCAGAAAGACAAGGAAATGGTGCCCTACGCCATCGTTCAGGGTGACAATGGCGACGCATGGGTTGAGGCGCGCGGCAAAAAATATGCCCCCTCACAGATTTCCGCCTTCGTTCTGGGCAAGATGAAGGAAACGGCTGAATCCTATCTGGGTGAAAAAGTTTCTCAGGCGGTTATCACCGTTCCGGCTTACTTTAACGATGCCCAGCGTCAGGCAACCAAGGATGCAGGTAAGATTGCCGGCCTTGAAGTGCTGCGTATCATCAACGAACCCACAGCAGCTGCTCTGGCTTACGGGCTGGAAAAGAAAAGCGGCGGCACCGTGGCTGTGTATGACCTTGGTGGTGGCACGTTTGACGTTTCCGTCCTGGAAATTTCCGATGGCGTGATCGAAGTGAAATCCACTAACGGTGATACGTTCCTGGGTGGTGAAGACTTTGATAACCGTATCATCGGTTACTTGGCAGACGAGTTCAAACGCGAACAGGGTATTGATCTGCGGTCTGATAAGCTGGCTCTGCAGCGTCTGAAAGAAGCAGCAGAAAAAGCCAAGATCGAACTGTCTTCCTCCAAGGAAACAGAAATCAACCTGCCGTTCATCACGGCCGATGCATCTGGCCCGAAACACCTTGTTCTGAAGCTGACCCGCGCCAAGCTGGAAAGCCTTGTGGACGATCTGGTGCAGCGTACGCTGGAACCCTGTAAGGCAGCGCTGAAGGATGCTGGCCTGTCTGCTTCTCAGATTGACGAAGTCATTCTGGTTGGCGGTATGACCCGTATGCCCAAGGTTATCGAAACGGTTAAAGGCTTCTTTGGCAAAGACCCAGCCCGTAACGTGAACCCCGATGAAGTTGTGGCCATTGGTGCTGCTATTCAGGGTGCCGTTCTGAAGGGTGATGTTAAAGACGTTCTGCTGCTGGACGTAACTCCGCTTTCTCTGGGTATTGAAACGCTGGGTGGTGTGTTCACCCGTCTGATCGACCGCAACACAACCATCCCGACCAAGAAGAGCCAGGTGTTCTCCACAGCGGAAGATAACCAGAGCGCTGTGACCATTAAGGTCTATCAGGGCGAACGCGAAATGGCAGCTGATAACAAGCTGCTGGGTAACTTCGACCTGACCGGTATTCCTGCAGCTCCGCGTGGCGTGCCGCAGATTGAAGTGACCTTCGATATCGATGCCAACGGCATTGTGTCCGTGTCCGCTAAGGACAAGGCAACCGGTAAGGAACAGCAGATCAAGATCCAGGCTTCTGGTGGTCTGTCCGATACCGATATCGACAAGATGGTGAAGGACGCTGAAGCTAACGCTGAAGCCGACAAAGCCAAGCGTGAGCAGGTAGAACTGCGCAACAATGCCGAAGCTCTGGTGCATCAGACTGAAAAGTCTCTGACTGAAGCTGGTGACAAGGTTCCGGCTGCTGAAAAGAGCGAAGCAGAAAGCGCCATTGCCGCTGTTAAGGCCGCTATGGAAGGCACAGATGCAGAAGCTCTGAAAAGCGCAACCGAACGCCTGACACAGGCAGCCATGAAGGTGGGTGAAGCCGCTTACAAGGCTGGTCAGGCTGGTGAAGCTGCTCCGGAAGCAGAAGCTGCAAAGCCGGACGAAAAAGAAATCGTTGACGCTGACTTTGAAGACGTGAACGACAGCAAGAAGTCCTGATCGGACGCTATGCACAAGGGTGACTATGTGACAAACATAGTCACCCTTTACTTTATTTCTGGCGTCCGCGCTTCATTGTAAGGCGGGCGCTTTTTGTTGTTTCGGACAAATGCTGTGCTCATGCTTTAGAGGCAGCCCCCGACAAGAGGACTTCCATGGCCACTCAGCTCGATTACTACGCAATTCTTGAGGTTTCCCGAACAGCCACGGCTGATGAAATCAAGAAATCCTATCGCAAGCTGGCCATGAAGTATCATCCCGATCGGAACCCGGGGGATGATGCAGCAGAAGCCAAGTTCAAAGAAATCAACCAAGCCTACGATATCCTGAAGGACGAACAAAAACGCGCTGCGTATGACCAGTACGGCCATGCCGCGTTTGAAGGCGGTGGCCCTGGCCCCGGCGGGTTTGACTTTGGCGGTGGCTTTGGTGGCGGTGGTCTGGGCGATATTTTCGAACAGATGTTTGGTGACATGATGGGCGGTCGCCGTGGTGGCCGTGCACGCACTGGCAACGATATCCAGACCCATGTTGAAATCACGCTGGAAGAAGCTTTTACCGGCGTGAAGAAAGATGTGCGGGTCATTACCCGCGTGGCGTGCGAATCCTGTCACGGCACAGGTTCTAACGATGGCGCATCGGGCGTTGAAGTCTGCCCAAGCTGCCACGGTGCAGGCAAGGTGCGGGCGCAGCAGGGCTTTTTTGTTGTGGAACGCCCATGCCCAACCTGCCATGGCGCAGGCAAGGTGGTGAAAAACCCCTGCAAGGTTTGCCACGGCGAAGGCACAGTGGAAAAGGAACGCACGGTTGAAGTGCAGATTCCTGCCGGTGTGGAAGACGGCACGCGCATCCGTCTTTCTGGTGAAGGGGAAGCCGGAGGCAACGGTGTGCCGCCGGGTGATCTGTATATCCACGTTTCCGTTGCAGAACATGGCATTTTCCAGCGTGATGGTGCCAACATTTATTGCCGCGTGCCGTTGCGCATGGCGCAGGCTGCTTTGGGCACAGAAATTGAAGTGCCTGTTATTGATGGCTCCCGCACCAAGGTAAAAATTCCGGCCGGCACACAAACCGGTGCACATTTCCGCCTGCGCGGTAAAGGCTTCTCGGTTCTGCGCTCTACGGCCCGCGGCGATATGTACATTCAGGTTACGGTGGAAACGCCGCAAAACCTCAGCAAGCGCCAGCGTGAACTGTTGGAAGAATTTGAAAAAGAAGCCGGTGAGGATGTGAAGCAGAGCCCCGAACATACGGGCTTCTTCCGCCGCGTGCGGGACTTTTTTGAAGGGAAGGAATAAGTGCTCATGCGTATCGGTATTGCAGGCATAACGGGGCGCGTGGGCCGTTTGTTGGTGGAAGAAGTGCAGGCTGCAGGGGCAACCCTTTCTGGTGGCACAACACGTAAGCCAGAAGCCGCCAGTGGTCTGCCCCAAGGTGTGCCGCTGTTTAAGGATATGGCCGAATTAGCTGCCAACAGCGATGTGGTGATTGATTTCACCCACGCTGATACGGTTATCCCGAATGCACAGGCATTGGCCGCAGCAGGCACGGCATGGGTGCTGGGTACAACTGGCCTTTCAGCAGAGCAGCAGTCAGCCGTAAACAAAGCAGCAGAAAAAATTGCTGTGGTGCATGCTGCCAATTACTCCCCCGGCGTTACATTGGTGCAGCGTTTGGCGCAGATGATGGCACGTGTGCTGCCAGCAGACTCCTACGATGCTGAAATTGTGGAAATGCACCACCGGCAGAAAGTGGATGCGCCATCTGGCACGGCCTTGGCTATTGGTGAGGCCGTGGCGCAGGGGCGTGGTGTAAAGCTGGCAGACGTGCGTGAAAGTGGGCGTGATGGCCATACTGGCCCCCGCAAGGAAGGGGCTATTGGCTTTGCAGCTTTGCGCGGTGGGCAGATTGTGGGCGAACATGAAGTATTGTTCACATCAGCGGATGAGCAGATTGTTCTGGGGCACCGCGCCTTTGATCGGCGCATTTTTGCCACTGGTGCGGTGCGTGCCGCAAAGTGGGTAAAAGGGCACAAACCCGGCCTTTACAGCATGGAAGACGTGCTGGGCCTGCCCCCACTATAAGGCCAGCTTAAAGGGGCGGGCAGCGTCCGCCCCGCGTTGGGTGCAAGGCTGAAAACGGCGTTTCTTACTGGCCTGTTTGGCCAATACTCTTGACCGCTGCTTGCTATCCCTTCATACGACCTCGTCCCCCCTTTTTTAGGGCGGGCTTCTGTTTCCTTTTTCACAGTGCGTGGGGCAAACGGCACCATCATGCGTAAAGACGGCGATTTTCTGTTTACTTCGGAGTCTGTTTCCGAAGGCCATCCCGATAAAGTTGCTGACCGGATCAGCGATACCGTTCTGGACGCTTATCTTGCGGCAGATCCGGAAGCCCGCGTTGCCTGTGAAACGCTGGTAACCACCAACCGCATCATTCTTGCGGGTGAAGTACGTGGCCCATCTTCCGTTACATCGGACAAGCTGATTGAACTGGCGCGCGAAGCTGTCAAAGATATCGGTTACGATCAGGAAGGTTTCTCCTGGCGCCGTGCGGAAGCTGCCAATTACCTGCATGCGCAGTCTGCTGATATTGCAGTAGGCGTTGATAGCGCAGGTGAAAAAGACGAAGGCGCAGGCGATCAGGGGATCATGTTCGGGTATGCCTCGAACGAAACCGATACCCTTATGCCAGCTCCCATCTACTATGCGCACCGCATTCTGCATGAAATGCGTGATCTGCGCCGTGCGGGTGACCCGATTGTGGCAGGCCTGCAGCCGGATGCCAAAAGCCAGGTGACCCTGCGCTACGTCAATGGCCGCCCGGTTGGTGCAACCTCTGTGGTGATTTCCACCCAGCATGATGAAGGCATCAATCAGGAAGAACTGCGTGGCCGTCTGGGCCAGGTGGTTAAGAATGTGCTGCCAGAAGGTTGGGTGCCGCCGGAAAAAGAATTCTACGTCAACCCCACGGGTGTGTTCGTAATTGGCGGCCCGGATGGTGACTGCGGGCTGACAGGCCGTAAGATTATTGTGGATACCTATGGTGGTGCAGCCCCGCATGGTGGTGGTGCATTCTCCGGTAAGGACCCCACGAAGGTGGACCGTTCCGCAGCTTATGCCTGCCGCTATCTGGCTAAAAACGTTGTGGCCGCTGGTCTGGCAGACCGTTGCACCATTCAGCTTTCCTACGCCATTGGCGTGTCTCATCCGCTGTCCGTCTATGTGGATCTGGATGAAACCGGTAAAGATGTAGATGAAAACCGTCTGGGTGACGTGCTGCGTGAAGTGATGGATCTTACCCCGCGTGGTATCCGTAAGCACCTGCGCCTGAATCGTCCGATTTATGCTGTGACATCTGCTTATGGTCACTTTGGCCGCCAGCCAGATGCCAAGCTGGACACCTTTACGTGGGAACAGACCGATCTGGTTGATGCCCTGCGTAGCGCGCTGAACCGCTAAGTTTAGGGCGTTTTGTTCATGGCGGAGGCTAAAGGTTCGGCTGAAAATGGTCAGCCTGTGGTAGCAGATGTTAAACCCCCGCCGGAGCGGCTGTACGGCCGCCAGCGCGGGCATCCGTTGCGCCCCCGTCAGGAACGGCTGCTGGATGAAACCCTGCCGCGTATGCGCTTTCCGCTAGAGCGCGCGGCAGATCCGGCTTCTGTTTTTGGCCATAAGCCAGAACAGATCTGGTTTGAGGTTGGCTTTGGTGGTGGTGAGCACGTGCTTGCCCAAACCAATGCACACCCCGAAGTGGGGTATATTGCCTCCGAAGTTTTCCATAATGGTTTGTGCTCCCTGTTAAGCCGCCTTGTGCCGGTGGGGGAAGAAGCAACGGCTCCCGTGCCAGAAATGCTGCGGCTGTGGGATGATGACGCCCGGCAAGTGCTGAATGTGCTGCCCGATGCGTGTCTGGACAGGTTGTTCCTGATGTTTCCAGATCCGTGGCCCAAGGCACGCCATGCCAAGCGGCGCTTTGTGCATCCGCAAAATGTGGCGTTGGCCGCCCGTGTGCTTAAGCCCGGTGCCGTGTGGCGCGTTGCTAGTGATGATCCTACCTATCAGGCATGGGTGCAGGAAGTTATGGCAGCTCAGGATTACTTTGAAGCGCCAAAACCCGTTTTAACCCGGCCGGAAGGCTGGTTCCCCACGCGGTATGAGGCCAAGGCCATTGCTGCTGGCCGCCAGCCTATGTACTGGACATTTACCCGCCGCTAAGGCGGGTTTTGTCGTTTTTTACCCCTCGGCTGATGGTCTGCATGTGACATGTTGGGTCATCAGCCCGCATTACGTTTTTGCCATGCGAAAGGTCCGCCATGAGCCAGACGACGCTGCCTATCCGTCGTGCCCTTGTTTCTGTTTCCGATAAAACAGGTCTGCTTGATCTTGCCCGCGCTCTTGCGGCGCAGGGGGCAGAAATTCTTTCTACCGGGGGGTCTGCCAAGGCGCTGCGCGATGCAGGCATCCCTGTTACGGAAGTTTCGGATTACACGGGCTTTCCCGAAATTCTGGATGGCCGGGTAAAAACACTGGTGCCCAAAATCCATGGTGGCATTCTGGGCCGGCGTGATCTTCCTGCGCACGTGGCCCAGATGGAAGAACACGGCATTGGCCCGATCGATCTGGTGGCTGTCAATCTGTATCCGTTTGAAAAAACGGTTGCTTCTGGCGCAGATGCAGACACCTGCATTGAAAACATTGATATCGGTGGCCCTGCACTTATTCGCGCAGCCGCCAAAAACCATGCCCATGTGGTGGTGCTGACAGATCCGGCCCAGTATGAAGGGCTGATTGATGCGTTGGGTGATGGCGGTACCACGTTGGAAATGCGCCGTGCCTATGCTGGTGCTGCGTATGCCCGTACTGCTGCGTATGATGCCGCCATTGCTGCATGGTTTGCCAAGCAGGCTCAGCAGCCTTTCCCCGAACGCTTCATTATGGCTGGCCAGCGTGCGGAAATTCTGCGTTACGGTGAAAACCCGCACCAGAAGGCCGCTTTCTATCGTGATGGCACAGTGCGCCCCGGCGTGGCTACGGCACAGCAGGTGCAGGGTAAGTCTCTCTCTTATAACAACATCAATGATACCGATGCTGCGTTTGAGGCTGTTGCCGAATTTGATAGCCCGGCCGTTGTGATTGTAAAACATGCCAACCCTTGTGGCGTGGCTGTTGCACCTTCACTGACAGCCGCGTGGGATCAGGCTCTGCGGTGCGATCCGGTTTCTGCCTTTGGGGGCATTGTGGCCCTAAACCGCACGCTGGATGCGGCTACGGCAGAAAAGATTTCCACTATCTTTACGGAAGTGATTGTGGCTCCAGATGCGGAAGAAGATGCCAAGGCGCTTCTGTCTCGCAAAAAGAACCTGCGTCTGCTGCTAACCGGTGGCCTGCCTAACCCTGCGGCAGAAGGCATTGTGGTGCGTTCTGTAGCCGGTGGTTTTTTGGCGCAAACGCGTGATAACGGCCAGATCAGCCGTGAAGGCCTGAAGGTGGTGACAAAGCGCGCCCCTACGGAACAGGAAATGCAGGATCTGATCTTTGCATTCCGCGTGGCCAAGCACGTTAAGTCTAACGCTATTGTGTACGCCAAGGATGGCGCCACAGTGGGCATTGGCGCTGGCCAGATGAGCCGTGTGGATTCTGCGCGTATTGCGGCTTCCAAAAGTGGTGAGGCCGCAAAGGCTGCCGGGCAGGATACGCCGCTTACGCAGGGTTCTGTTGCTGCGTCTGATGCGTTCTTCCCGTTTGCAGATGGTCTGGAAACCATTGTTGCCGCTGGGGCCACTGCGGTTATTCAGCCGGGTGGTTCCATCCGTGATAACGAGGTGATTGCCGCAGCAGATGCCGCCGGTATTGCCATGGTGTTTACTGGTATGCGCCATTTCCGCCACTGACACGCTTTTCCCGCTCTTGCGGGAATGACAGTTCGTGGCAAAGAATAGGGCCACGAATCTCACGCAATGCTGTCCCCCGTGCACATATGGGCGGGGGCGGCGTTTCATAATCGGTTGGGCTATGCGCTATCTGCTTTCTTTGTCTGCTGCATTATTGGTGTCTTCCGTGGCTGTAGCCGCGCCAGCACATAAAACGCCTGCCTCCAAGGCAGAGTCCTTTTCTGCTCGGCAGACACACACAGAAAAGCAGGCAGATGGTGTATATGATCTTTCTGGCTTGCCTTCCTTTAGCGGTAAGGTCGCGCAGTTTCTGCCATCCCCTCATGGGGGTGTGTTTGGGCTGGTGCTGGAAGATGGCACGCAGGTTTTTGTTTCCCCAGAACAAACGCATGCATTGGCTGGGCTGGTTAAACCGGGGGATATTATTTCTATCCGCGGGTTAAAAGGCCGCACATTGCCTATTATTCGGGCGTTTGGAATTACCAGCCCGCGTGGCCGTGGCATGCAGGACAATTTTATTGCCATGCCCGTGCACTCTACTGAAATGATTGCTGGCCCGGATTTGGTGCTGCATGGCGAAATCTGGCAGCAGCTTTACAATGCCAATGGGGAACTTTCCGGTGTGATTTTGAAAGATCACTCCGTTATCTGCATTACCCCGCGTGAAGCTGCGCGTGTGGCTAATCTGCTTACACCGGGCCAAATGCTCTATGCTGTTGGCACAGGCAGTAGTGGTGAGCTTGGCACGGCCATTGATGCACGAGAAATTGGTACATCAGCCGAAAAAATGGTGGGTATTGCTGTGGGTGATGCGCCGCCACCCGGCCCACCTGCTGGCAGCCCGGCTTATGATATTATTCCCGGTGCAGAAGAACACTAAAGTCGCCCTATAGGCGTGCAGCGTAAGCGCAAAGTGGCAAGCAAACTGTTGCCGCTTTTGTGCGTTAGCCTTTCTACTACAGGTGACTAACAGTCATACGTGTTGACGTGTGGCGGAAGGGAGAAAGTAGATGGCTATTTTACGCTGGGTTCTGATTTTTCTAATTTTTGCCCTTCTGGCATCCATATTCGGGTTTTCTGGCGCGGCAGGCAACTTTACAGAAATAGCTAAAATTCTGCTGTTTGTGTTTGTGGTGCTGCTGGTAATCAGCCTCTTTTTTGGCCGTACACCCCGAACCTGATTTCAGCCTTTATTCAGATGTGTTGTGTGGTGTGCGGTGGGCTGCCGTGCACCACAGCACACCTGTTATCAGGCAGATAATGGCGCAAAACTCTACAAGACTGGGCCAGCGATGCGCCCATACAAAGCTGTAAAGCAGGGCAAACAGCGTTTCAAAAATAATCATTTGCCCGGAAAGCGTGAGCGGCAGCAGGCGGGAGGCTCGGTTCCATAACCCGTTGGCCACCACAGAAGCCAAAAGCGCCGTAGCACTACACACGCCCCAAAAACGTGCCCAATCTAGCCAGGCATGGGGCGCAGCATGCAAAACAAAGGCAGGAATAACCAGCACAAGAGCAAGTGCGCCGGTAACAACGCCTGTTAGCAGAGACCAGTCATGGTCACTCACGGTAGAGGTTTTTAACAGCCAGCGCGTGTTTTCAACGGCATATAATGTCCATGATGCCAAAGCCCCTACAGCACAAAGCAATCCAATAACTTGGGTAGAAAAAGCCACCGGGTGCGCCGGAGTGGCTGCTGCATGAGCTGTAAAACTGCGCGAGACAATAAGCAGAATACCAATAATACTAAGGCTCATGGGGGCAGCAATCTGTTTGATACGGATGCTACTGCCCGCCCGTATGCCCATAATCAGCACAGCAATGGGTAAAAACCCAATAATAAGCGTGGTTACAGGGCCGCCTACGGTTGTAATGGCAGTGGAAAGCAGAATGTAATACAGAACATTGCCCAGAATAGATAAGCGGATAAGCGCAATCCACTCGGCTTTTCCCAGAATGTTTTTAAGAATATTCCAACGGGGCAATAACAGGGCCAGAGAGATCAGACCATAAACAATGTAACGCCCGGCTGTCATTTGCAGAGATGTAAAATCATGCAGCAGCAGGGGAACAATAAATACAGTGCCCCATAACGCACCGCTTCCCATACCATTAAGCACACCAAGGGTGAGAGAGCGGGAAGATGTCATTTTATTCTACCATGCAAAAAACCGGAAAAGGCCAATTCCAGCTTTGTTTTGCCGGAGAAAGGTTCATGCCTGTCTAAAAGAGTATTGGGGCAGACACTATGCTTTTTGCAGGTATCAGCTACACGCCTGCGTGCAACGCATTGTGTGGGGTTTTTGCGGGCAGATTTAACGTGGCTTGCTGCGTTTACAGGCAGCAAGCCACGTTAAGATAATGTGGGTAATTACCCCTCAATCTGGCTGAAATCTGCAATCAGCCGCATCATACGTACAACGCGGGAAAGCAGCTTCAAGCGGTTTAGCCGCAGTTCTGGTTCTGGAGCATTTACCGTTACCACTTCAAAGAACTTATCCAACGGCTCGCGCAGGCTGGCGGCTTCGCGCATGGCATCGGTAAAGCGTTCGGCGGCAAAGTCCTTTTCTACGGCAGGTTCCACACGTTCCAGAGCGTCAAACAGGGCGCGCTCCTCATCCTGCGTGAACAGGGCGGGGTCTGGCGTATCTTCGTGCGGGCCGTCTTTCTTGTCTTCAATCCGCAGAATGTTGGCAGCGCGGCGCGTGGCGGCCAGCAGGTTTTTGCCGTCTTCTGTTTCCAGCATGTCCTGCAAGGCATGGGCACGGGCTAGTAGGCGCACGATATCCGTATCGGAATTATCAACGGAAATTGCGGCCAGACAATCATGCCGCGCCCCTTCAGAGCGTACCTGCACGCGCAGACGTTCGGCAATGAACTGCGGTAGCAGATCCAGATCAGGCGCATCTTGCAAATCGGCAGGCAGAGCTTCGGCTGCCAAAACAAACAGGCGCACCAGATCAAGCCGCAGATTGTTTTCACGGATCAGGCGGATAACACCCAAGGCTGCACGGCGCAGGCCGAACGGATCTCCCGAACCCGAAGGTTTTTCACCCGCAGCAAAGAAGGCTACCAGCATATCAATGCGGTCAGCCAGCCCCAGCACAACGGAAACCGGAGCAGTTGGCACCGAATCACCGGGGCCGCGTGGGGTGTATTGTTCGCTAATGGCCTGCGCTACGGCAGCACTTTCGCCGTCATGTTTGGCGTAGTAACCGCCCATCACACCCTGAAGTTCGGGGAACTCTCCAACCATGCCGGTTGTCAGGTCGGTTTTGCTTAGTTCAGCCGCGCGCTCGCAGTCGGCCTTGGGTGCACCCACCATGTCGGCCAGAATACCGGCCAGACGCACCATACGGCGTGTACGATCACCCTGAGAGCCCAAGCTGGCATGGAAGGTGATGGAATCCAGCGCCTTCAGGCGGGAAGCCAGCGTTTGCTTGCGGTCCAGATCCCAAAAGTGGCGGGCATCTGCAAAGCGGGCACGCAGCACGCGTTCATTACCGGTGACAATAAGCGTGCCATCATCTGCCGGAACAATGTTGGCCACAAAAGCAAAGCGCGGTGCAGCCGTACCATCGCTGTTGCGCAGGGCAAAGTAACGCTGGTTTACACGCATGGAAACCTGCATCACTTCAGCAGGCAGTTCCATAAACTGCGCATCAATCTGGCCAAGGAACGGCACAGGCCATTCCACCAGCCCGGCCACTTCGTCTACCAACCCGGCATCTGGCACAATCTGCAGCCCTTCGGAGGCCGCCAGAGCGTTCAGGCCTTCTGTAATGGTTTTGCGGCGTTCAGCAGCATCCACCATTACGTGGCGGTCATGCAGGGTTTTCCGCCATTCCGCAGCGCTGGAAACAGCCACAGCACCGGGGTTGAGGAAGCGATGGCCCTCTGTAAGGTTGGTAGCCACCAGATTGTGCCCGTTATCTTCACCCTGAGCGAGGGAGAAAGGCACGGTTTCACCATCCAGAATGCACAGAATGCGGCGCAGCGGGCGCACCCATGTAAAGCTGCTGCCAGCCCCCCAACGCATGGATTTGGGCCAAGGGAAGCGCCGCAGCAGATCAGGCAGCACAGCCGCAATATGGGCCTGTGCGCTTACGGCTGGTTCTTCACGCTCCAGAATCCAGAACCCGTTCTGCAATGTGAGCGCATCGCGCGTTACGCCGTGCTTGCGGGTAAACCCATCCAGCGCCTTGTCTGGCGCGCCCTCACGCGGGCCGCGTTCAGAAACCGTGCGGCCGGGTACAGTGGCATCAATGTTCAGGCTGGCGGCAATACGGCGTGGGCCAGTGGCCGCCACGGCATTTTGCGGGTGAAGAGGGGCCAGAGCTTCTGTCAGCAGGCGTAGGAGGTTTTCTCCTGCCTGACTTTGCATGCGGGCCGGAATTTCTTCAGAGAACAGTTCTATCAGCAGTTCGGGCATTATCTTACTTGTCCTCGCCAGCCAGCCAGGTTTCACAGCATAGCTTGGCCAGATTACGCACTCGGGCAATATAGGCAGCACGTTCGCTCACGCTGATAACGCCGCGCGCATCCAGCAGATTGAACAGGTGGCTGGCCTTCAGGCACTGGTCATATGCAGGCTGGGCCACGCCGGCTTCTGCCAGTGCCACGCTTTCTTTTTCTGCATCTGTAAAGTGCTGGAACAGCAGGTCTGTATTTGCCAGTTCAAAATTATGGCGGGAATAATCTTTCTCGGCCCGCAGGAACACATCACCGTAGGTCAGGCCCGCGCCGTTGTAATCCAGATCGTACACGTTCTCTACGCCCTGCACATACATGGCCAGACGTTCCAGACCGTATGTCAGCTCGGTAGAAGGCAGGGTTACGGGAATACCGCCAACCTGCTGGAAATACGTAAACTGCGTGACTTCCATACCATCACACCAGACTTCCCAGCCAAGGCCCCATGCACCGATGGTGGGGTTTTCCCAGTCATCTTCCACAAAGCGGATATCGTGCAGTTCTGGGTCAATCCCGATGGCGCGGTAGCTGTCCAGCAGCAGTTTCTGGCTTTCTTCTGGCGTGGGTTTGAGCAGAACCTGATACTGATAATAGTGCTGCAAGCGGTTTGGGTTTTCCCCATACCGGCCATCGGACGGGCGGCGGCAAGGCTGCACATAAGCCGCTTTCCACGGTTTGCTGCCAAGGGCGCGCAAGGTGGTGTGGGGGGAAAGAGTGCCCGCGCCAATTTCCTGATCATAGGGCTGGAGAATGGCGCATCCCTGTTTGGACCAGAACTGGTGAAGGGTCAGGATAAGATCCTGAAAGGAAAGAGGCCGCTCAGTGGGGCGGGGAGACGCCGGGTCCATGATCAGGGTGCTACTCCGGTAGGTTACGTTATAATGCAGCTCATACATGCTGCGTGCGGGCACACCATACAGCCCCATGCGCCGAACCGGAAGAGAAGGCAGGCCATGGTGCAATTCTTCCTGCGCAGGGCTTCTTGCATCGCGCTTGTATCCGCGCCACATCTTGGACAGAGTGTTGGCGTAAAACAAAGGCTATAGCCGCCAGTGTTAGCCCCCAAAGGGCAGGGAAGGTATGGGATGAATAACGACGAACGCGATCTGATCGAAAAATTCTTTGCGCGTGTAAGCGGCGCACCACAGGGCGGTTTTGCCAGTGTGCCCTCTACGCGGCCCAACCTGCCCCCGATAGACCCGGAGGCAGACCAGTTTATTGCGCAGGAATTCCAGAAATATCCGGAAGCGCGCTATCGCATTACCCAAATGGCGGTTGTGCAGGAAGCCGCACTGGTAGAAGCGCAAAACCGTATTCAGCAGCTTCAGTTCCAGTTGCAGCAGGCCCAGCAGGCTTTGCAACAGGCACAGCAGCAGCAGGGCGCCGGGCAGCAGAAATCTGGTGGTTTCTTTAGCGGCCTGTTTGGCGGCGGGCAGAATGCACAGCCACAACCGCAGCCAACGGCGGCTCCTCCGGGTTGGGGCGGTCGTCCTGCAGCAGCGCCCATGCCGCCGCAGTATCAGCCGCAGCCCATGCCGTATGGTATGCGCCCCTCCATGTTTCAGGGCGGTTCCGGCTTTTTGGGCAGCGCGCTTTCCACAGCTACAGGTGTTGCTGGCGGCATGATGGCTGCCAATGCGCTGACCAGCCTTTTCAGCGGGCATCATGATGCCGGTGCAGCAGGTGGTGATGCAGGCTGGGGCGGTGGTGCAGCCCCCACGGAAACCATTAACAATTACTATGGTGATGCAGGAGCAGGAGCAGGAGCAGGAGCTGGAGCAGCGGGCGCAGATCCGTTTGGCGGTGCTGGCACCAGCGCAGACCCCAACTTTGACGCGAACAGTTCTGACTGGGGCGGCGATGCCGGAGACGCTGGAGATGCCGGTGGAGACTGGGGTGGCGGAGATGATCAGAGTTTCTGATCGACCTCATTTACAAAGGGCGGCTTTAAGGCCGCCCTTTTTTATTTGGTCCCACTCATTGTTTGCATGAGTTCGAGAATTTTTTGGCGCATTTGGGCATCTGGAATACTGTAATATGCGCGCACCAGTTCCAGTGTTTCCTGATTTTTGAAAATATTTTTTGTATCTGTTGTAGAAGTTACAGGAACATTTTTATCCGATATTGTGCCAAAGCTTTTACGTGTTTCCGAAAAGTGCGCATGTTTGTTGGAAACAGCTTCAGCGGGATACATATCATCAAAAAAGAAGTTGATCGGCACATCCAGCGCGCAGGCAATATGGTACAGCCGTGATGCACCCACACGGTTTGCGCCACGTTCATATTTCTGGATCTGCTGGAAGGTAATTCCCAAAGCTTCTCCCAGTTTTTCCTGAGAGAGGCCTAGCAGTGTGCGGCGTAGTCTTATGCGTTTGCCAACATGGGCATCAATGGCAGTGGCAGCAGCATGAGACTGGATCATGGTGGTGTCGATCGGTTCGTGCTCCGTGTGTTTCACGCCTCGAAACTTTTCATGCTTTCATGAAATGAGATGCTCAAGAAGATTAATATTTTATAAAGATGTTAGTCATTTCCTCCAAAAGAAAAACAGTGCAGACACCTGTTTAAAAAGGAACTGCGTCATAAAATTAAAAAATGATGAACTAGTAATGAATAAAAAGTTAGATTTTATTGCGCCGGAGAGGGGCTCCAAGCATTAGCAACGCACAGCATAGTAAAGGAACAGTTTGCCCGTAATGCCCGAAAAATGTGCGGGGCAGCGCAGCAGGTACAGCAGAAACAAGTACTCCTGTTTTGTCCCACCCCAATTTGGAAAGAAGATGGCCTCTACCATCAAACGCGGCAGAAATACCTGTATTGGCAGCTCTGACTATGGGCAACCCTTCTTCTACAGCCCGCAAGCGCACGGATTCCAGATGTTGGCGTGGGCCTGCACTATTACCAAACCAGCCATCATTCGTCACATTAGCCAACCAGCGCGGACGATCATGAGGGTTGGTGACATCGCCTGAAAAAATCACCTCGTAACAGATTAACGGACCAACAGGTGGAATGTTGGCTAAATGCCATGTTTGTGGGCCCGGCCCAGCAGCCAATCCGCCTTGTGGTACAATCTGCAACGGAATGAAGGAGGGTTGATACTCTCCAAAAGGTACAAGGCGTGCCTTGTCATACACAGCACTTACGGCGCCATCGGGCGCCAAAGCTAAAACGGAATTGCGGTAACGCCCATTATCATCCTGGCGAAGTGCTCCAATAATTCCTGCATCAGCCCCCAGTGCCCAGTCCATAATAACTTCGCGGGCTTTGGGCGTATCCTGCAACAGATCATAGCCGGGAAAAGAGGTTTCTGGCCATAAAAACACAATAGGGCGGTAAGGTGTGCCAGAAGCTGCCTGCTGAATCTGAATTTGCCGCGCCTGCTGCACACCTTGGGCTGTAAGGCGCAGGTAATGCAAAAAGATATCTCTTGGGCGTAACCTGCCTACTTTTTCAGTTTCCGGCACATTGCCTTGCACCATAACAGCTATTGGGCCGGATTCTCCTTGGGGGTGAATGCTGTAAAAGCGTGCTGCCCCAACACCAAGCCAAAGCGCACAGGCCGCGAGACTGCCCACGTAAATTCTACGCCGCGCTGCAGATGAGCAGCACGGTGTTGCTGATTGCGGTGTAAATGGCGTGTGCAGGTGTAGGCTGTCTAATAAGGCGCTCCCGCATAACAGGCTTACCAGTACAAGCGCCAAAGTCAGCCCGTCTTCCCCCATCCATGCAGCAGGTTGAATGAGCAGGTCCCCAACAGGGCCGGGTATGGCAAGGCAACTGCCCAGTGCATTCCACGTAAAGCCGCTGAATAAAAATGTGCGGCCCATATCAAACACTGTCCACGCACCGGCAAAAAATGCCAAACGGCGCAGTCCCGCAGGTACAAGCAGGCTTAACGCGGCTGGTGCGCCTACCATTGGCGCAAGAATGAGAGCACACCCCATGGAAGGGAAGGGTACAAACCACCAGAACTCATCCGCGCGGATGAGCACCGCATTAACCAGCCAGTAAAGCCCTGCGGTGTAAAAGCCAAAGCCAAACAGGCAGCCAGCCCACGCCGCGTGTTTCCAGCTTGTTGTGGTGTTGAGTATCCGGCCCAGTATGCCAAAGGTTAGCAACAAAATAGGTAAAAAATGCAAAGGGGGTAGAGCCAGCGCAGAAAGAGCGCCAACCCCCAGCATAAACCCCATAAAACGCCAATTTTCCCGCCAGCACCGGCGCAGGCGGGTATGCGCCGTTTGAAAAAACGCGGGCAGTTTTACCACGGCGCAAACCTTAGCTTACTGACTGACAGAAAAAGAAAACGGACGTTGAAAAAGCTGCCCGTTCTCAGTCCAGCGCATCGCGCAGGCGGCGTTCGTAGTGCCTGTAATATTTATCTGCCAGCAGTTCACTTTTAACCAGAATAGCCACATCTGTGGTGTTGAACTGCGGGTCCACCACGGCGCCATCACCTACATAGCCACCTAGCCGCAGATAGCCTTTGATAAGTGGGGGCAAGCCAGCCAAGCACCGGCGCAGGTTCAGGCTGTGCGGGTCTGTGCGCAGCATTTCCACTTTCCGGTCTGGCAATGCACGTACGCGCAGGGCCGGAGGGGCCAAGTGGTTGTGATACAGATAAGTCAGCTCATCTGCCATTTTATCCGGGTCTGTTCCCGGTAGGCTGGCGCAGCCAAACAGCAGATCAATCTGATGCAGGAAAATGTAGGAGGCAATGCCGCGCCACAGCAACTGCATGGCTGTGCGCCCACGGTAGTTTTTATCTACGCAGGACCGGCCCACTTCCAGCAATTTACCGGGGAATTCTTTTAGCGGCGTAATGTCATACTCGCTGGAAGAATAAAAACGCCCGATTTTTTCTGCGGCATCACTTTGCACCAGCCGGTATGTGCCCACCACGCCCCGTGCGTCTGAGGCAATAGCGTGGTCAATAACCAGCAGGTGGTCTGCTACATTGTCAAATTCATCAATATCGCGTTTCAGGCGCAGGGTTTCGCCCTCGGGGCGTGCACCCATTTCTTCATAAAAAACGCGATAACGCAGGGCCTGTGCTGCTTCCAGCTCGGCCTCTGTTTCTGCAATGCGTACGCTCAGGGTGCCACCACGCAGTTCAGGAAAGCCTTTGCGTTCCAGATCCAGCGCAGAAAGCCCCCCTCCGTTGTTGCGCGTTGCACTCATGCAGCATTTCCTTTCTGGCGGGCGCGAGAGGATGTTTTGGTGCCCGGCTTTGCAGCGGATTTTTTGCGGCCAAACAGCTCCAGCCGCATGGAAACAAATTCAAAGCCCAGCCGATCCGCCACTTTTTTCATCAAGGCTTCATGTTCCGGGTCTTCAAACTCTATAACCTTCCCATTATCCACGTCTATCAGATGATAATGGTGACGCCCATTTTCCGTTGCTTCATACCGTGCGCGCCCGCCGCCAAAATCTCGGCGTTCCAGAATGCCTTTTTCTTCCAGAAGGCGTACGGTGCGATACACCGTGGCCACTGAAATGCGGGAATCCAGCGTTAAGGCACGGCGGTACAGTTCTTCCACATCTGGGTGGTCGTCTGCTTCAGACAGAACACGCGCAATAACGCGCCGCTGTCCGGTCATTTTCAGGCCGTGTTCAACACACAGCTGCTCGATCCGCGATTCTGCCGACTGTGCCTTCAAGATCACAAATCCTGCTTTGAGTTACAATTTGTGTTTCAGGTTTCAGGTAGCCGAAAGTGATAGGGTTTGTCCAATTTTACACTCGCTGGCAGTTTTTTTATGCGATGCAGGCCCCTATCTTTTGCAGATGAGCTTACATTTTTCGCCATTTTGTGGAGTTTTTGAATGACCCGTTCTGCTGCATACGTGCCCGATTTTAACGTGCAGGAAGAGCCACGCATTGCCGTTTTGGATATTACAACGGAAAAATGCCCCATGACATTTGTGCGCACGCGCTTGGCGCTGGATGGTCTGCCGCCGGGTGGTTTGCTGGCTGTGCGCCTGAAAGGGGAGGAACCGCTGAAGAATATCAGCCGGTCTGCCCGTGCGCTGGGGCATACCATTTTGTCTGATGTGCCGCAGCCCGATGGCAGTGTGGTGCTTACGCTGCGCAAAAAACAGGAAACGCCTGCCTCGTAAACCGAAGCAGGCGCTCTGTAGAAAAGAACTGATAGAGGGGAAGGCGAGAAAAGCGCCTGCCCAATCAGTTGTTCATGGCTTCGAAGAAGTCGTTGTTGGTTTTGCTGTATTTCAGCTTGTCCAACAGGAAGTCCATGGCGTCCATCGTGCCCATAGGGGCCAGAATACGGCGCAGAACCCACATTTTGGATAGCGTAGCCCGATCCACCAGCAGTTCTTCCTTACGGGTGCCGCTCTTGGTGATGTCGATCGCGGGGAAGGTGCGCTTGTCTGCCAGCTTGCGATCCAGCACCAGTTCGGAGTTACCCGTGCCTTTGAATTCTTCAAAGATCACTTCGTCCATACGGCTGCCGGTATCAATCAGCGCGGTGGCGATAATGGTGAGGGAACCACCTTCTTCAATATTACGGGCAGCACCAAAAAAGCGCTTGGGCCGCTGCAGGGCGTTGGCATCCACACCACCGGTCAGCACCTTGCCGGATGAAGGCACAACGGTGTTGTAGGCGCGGGCCAGACGGGTAATGGAATCCAGAAGGATCACCACATCGCGCTTGTGTTCAACAAGCCGCTTGGCTTTTTCCAGCACCATTTCCGTAACCTGCACGTGGCGGTGTGCGGGTTCATCAAAGGTGGAGGCAATCACCTCACCGCGCACAGAGCGCGCCATGTCGGTTACTTCTTCGGGGCGTTCATCAATCAGCAGAACAATCAGGAAAACTTCCGGGTGGTTCGCGCTGATGGAAGAGGCAATGCTTTGCAGCATAACCGTTTTACCCGAACGGGGCGGCGCCACAATAAGGGCGCGCTGGCCCATACCAATGGGGGAAACAAGATCGATAACGCGCGGCGTAAAGTCTTTTTGCGCGCCTTTCTTGCCTTTTTCGGCCTTTGGTTCTGGGGCGGAAGCCTGGCTTTCCACTTCCATCTGAAGGCGACGTTCAGGGTAAAGTGGGGTCAGGTTATCAAAGTTGATGCGGTGGCGTACGGCATCCGGTGGCTCAAAGTTGATCGTGTTGATCTTGAGCATGGAGAAGTAGCGTTCACCATCACGCGGGGCGCGAATCTGGCCTTCTACCGTATCACCCGTGCGCAGGCCAAAGCGGCGCACCTGAGTGGGGGAGATGTAAATATCATCCGGGCCGGGAAGGTAGTTTGATTCGGGGGAACGCAGGTAACCAAACCCGTCATGCATGATCTCAAGCGTGCCTTCGCCGTAGATCGCCTGGTCGTTGTCGGCCAGTGCCTTCAGGATGGCAAACATCATGTCCTGCTTGCGCAGGGATGACGCGTTTTCAATATTCAGGTCTTCAGCGCAGGCCAGAAGATCCGCTGGGGATTTGGCCTTGAGTTCCGCAAGATGCATCTAGGAAATGCCCTGACTGGCAAAAGTTCATAAGGGATATGTCAGGATTTCTCATGCCATCGGCTGCCGAAAGCGCGCGGCTATGGCAAATAAACACCTTGCTGGAAGGTGATGCCGGAGCAGAATAATCCAGACTAAAGGGAGGATGCGCTGGGCAGGTGAAGTCAGCCAGCACTATGGAACCGCATAATAACGATGGCCCGATGTGTCGTCAATAACCTTGTGGTGTGGGCTTCATGGCGTTGGCGCGGGTGTAATGGCCGCATTCCACCCGGTGCGCGTCAGCCACACGGCAGAAACGGACATATCGGGCGAGATAAAGCTGTTGACCTGCGACCACAGTTGGGAAGGGTGCATGGTGCGCGTAAGCCCGCCGGAAATCTGATCCCGCGAGCACGGGCCATTTAGGTGCAGGCTGTCTTCCTTCAGGGTGGCTGTGAGCTGGCATGCACCTGTTTGCCCATTTTGCAGGTCAGGCGCGGTGCCTTCCACATCTGCAGTTAACAGCGGGCGCATGGTGCCATCCAGCAGCATCAATTCCCCTGTCACATGGCCTTCTGTAGAGGGATGAAGCCCTACAAGAAGCCGTTTGCCACTGTGTGAAGAAATGGCGGCATAGCGCAGAGGCTCGGTACTGAGATGATCAAAAAATGCCTGATATCCGTTAGGCGGCGGAGCCTGAACGGGTGAGGAAGGCGCGGCATGTGCCGTAGCAACGGACCCCATAAGAGAGGCGCAGAAAAAAGCCGTTTTCCAGAACTGATGCATCTTACTTGATCCCTCCCAGCCAGCCTTTTTTCCAGAACCACAGTAGCGGTAACACAATGGTGGAGGCCATAAGCCCGAGTGAATACCAGTATCCGAAAGACCAGTTCAGTTCAGGCATGTTCTTGAAGTTCATACCATAGATACCGGCAATCAAAGTTGGGGCAACACCAATAAAGCTGACAACTGTCAGCACCTTCATCACCCCGTTCTGTTCAATGTTGATAAAGCCCAGCGTGGCATCCAGCAGAAATTCCACTTTGTCCTGCGCTTGGGAAACATAGGCATCCAACGAGGAAAGGTCTCGGCTTACGGTGGTAATGCGCATCCGCAGCGGGTTGGAAAGTGCATAGGCGGCGGCAGTATTGCTCCCCCCTTCTTGGGGTACGGAGTCTGTGGTGATGTGGCGTGTGCTCAGCATGTATCCGGGGGTAGGGATGGCGCTGGCCGTTTTGCGGCTTTCGCTCAAAAACAGGGCAATGCGCTCCATACCCAAAAGCGTATCGCGCATACGTGAACACAGATTGCCCGAACTGCCAACGCGCTGGAGCAGATCACGCTGCCAGGAGGCAATATTACGCACAGCGGACCCGGATGGGCGGGTGCGGAAAATATCGTGAGAGAGGGTATCCAGCAGGTCTCCCACACTTTCTAAAATATCGGCCAACCGGTCCACAATGGTTTCAATCAACGCCACCAGAATTTCCCCGGCATGCAGGGTTGCATCATGCTGGGTGTGCAATGGGGCAGAGGGAGCCGCTGTGGATGCAGGCGTAGGGGCCGTTGTTTCTGGCGTGGGAATGGCATGGGGGGCGGGCATAACTTGAGCATGGTCCGCCACAAGCAAAGCCACCGTTTCAAAAGACTGGTAGGCCTGAAAGCGAATAGTAAACAACCGGTTTTGCGTGAGAATAAAGCCTACCGGTGTTGTCTGAAATTCCGGGCCAGTTTTTTGCAATAAAGGGGAGGAAAGAAAGGCCGCGCCATTGCGCACGCTAATGCGGGATGAACTTTCAATTTCATTCAGATCATCCAGTGTGGGAATGGGCTGGCCACATAACTGAGTAGCCAGGGCCTGTTCCTGTGGTGTGGGGTCTAAAAGGTCCAGCCATACGGCATCGGCGGCGTCGGCGGCGGTCTCAATAGCCCGTGCGGGCATACCAGGCCGGTGGGCCAGGAACATGCGATTCTCCATTTTGTGTGCGCGCGCTACCGAAGGCAGGCAGGGCCACTGTTTTCTGAACACAGAATGTCAGGTGGCGGTATGGGCTGCAAATATTCAACTGTTACAAATTATGCGGCCTTCTACATGTTTCTGGCAAGGTTACGTGGTTGCAGGGCTGTGCAACGCCTTGCGGTATCTGGTAAGCCTGCGGCTTCGTTATGACAGGCGATGTCAGGCTTTTATATATCTGGCAGGCGCGGTTTTTCACGCGGTATGGGAGCGGCAGACCAGAAATGGCAGATCCGAAGGAACACGGCACGTCAGCGGTGCATAGCAATTCCCTCCGGCACCAGCCGGATGAGCGGGGGCATTTTGGTGGGCGTCATGGGGGCCGTTTTGTAGCGGAAACCCTTATGCCCCTCATTCTGGAACTGGATGAGGCCTATAAGGCCGCCAAGGCTGATCCGGCTTTCCGGAAGGAGCTGGATTACTATCTGAAAGATTATGTCGGCCGCCCCAGCCCGCTCTGGTTTGCCCAGCGCATGACGGAAGAACTCGGTGGCGCTAAAATTTTTCTTAAGCGTGAAGAACTCAATCATACGGGCTCACACAAGCTCAATAACGTCATGGGGCAGATTCTGCTGGCCCGGCGTATGGGCCGCACCCGTATTGTGGCAGAAACCGGGGCCGGCCAGCATGGTGTGGCCACGGCAACCGTATGCGCTCTGTTTGGCCTGAAATGCGTAATCTACATGGGTGCTACCGATGTGGAACGGCAAAAGCCCAACGTGTTCCGCATGCGTCTGCTGGGTGCAGAGGTGGTGCCCGTTACCTCCGGGGCAGGCACGCTAAAGGATGCCATGAACGAGGCCATGCGTGATTGGGTGGCCAACATTGCCGATACTTACATGCTTATTGGCACAGTGGCAGGCCCGCATCCGTATCCGGCTATGGTGCGTGATTTCCAGAGCGTGATCGGCACGGAAACCAAGACTCAGATGAAGGCTGCCGAAGGCCGTTTGCCAGATGTAGTAGTGGCGGCTATTGGCGGTGGTTCCAACGCTATGGGGATTTTCTATCCGTTCCTGGATGATAAATCTGTGCGTCTGATTGGTGTGGAAGCCGCTGGCCACGGGCTGGATAGCGGCAAAACCGCAGCTTCTATTGAGCGTGGGCGCCCCGGTGTGCTGCATGGCAACCGTACCTATCTGCTTCAGAACGCAGATGGGCAGATTGAAGAAGCACATTCCATCAGTGCCGGGCTGGATTACCCCGGTGTTGGGCCCGAGCATTCATGGCTGCATGATATCGGCCGTGCAGAATATGTAGGCATTACGGATAACGAGGCACTGGATGCCTTCCAGTTCTGCACACGTATGGAAGGTATTATTCCTGCGCTGGAATCTGCCCATGCCGTGGCGTATGCCGCCAAAATTGCGCCTACGCTTTCCAAGGATACCCTGCTGGTGGTCAACCTTTCTGGCCGGGGTGATAAAGACATCTTCACTGTTGCCGAACATCTGGGGGTCAAGCTGTGAGCCGTATAGCAGCCCGTTTTAAAGCATTAGCCGCCCAAGGCCGCGGCGCGCTTATCCCGTATCTGGAAGCGTATGATCCAGATTGGGATACATCGCTCGAACTGTTGCGGAAAATGCCCGCTGCTGGCGCAGACCTGATTGAAATTGGCATGCCTTTTTCAGATCCTTCTGCCGATGGCCCGGTTATTCAGGCCGCTGCCCGCCGTGGCCTTAAAGCCGGGGCCACGTTGGCAGGCGTGCTGGATATGGTAACGGACTTCCGCCAGCAGGATAACGAAACCCCGATTATCCTTATGGGGTATCTGAACCCGGTAGAATCCTACGGTTATGAACGCTTCTGCCGCGATGCCTCCAGTGCCGGTGTGGATGGCCTGATTTTGGTGGATCTGCCGCCAGAAGAAGCCGATGTGCTGGCACCATTTGCCAAGGCCAACAAGCTGGATATCATCCGGCTTGTGGCACCCACCACGTCGGATGAGCGCCTGTCTTATGTGCTCTCTCATGCGTCTGGCTTTGTCTATTACGTCAGCATCACGGGCATTACGGGCACACGTTCTGCCACGACGCATGATCTGGAAGCCGCTATTCCACGCCTGCGCAAGGTCACCAAATTGCCAATTGCCATTGGGTTTGGTGTGCGTACGCCGCAGCAGGCCGCCAATGCTTCCTGCATTGCAGATGGTGCAGTTGTGGCCTCGGCCCTGCTGTCCACCTTGGCAGAAACGTTGGATGACAAAGGCCGCGCTACGGCAGAAACCCTTCCGCGCGTGTTGGCGCAGATTGAAGATCTGGCAAAAGCTGTGCGCAGTGCTGGCGGAAAGGCGGTATGATTCCGCTTTTCCGATTCCAGTAATATCTTGCCCATGACAAACGCTTCAGCCGCTAACATCGTTATTGTCGGGGCTGGCCCTGCGGGGCTGGCTGCGGCGGAATATCTGGCGCAAGCTGGTTACGGCGTGCAGGTGCTGGAGCGTATGCCCAGTGTTGGCCGCAAGCTGCTTATGGCGGGGCGGGGTGGGTTAAACATCACACATTCCGAACCGCATGAGGCCTTGATGCGGCGTTATGGTGTGGCGCAATCCTGGTTGCGCCCAGCATTGGATGCATGGACCACGCAGGACATCCAGCACTGGATGGAAGGGCTGGGGCAAGCCCATTTTACGGGGTCTTCCGGCCGCGTATTTCCTTCGGCCATGAAGGCCTCTCCGTTGCTGCGTGCATGGCTGGCACGGCTGCGGGAGCTTGGAGTTGTGTTTCACACCCGTACCGCATGGAAAGGGTGGGATGCACAAGGTCACCTGCTCGTGCAGCGCGAAGGGCAGCCTGAACCACAACCCATGCAGGCAGATGCCACATTGCTGGCGTTAGGTGGGGCAAGCTGGCCACGCTTGGGCAGTGCAGGAGGTTGGGTTCCGGTTCTGGCGCAGCAGGGCGTTAATATAGCGCCATTGCAGCCCGCAAATTGTGGTTTTGAAACAGCTTGGTCCGATCTGTTTCGGGGGCGCTTTGCAGGTGAGCCCCTTAAACCTGTAGCACTCAGCTTTGCAGGGCAACGCGTGCAGGGTGAAGTGATGGTAACGGCCAAAGGGCTGGAAGGCGGCGCGATATATGCGCTGTCTGCGCCAATTCGGGCCGCTATTGCCGAAGAGGGTGTGGCCATTATGATGGTCGATTTGCGCCCGGATATGCCAGAGCAGGAAATAGCCCGCCGTCTGGCCGCCACCCGCCCGCGTGAGAGCCTTTCCAACAAATTACGTAAGGCGTTGCGTCTGCCACCTGTTGCTGTCGCACTGCTGCGTGAAGGGGGGCAGGATATTCCTTCCTCACCGCAAGCCTTGGCCGCGCGGTTAAAAGCTGTGCCAGTTGTATTGAGCGCTCCACAACCGCTTGCCCGTGCCATTTCTACCGCGGGTGGCATTACGCGCGACTCCTGCACAGAGGGTTTTATGCTGCGCGCAGTGCCCGGCGTATTTGTGGCGGGTGAAATGCTGGATTGGGAGGCCCCAACTGGCGGCTATCTGCTGCATGCCTGCCTTGCCACGGGGCGTGCGGCAGCAAAGGGCCTACAGGCATGGTTGCAGGATACAGGGGCTAAGCGGTATCCCCTCCAGCCATGAGCAGCATGATTATAATGGGTGAAGTGCCGGGGGGTGGCCCGGCACAATTAGATTTGGCCGAACTTCTGGCCACGCGCCTGCTGGTGCAGGGCAATTCGGGGTCTGGTAAATCACACTTGCTGCGGCGGTTGCTGGAGCAATCTGCCCGCATGGTGCAGCAGGCGATTATTGACCCGGAGGGGGATTTTGTCAGCCTTGCGGAAAAATTCGGCCATCTGGTGATTGATGGCGCAGACCATTCCGAAATGGCGCTGCACGCGGCGGGCGAGCGCATGCGTATGCACCGTGCATCTGTTGTGCTGAATCTGGAAGGCTTGGATGCAGACCAGCAGATGCGCTGGGCGGCTGCATTTTTGGGCGGTATGTTCGAGGTGCCGCGCCAATACTGGTATCCGGTATTGGTGGTGGTGGACGAAGCGCAGCTTTTTGCCCCAGCCGCAGCGGGTGAGGTTTCGGACGAAGCCCGGCGTGCATCCCTTGGCGCCATGACAAATCTGATGTGCCGTGGTCGTAAACGTGGTCTGGCCGGGGTTATTGCCACACAGCGTTTGGCCAAGCTGGCCAAAAACGTGGCCGCAGAGGCTTCCAACTTTTTAATGGGCCGGACATTTCTGGATATTGATATGTCCCGCGCAGCAGATTTGCTGGGGATGGAGCGCAGGCAGGCCGAATCGTTCCGTGATCTGGCGCGTGGCACCTTTGTAGCGCTTGGCCCGGCCTTGTGCCGCAGGCCAATGCCGGTGCGTATTGGCACAGTGGAAACAGAAAGCCGCTCTGCCGGGCCAGTTCTCACACCGTTTGAGCCGCCGCCAGCGCCTGTGCATGATCTTATTCTGGCCCCCGTACCTGTGCAGGATATGCCGGTGCGCCCGCGTAAGGCACCTGCACCGCCACCGCCTGATTTACTCACCCAACTTGCTGCGCATGGTGAGGCACAGGCTGCCCAAGCTGAACAGGAAGCCCCCGAAGAAACATCCGAAACTCAGGCCGAGCGTGAAGCCCGCATGCGTGCCATCTTGCGTGACATGATGGAGGATGAGGAAGCTGCCTTTCGTCCTGCACCGGTTTTGTATCAGGATTTTCTGGTGCGGTGCCGTATTGCTGGGCTTGGGCGGAATGCGCTGGATATGCGGCGCTTTAACCGGGCCTTGGCTACCGCTCGCAGTGGGGTGGATGAAGAAACATCCACTCAGCCTGAATGGCAGGAGGCTGAAGCGCTGGCCTCTACTTTGCCGGAGGACCTTCAGGCCGTGGGGCTTTTTCTGGCCCGCGCCGCATTGGAGCGGCAGCCATGCCCATCTGATGCCGCTATTGCGCGGGTGTATGGCACGGTTTCAAAAGGGCGTGCGCGCCGTTTGCTTGGCTGGTTGGAAGACCAGAATCTGATTGTCTTGCGTGCAGATGGCATGGGCCGCCGCGTGCTGACTTTTATTGGCACAGGGTGGGAAACCTTGCCCGGCAACGCAGATGGCTGAAAAAACCACACCAGTTAGACGCATATAGCGCAAAAAGTGCCCCTTTGCGGGCATGACGGGCACGCCATGCAGTGCTATAGCCCGAAGCATGACGGAAGACCCGCCTTTCAGCCCGGCGCTGCTGCCCGCAGGCTTTGTAGATTTTTTAACGCCCGATGCCCGAACCGAGGCAGAGGGTGTTGCCACGCTTATGGACGTGTTTGCATCCCACGGATACGACCGCGTGCGGCCTCCTCTTATAGAGTTTGAGGACACGTATCTGGCGGGTGCCGGTGCGGCCCTTGCGGAACAGAGTTTCCGGGTGATGGACCCGGATACCCGCCGCATGATGGTGCTGCGCCCGGATATTACGCCGCAGGTTGCCCGTATGGCGGCAACGCGTGTGGCCAGCACGCCGCGCCCGCTGCGTGTTTCTTACGCCGGTGTGTGTGTTGTGGTTTCTCCCGTAGCTGCGGAAGAAAGCAGCCGCCAGATTATGCAGACGGGTATCGAACTGATAGGCCCGGATTCGCCAGAGGCGGATGCAGAGGTCATGTCTGTTGGGGCGGAAGCTCTTGAGCGTCTGGGTGTGAAGGATGTTTCCTTCGATCTCACCATGCCGCCCTTTATTCCGGCCCTGCTGGAAGAAAGCAAAGTGCCCGAAGCACAACGTGCTGCCCTTATGCGTGCGTTGGACCGTAAGGACTCCGCAGCGGTGGCTGAACAGGGCGGGGCGCTGGCAAGTACACTTATTGCGTTGCTGGAAGCCACCGGGCTGGCAGAACATGCCGTAGCGCGGCTGACGGAAATTACTCTGCCACCCAAAGCCCGCGCTGTTCTGGACCGCTTGGTGGATACAGTGGCCGCCCTGCGTGAGCAGTGCCCCAACCTGCGTATGACGGTAGACCCCGTAGAGTTCCGGGGCTGGAAATACCACACAGGTGTGTGCGTAACGCTGTTTGCCGTTGGCCGTTCGGAAGAGCTGGGGCGCGGTGGCCGGTACCTGTGTAATGATAATGAACCCGCATGCGGGCTGACATTGCGGCCAGATGTGCTGTTCCGCATGATTCCGCCAACCCCTGCACGCCCTCGTGTCTATCTGGCACCGGGGGCAGATAAGCGGGAGGCTGCGTGCTTGCGCACGCAGGGTTATGCCACGCTGGCGGCGTCTTCTCTCACCGCAGAGCCAGAGATTGAAGCGCGCCGTTTAGGGTGCACCCACGTGTTGCGTGGTACCGTTTGTACGGCCCTGTCATAATTTCCCCGTAAGGGGCTTTTTCTCTTTCAGTTAGCGGCAAGATTCTTTCAGGAGCACACCATCCATGTCCAACGTAACCGTGATTGGCGCCCAGTGGGGTGATGAAGGCAAAGGCAAAATCGTAGATTGGCTTGCCAGTCGGGCTGATATTGTTGTGCGCTTTCAGGGTGGGCACAATGCCGGGCACACGCTGGTTGTGGGCAATCAGGTTTACAAGCTTTCCCTGCTGCCTTCCGGCGTTGTGAACAACAAACTGGGCATTATCGGCAATGGTGTGGTGGTGGACCCGCAGGCTCTGTTGGCAGAAATTGGCCGTATTCAGGAACAGGGTCTGGAAGTTACGCCTGATACGCTCAAGATTGCAGAAAACGCCCCCCTGATTCTGCCTGTGCATGGCGCGCTGGATCGTGCGCGTGAGGCTGCGCGTGGTGATCGTAAAATTGGCACCACGGGCCGTGGCATTGGCCCTGCGTATGAAGATAAAGTGGCCCGCCGCGCTATCCGCCTGTGTGATCTGGCCGAGCCAGAAACGCTGGACTGGAAGCTGGATGAACTGCTGCTGCACCACAACACCCTGCTGGCAGGGCTGGGTGCACCCGTATTCACCAAAGAAGAACTTCTTACATTCCTGACAGATATTGCTCCTAAAGTGCTGCCTTATATGGCTCCTACTTGGGATATTCTTGATGATGCCCGCCGTGCAGGCCGCCGTATTCTGTTTGAAGGTGCGCAGGCTGTAATGCTGGATGTGGACCACGGCACCTATCCGTTTGTAACCAGTTCCAACACGGTTGCTGCCAATGCGGGCACAGGGTCTGGCATGGGCCCAACGGCTGCGGGTTTTGTGCTGGGTATTGCCAAGGCATATTGCACCCGTGTGGGTGAAGGCCCGTTTCCTACAGAACTGCATGATGAAACAGGCCGCCGCCTTGGCGAACGTGGGCATGAATTTGGCACCAACACGGGCCGCCCGCGCCGTTGCGGCTGGTTTGATTCCGTTCTGGTGCGTCATGCCGTGCGCGTTGGTGGTGTAAACGGTTTGGCGCTTACCAAGCTGGATGTGCTGGATGGTCTGGATGAAATCCGGATTTGCGTGGGGTATGAACTGGACGGGCAGAAGATTGAACGCTTCCCCTCCGCCCCGGCAGCGCAGCAGCGTGTGCGCCCGGTTTATGAAACGCTGGAAGGCTGGAAGGAAACCACCCACGGTGCACGCCGCTGGGCAGACCTGCCAGCTCAGGCCATTAAATACGTGCGCCGGATTGAAGAACTGGTGGGCGCACCTGTTACCCTGCTTTCCACCAGCCCAGATCGGGATGACACCATTCTGATGCGTGACCCGTTTGAAGATTGATCTGGCAGGCAATGTGTTTGTAACAAAAGGGCCTTCTCCATACGGGAAGGCCTTTTTTTGTTGCAACTTTGTGAGGGTTTCACAAAACTTTCATACGGGTACTTTTTGCCCGATATATAAGCGGTTTTCACACATGATCTCTTTCTTGCAAGGTGGCGGGACGTTGTTTTTTGCTGTGAGAACCCCCTATCTTTCAATCATGTTACAAAAAGCAGGGAAAGCATGAATAAGGCAGATCTTCTGGTGGTTGAGGATGATCCGGCACTCTCCCGGCTTATCGGCTACAATCTTGAAAAGCAGGGATATGCAGTCCGTGTTGTTGGGGATGGTGAAGCAGCACTTGAAGAAGTGCGCCAAAAACGTCCTGATCTGTTGTTGCTGGATTGGATGCTGCCGGGTATTTCTGGCTTGGAAGTGTGCCGCCAGTTAAGGGGGCAACCCAAAACGGCAACGCTTCCGATTGTGATGCTGAGCGCACGTGGGGAAGAAACAGATACGATCCGCGGTTTAGATACCGGGGCGGATGATTATCTTGTCAAACCCTTTAGCATGGAGGCGCTGTTTGCGCGCGTAAAAGCCATGCTGCGCCGCCTGCCTCCAGCAGATAAAACCCTACGGTTTGATACGTTGGTGATGGACCGAGTGAGCCACAAGGTAGAACGTAGTGGGCGTTTGCTGGCTTTGGGCCCAACCGAATATCGTCTGCTAGAATTTTTTATGCTCAATCCGGGTAAAGTTTTCTCTCGCGAGGAACTTTTAAAACATGCTTGGGAACGCAGTTCTTTTGTGGAATTGCGTACAGTGGATGTGCATATCCGCCGCCTGCGGCAAACCCTGAATGAAGGTGATGAGCAGGATCTTATCCGCACAGTGCGCGCCAGAGGGTATGCGCTGGATCTGCCGCAGGGCTAGAACAGGGTAAATTTTTGGCATGGTTGCACAGGCATGGCTGATAATGGGGGAAGGGGCCATAGCTGGTGCAGCCGTGGCAACTTTGGGTGGCATGGTGCTTGGGCGCATGCGTGCCTCTGCAAGCCGTGTGCCTGTTCTTGCCCGGCGCAGCCCGAGTAAGGAAGTTTCACAACCTTGCTTGGAGCAGGTTATGGCTTGCCTGCCCGCCGCCATGCTGGTGATAAACGAAACACGCGGGTTATGCGTGGTTTCCAAAATGGCTGAACAACAGTTTGATGGAGACCTTGGCAGTATAGTGCGCCATCCGGCCTTTCAGGCCAAACTGGATGTGGTGCTTGCGCAAAAGGCAGGGAACATACAGCCTGGCCGTGTGCGTGTCATTCTGGATATTCCACGCCTTCGTGTCGTTCAGGCCGTTTTGCAAAAACAAAGCCTACCAGCAGCATTGTTGCCCATAAGTATGCGCCGGGAAAACACAGCACCCAATGCGCAAACAACTCTGGTTTTTGTTGATTTGCATGATGAAACAGATGCCGTTGTTGCAGAGCGCCAGCATACAGATTTTGTGGCATTTGCCAGCCACGAACTACGCACCCCTTTGGCAGCTTTGCTGGGATTTATAGAAACCCTGCAAGGGCCTGCTGCGGATGACCCAGTCGCACAAAAAGAGTTTTTGGAAATTATGGCCCAGCAGGCCAAGCGGATGCAAAACCTGCTGAACAGCCTGCTTTATCTTTCCCGCGTGCAAATGCAGGAACATCAGAAACCGCGAGACGTAGTGCGGCTGGTTGATCTGTTGGATCAGTGCCAGACAGAAGGAGATCTTCTAAGCTCTGGTTTACCCGTTACGGTTGATGTGCAGCCGCCAGAAAATCAGAACTGGCAGGTTGCAGGAGATGAAACCCAGCTTTTGCAGGTTGTAGTTAATCTTGTTGAAAATGCCATAAAATACAGCCTTGTTTCAGAAAAAACAAAGGCCGGTAAACCTGTATCTATTACCATAAGTTGCCAACAGGCAGAGGCAGATCAACGTTGGCCATCTGCGCCAGGTATTGTGCTGAGTGTAACAGATAATGGCCCCGGTATTCCGGCCCGGCATCTGGCGCGTTTAACAGAACGGTTTTACCGCGTGGCCAAAACTGCGGCCGCAGTGCAGGGTAGTGGGTTGGGGCTTGCCATTGTACAGCATATTGTCAGCCGGCATGGCGGACGGTTTGTGGTGGAAAGTGCTGTGGGGCAGGGCACGTCCTGCCATATCTGGCTCCCACTTTTACCTTTGGTGGCGGATCATTCATCAAACTGTCACCAAACTGTCTTGCAGACGTAACCCATTTTTGCGTTCCCTCCCTTACGAAGCAGAGGCGGCATATACTGGTGCCGTTTTGTGTTGATGCTTAGGGATGCTCCCCAAAATGCGTTTTTCTTTTCGGTCTGAAACCTGTGCTGCTGCGGTTGCCTGCTTGCTGGCTGCGGTGCCCTCCTTTTCTCACGCACAAAGTGTAACTGGTGCGGGATCCAGTTTTGCTGCCCCGATTTATGAGGCATGGGCCTCTGCCGCCAAAGCAGATACAGGTGTTAATGTAAATTATCAGACCGTAGGGTCCAGCGCCGGGCAGAACCAGATTCTGGCAGGCACGGTGGATTTTGGGGCATCTGATGCACCTATGGATGCCAAAAAGCTGGAAAGCGCACATCTTTTTCAGTTCCCCACCGTTATGGGCGGGATTGTGCCGGTTGTGAATATTCCGGGCATTAAGGCAGATGTGCTGGTGCTGAGCGGTGATGTGCTGGCTTCTATTTATTCCGGCGATATCACCAGCTGGAATGACCCGAAGATTGCTGCACTTAACCCGGGTGTTTCCCTGCCAGATACCGCAGTGGCACCTATCCATCGTGCAGATGGGTCTGGCACAACATTTGTGTTTACGTCCTACCTCGATCAGTCTTCCAAAAATTGGCATGATCAGTACGGCGCAGGCACATCCATCAGCTGGCCCGGTGGTTTGGGCGCACGTGGGAACGATGGCGTATCTGCCACCGTGCAGAACACAGAAGGTGGCGTAGGGTATGTGGAATACGCTTATGCCAGCCGTAACCATCTGACCACCATTCGCCTCAAAAACAGTTCTGGTCAGGCCGTTGCAGCCTCTCAGGCCAGTTTCTCTCAGGCAGCAGAAGCAGCAGATTGGAAAAATGCTTCGCATTTCTCTGTAAATTTGCTGAACACTTCTGGCGCACAGGCATGGCCTATTGTTTCTGCTACCTATGTTCTGGTGCCGCTGCCAGCACGTAACCCTGCGCGTGATGAAGCCGTAAAGCGCTTCTTTATCTGGGATTTTGCTAAGGGCGATTCCATTGCAGCAAAGCTGGATTACGTGCCACTGCCCAAGGCTGTTAAAGACAGCATTCAATCTGCATGGCAGGCAGGTAAATAAGCAGTTTTTAATACCCTTATTTCAATAATATATTTTATTATGGAAAGCGGCCCCTTTGTGGGCCGCTTTTTTCATGAAACTGTCATGAAACCATCATCTAAGCGTCACGCACAAAAAGTTGGAATAAAGTTATTCACCACGCATCGCTCCTCTTCTCTTTTGGAATGGCCATGATGCGTCGTTGTTCACCGCTTCTTCCATCTTTTGCATTTGCTTCTATTTTAATGTCTGGAATCGCCCCAGTGGCCGAGGCTTCCAGCTCAGATGATGCCCAGATTCGCGCCTTGAAAGCCGAAATGGCTGAAATGCGGCGTGAAATGATGGGGCAGATCACACATCTTAAATCTCAGATCGCTCAGAACGAAACACGGCAGAAAGGCCCTGTTGCCCGCCGGACTGCACGTACAACGGCACAGAACGGGTATAAGTTCCCGGAAAAATATGCTGATAACGATGTAGATCCCAACGTAAAGTTTGGTGAACAAGTTCCGCACAAAAATATTCTGCTGAACAATGGTGTTGGCACGCCTCCCTCTGACCGCGGCATGACGACATCATGGAAGGATTTCAAGGCAGCGACGCAGCAGGATGAAAATGTGCACGTTGGTGGCATGATCATCGGTTTCCCCAAAGGGCGCTTTACGGTTGCATCTGAAGATGGCGCTTATGGCCTGTCTATCGGTCTGGCATTCCATGAAGACTTCGGTGGCTTTATGGGCATGTCTCCGCGCCGGGGTGAAACCAAGGGTGATTTCTCCAGCTTTACAGAAAACGCCCGTCGCCTGCGTATTCCGTTCACCTTCCGCTATAAAGATTGGGTGGCAAACGTAACGCCTGATTTCGGATCAGGCAGCGCGGACGGGTCGGATGGTCTGTATGAAGCCAACCTGAACTACACCGGCCTGCACAACACTATCCTGACAGTAGGTTACTTCCAGCCGCGTGTGACGGAAGAAGATTCCGAAAGCTCCAACGATTTCGAAATGATGGAACGTCCCGCCATCACGGACATCGTGCGTAACATTGCCGCAGGCGATGCCCGCTTTAGTGTTGGTGGCTTGCATTATGAAAAACGCTGGTGGATTGCAGGGTATTTCACCGGACAGACATTTGGTAACCGCGCCAAGGATGCCAACATTGGCGATAGCCAGACAGGTGGTACCTTCCGTGTTGCCGGGCGCCCTTATGTTTCTAAAGACATAGACGTGCATCTGGGTCTTTCTGCCATTAGCGCATTCAAGGTGAATGATGGCACCAACGGTCGCACCTATACCTTTAAGGAAGCACCGGAAGTTAACCTGACAACCACTGCGCTGTTGAACACGGGTGCCCTGCGCAACATCGGTTCCGTATGGTCTGCTGGCCCAGAACTGGGTTTCCGCTGGAAAAAGCTGGTGCTGAAGGGTGAATATTACCACATCGGCGTAACCCGTAATCAGCAGCAGGGTGGGCAGTCTCTGCCGTCTCTGTCGTTTGAGGGTTACTATGGCGCGGCCAACTATACGCTGTTTGGCAAGCCCCGTATGTATAATGAAAAAGAAGGTGCGTTTTCTGCTCCGGGTGTAGAGCACGAATTTGACCCCGCACATGGCTACTGGGGTGCGCTGGAACTTTCTGGCCGTTACAGTGTGGCTGACTTTGATGATACGGCAAACAGTGTGCGCGGTGGCCGCCAGACAGTATGGTCCGGTGGGGTGAACTGGTATCCCAACCGCCACTTCCGTGTGATGCTGGACTTCAACCACTTTATCGTAACGCGTAATAGCCAAGCCTATAACATTCTTGGCCGCGATGGGAACTCTGTTGCCGCCCGTGTGCAGGCTGCATTCTAAACCCAATATTTTGCCACTAAAAAGGGATCGTTCCTTACGGAACGATCTCTTTTTGCTATTATCAACCCACGTAATATGTGTGTGCTGGTAAAGCGTAGCTTTTATTGCTGGGGCATATAACCAGCATTGGGAGCAGGCAGCACGTTTTTGTAGGCCACCATGCAGGCTACATAAGCATTGTTGTACTGGGTCTGGATGCCGCCTTGCTGGCTGTTGGAATATGCACTGCCACCAAGGCCACCACCCAACGCACCAGCTGCGGCACCAATGCCAGCACCTGTGCCACCACCAACAGCAGCACCCAAGCCAGCGCCAAGCGCAGTGGTTGCCAACCCGCCATACAGAGCCTTGCGATTCTGGCTACCGGCCTGACCATGCACAGCAGCAGCAGCCTGAGAACGGCAGAAATTCTGTTCCTGCAGGAAGGTGCCATAATCCTTTCCGGGGCCGGGCAGTACCTGTGCAGTCGGGCCCATGGGCGTTTCAGCACAAGCGGCCAGCAAAAGCGCCGGCAGAAAGGCAAACGCTGCTTTATGAAGTTTCATGTATATTTGTCCTCTGTATATAAGCCATGATACATACGTATATATGGTAGGTAATCATGCCATTTTTAAGGAAAAGAAAGAATGAAAATATGACCAGGAAAAGCTTTCTTACAAGATAAACGGCCATGCAGTAATTAAAAAATAAACTAGCCTGACTTCTGTTTGAAGTGTTGGCTCTTTCTGTTATGCAAACGTTTATTCTAATAACAAAAAATCAATATGAAAGACCTACGAATGAATGCCGTAGTGAAACTGTTTATTGGCTGTGATCCAAATGATTGTGACCTCGAACAGTTAATGGTGTTACACTATAGTATTACAAAATATAGTAGTTTGCCGGTTGATATTACTTTCATGCAGCTTACGCGTGATCCTTCCAGTTTCTGGTATTCTGGCCTGAAACCAGAGGAAGGCTGGAATACAACGGAATGGCCAACGCCTTTTTCTGGTTTCCGTTGGGGCATTCCTGCCTATTGTGGTGGCAAGGGCCGTGCGCTGTATATGGATGCTGATATTTTTGCCCTTTCAGATATTGCAGAGCTATGGAACCAGCCTATTCCACAAGGCAAGGTGATGCTGGCATCTGGTCAGGGGCGAGATTTGCGGTTGGGGACCCTGATGTGGGATTGTGAAGCCGCCATGAAGCTTTTGCCCCCGTTGGCAGAAATTAAGAAAGACGCTTCGGCCCACAAAAAGCTGAAAACGTTTTTTGAAAAGCACCCCGAATATATCCAGCCGCTAGATCCCGCCTTCAGCAATCTGGATGGTGACGGTATGCCGCTGGAAGCATTAAAATTTCTGCATTATTCGGATATGGGTACGCAGTTTTCCCACAAATATTCCTTGGAGCGGCTGAAGGGGGAAGAGCGCAAGCACTGGTTTGATGGCACAATTTACAACCATCCGCGCCCAGATCTGCAACAGAAATTTGACGAGCTTTACAAGGAAGCGCTGGAAGCCGGGTTCAGCCTAGATACTTACCGGGTTAAAGAACATTTTGGCGTTTTACCCAAAAAAACGCAGGTGCGTTACAAAGGTAACAAGATTACACGCTCGGCATTTAGGTTTCTTAAACCATTTAGGTGAAAATATGCTGGCCTATGCAATGTGGTTTCAATGCATAGGCCATGTGCCTTAATGTTGCGGCACATTCTGGCTTAAGTTTTCCAGCCAACAGGTTTCATTTTTAGGCTGGTTACACAGTGTGCTGGTTAACAGCAGGGGCGCACCTTGCCCGGCAACATTGTCCAGTTTCAGGCCATCTCGCAGTTGGGCGAGAGATTGATGGAAAACGGCAAAGCGGATTTCTTTGCGTCCATCAGAGTGCTTCCATGTTTCAAAAGCCAGAGTTGTATCGGGGGCGGTCGGGTCCGGTTGGTCTGTAAAGCTCCAGTCCAACCCGAACAGAGTGGTGAGCATATCCAGTGTGGTATCATGCCCGGCAAACATCACCACGCGGGCCTGTGCAGGCAGTACGCTTCCATCCGGTAGGGGAAGGGGCTGTTCATTCAGGAGTGTTAAAATAGCTTGGGCCAGTTTGCCACCACGAGGAATGGCAATGGCTGGGGTGCGGCGCATACGTGCACTTTGATAATTATGCACAGGTAAAACGCTATTAAGCGTATTTACAGTATCCGTATGGGCTGCGGTTACAGAGGAAGGTAACCCCTGCACATATTCCAGCAGCAGAGCTTCTGAAACAGTAGAACCTAACGCCAGCCCATTTTCTGCGTGGGGTGTGCCCTTTTTCCATGAAAGGGGCGCATGCTTGGAAAAACATGGCGTTGTGCCAGTTGTACATGCGTTGGGGGCAAAGAGAGCTTGCAGGGTTTGAACGCCCGATTGCACTGGCGGTGGCAGTTCCGTGCCCGGTGTGAGATCTGGATTAAGGTTTTTTTCAACGTCATCTGTATTTAGCGCCGTGCTTTGGGCAGCCAAGGCGTTAAACAGCGGATCATGTGTTTTAGCAGGCATGGAGCGCGCTTGCGTCTGGCAACCATCGCTTAACGCGGCAGCCAGAATATCGCCGCTGTGTTGTGTGCGGCTGCTGGCGGAATCTGCCCAGATAAAAGCTGGTTGCTCCGGCAGGCAACGGGCAGAACCATCCCTGCTGGCAATATGGTAATAGCTTTTTAAAAACTGCCCCATCAGGCCCAGATCAAACTGGCCATGCGCCGTCATCTCACCGGGGGGAACGGGCCAGGGTGTCCACGTATGGCGGGTCTTTTTTTCTAGCTTGTCCAAAGGCTTGGTTGGGCTGCGGATTCCGTGGCGAGAAACCAGCACAACCCGTTCCAATGTGGCATCAGAGACATCTGCCTGCGCAGCAGATGCCTCTGGAATAGTGATTGTGGGCGGAAAAAGAGAAAAGGTGGTGCCCAGAAAGCAGGTAAGAAGGAAAGCGGAGGAACGGGAGCAGGAAAAATTCATGGGGTCTCGGTCATACGTGTCACAAGTAGCTGATTGATACGGAATCCTTCCACATCCACCACTTCAAAGCGGAAACCAGCGGCATCTACCCGGTCTGCCTTACGGGCCATACGGCGCAGACGGTGCATAATAAAGCCACCAATTGTGTCAAACTGCTCGCTATCGGGCAGATCCACGACATGCAGTTCGCGGATAACATCACCAATCGGCGCGGCGCCATCTACAAGCCATGAGTTCTCATCACGCTTTACAATGGCTTGTTCTTCAAACGGGCTGGCTAGCCCATCCATCAGTACGCCCATAATGTCTTTAAAGGTAATCAGCCCCACAACCAGCCCGTATTCATTGACAATCAGGGCAAAGCCGGTGCCGTGCGTATCAAACTGAGCCAGTGTATCCCAAAGGTTCAGTGTTTCGGGAACAGAGAGAACTTCACGCCGCATCCGGGCAATGGGGTTGCTATGGGGGCGGCCAGAGGGTGCGATGGAAGGATCCACCACAGATGCCAGCACGTCTTCCGCACGGATGGAGCCGATAACTCTATCCAGCCCACCATTGCACAGCGGATAGCGGGAATAAGGGTTGGTGCGTACCTTTTCGTGGTTATGTTCAGGCGTGTCCTGAATATCCAAAAAGATGATTTCATCACGCGGGGTCATGGCGGAGGTGACGGAACGCGCCTGTAGGGCCAGCACGTTCTCAATCATCTGGTGTTCTTGCTGTAGCAACACACCGGATGCCGTGCCAGCGGCCAGAATGGCATGCAGGTCTTCCGGCGTGATGGGTTCGACCGCAGAAGCTGCCGGGATTTTCAGTGCATGCAAAATGGCATCGGAAATCTTGGAAAAAATCCACACAAACGGATACAGCACCCGCAGGGCCACGCGGGGGAACCACCCCACAGCCATAGCCACTTTGTCCGGGTTGTTCATGGCTACGCGCTTGGGCAGCAGGTCAGCAAACAGAACAAAGGCGCCGGTTACAAAAATAAAGCTGAAAGTGGAGGCCAGATTCTGCGCCCACCAGTCTGACATACCCCAGCGGCTTAGAAATTCGGTTACAGGCGGGGTGAACATTTCGGAACTGGCAATACCGCCCAGAATCCCTACGCCGTTCAGGCAGATCTGGATGGCGGTCATCACCTGTCCGCTGTTGCGGCGCAGGGCCAGAAAGGCTTGGGCGCGCTTGTCTCCTGCTTCTGCACGACTGCGAAGCCTGACTTCCCGCGCAGCTGCGAAGGATATCTCGGAAAGTGAAATCAGAATGCTGACAGCAATCAGCAGGACAAGGGTCAGCAGACCCATAATAAACAGGAACAAGAGAACGTCCGAAATAAAGTGAAACCTGTAATGGTGGCTTCATCTATACCCGCAGGCCGAACAGATACCTAGTTTAATTTTTGTTCCCAACCGGAATGAGAGGAAACTTCAAAATACTGTCATGCAGGCACAGATGGGCTTTGCATGCGTTGGTGTACTGCGTACCGTGCCCAAGATTTTGGCCGGTTGATGGGTGGCAAAAGCTTAACCAGCGGTGAAAAAACATGTTTAAAGCCCTGTATGTAGAAAAAACAGAAACTGGCCAGCAGGTTACGCTGCGTGAACTGGCAGAGGCAGACCTGCCAGAAGGGGATGTAACAATCCGGGTGCAGTGGTCATCCCTTAATTACAAGGATGCGCTCGCGCTTACAGGTAAGGGGCCGATCATACGTAACTGGCCCATGGTGCCGGGTATTGATCTGGCAGGTAAAGTTGAGGCTTCTACACATCCGGCGGTTCTTGTTGGGCAGGATGTTATTGTGACAGGGCATGGCTTGGGGGAAAGCCGCTGGGGTGGGTTTGCCCAACTGGCGCGTGTGCCGGGTTTATGGGCTTTGCCACAACCTTTGGGGCTAAATGGGCGGCAGGTTATGGCGCTCGGCACGGCGGGCTTTACGGCTATGCTGTGTGTGCAGGCCCTTCAGCGTGAAGGGGTGGAACCTGCAAGCGGGCCGGTACTGGTTACCGGCGCCAGTGGCGGAGTAGGTAGCGTGGCTATCATGCTGCTATCGCGGTTGGGGTATCAGGTTGTGGCAGTAACCGGGCGGTTGGAAGAGCAACCTTACCTGCACAGTTTGGGGGCTGCAGACGTATTGCCGCGCGCGCATTTTACCACGCCATCCCGCCCGTTGGAAAAAGCGCGTTGGGCTGGTGCGGTTGATGTTGTGGGGGGGCAGGTTCTGGCCTCGGTGTGTGCAAGTATGCGCCCTCAAGGGGTGGTTACAGCATGCGGGTTGGCCGGAGGGATGGATTTTCCCGCAACGGTGGCCCCATTTATTTTGCGTGGCGTAACATTGGTGGGCATTGATAGCGTGCAATGTCCGCGGCGAGAGCGGCAGGAAGCATGGGCGCGCCTTGCTGAACTGATAAACCCTAGTCAGCTTGATGACATGGTGCGTGAGATTGATCTGGCAGAAGCCCCGCAGGCTGCGGATATGCTTCTGGCAGGCCATGTGCGGGGACGGTTGGTTGTACGTATTCCTTAACCCCAAAAATTAAGATGCCGCCCTGTTTTGCTTATGGGGTGGTTGATACTGGGTCAGCACGCCGCCGGGCTGGAAGATATAAATGGTATCTGCATGTGCAATGGTTGCCGGGCGATGGGCAACCATAATGCGGGTAATGTTCATATCGCGCAGGGCTTCGGCCACCTTGTGTTCGGTCAGTTCATCCAGATGGCTCGTGGCTTCATCCAGAAACAGGATTTCGGGTTTGCGATAGAGCGCGCGTGCCAGAATAACGCGCTGCTTTTGCCCACCAGAAAGCCCACTGCCCATATCACCCACCAAGGTTTCAAACCCCATAGGCATGCGCTTGATATCGTCAATAATGGCAGCACGGGTGGCGCATTCCACCAGCCATGCCTCATCCACCTGTTCGGAAAAACCACTGATATTATCTGCAATAGAGCCAGAGAACAGGCCATCATCCTGCAACACTCCGGCAATGCGGTTGCGATAGCCCTCAAGCGTCAGGCTTTCCAAATCTGCACCATCCAGTTGGATGCTGCCTTCCTGGGTTTCCATCAGCCCCATCAGGGTCTTAAGGAATGTGGTTTTGCCACAGCCCGAAGGGCCGACAATGGCAACACTACTGCCCGCAGGTACCTCTAGTGAAATATTGCGGAAAATCCACGGATCTTGTGAGCCGTAGCGGGCAGACAGGCCAGAACAACTGAGCGTGCCATTGGCCCGTTGTTCACCCAGGCGGGGTGGCGGCACAGCAGCCGTGGTGTTCGTGGTTTCCGGGTCTGTCATCACAATGTCAGACAAACGGTCTGTCTGCACATTCAGCATACGTATCTGAAAGCCGCTGCTGATGAGGTTGCCAATGCGTGTGGCAAACTGATCTTTGTAGGACAGGAAAGCCACCAGCATACCCACAGTCATGTGGCCGCTCATAACAGCACCCGCACCCAGAACCATCATGATCAGGCGGTCAGCGCCAAAAATCAGATCGCCCATGCGGCCATAAATCAGATCATAGCGTTGCAGGCGCAGGCGGATGTTAATGCTGTCTACCAGCAAGTTCAGCCATGTGGTGCGGCGGCGTTCACGCAGGCCCAAAAGTTTTACGCTGGCCATGCCGCGTAGGGTTTCTATAAAATGGCTTTGCTGGCGGGCATCAATTACAATCTGTTCTTCAGATGCCTCACGGTAGATACGGTAGGTAATCAGCCGCAACAGCACATCCAGCCCCGTGGCTACCATAGCCACCATGCCCAGCCAGCCACCATAAATGAACAGCATGATGGCCATGCCCACAGCCATCACCCCATCCATAACCGTTTGCACCATATCGGTGGTGATAGTTTTTTGGATGGTGCCCAGAGAGTTAAAGCGTGAAAGCACATCGCCCACATGGCGTTTGGAAAAATAATCCAGCGGCAAGCGAGAGAGGTGGTCAAACAGGCTGGTGTTCCATTGCAGGCCCACGCGCGTGCTCAGCAGCAGCACGGCCCATTGGCGCACACAGCCAATAAGCATTTGCAAAAGCAAAAGCAGGGCCATGCCACAAGCAATGGTAATGAGCAGTTCGTGATCTGCCGTTACCACCACTTCATCAATCACGACTTGCGAGACCATGGGCATGATCAGCGCAATGACTTCCAACCCAAGAGAAAGCGCACCCAGCACCATCAGGGCAGGGCGCAGCCCAGCGACATGACGAAACAGATCGCGCAAGCGCAGGGTTTCTCGGTCATCTTCGCGGCGGAAGCTATCGTTTGGCGTGGCTTCCAGGGCAATACCCGTGAACTCGCGCGAGACTTCGCCCATACTAAGCGTACGGCGGCCCACTGCTGGGTCATGAATAGTAACTTTGTTGCTCTTAACCTGCGTAAGCACCACAAAGTGGTTCATGCTCCAGTGTAAAATGCAGGGCATGCGCAGGTTGGGCAGGTCTTCCAGTTCCAGCCGCACGGCGCGGGTAGAAAGCCCCACCGTATCAGCCGTAGCGATAAGATCGCGCAGCGTAACGCCTTTAACAGATATGGAATAACGCCTGCGCAATGTGGCCAGATCAATCTGGTTGCCATAATGGCCCATAATCATGGCCAGACATGCCAAACCACATTCTGCGGCTTCTACCTGTAAAATAACAGGCGTGCGCGAACGCCACCCGAATTCAAGGGATTTGAGGGTTACGCCCATTACCTCAATCCTCCGCTTACGGCGTAAAAATCATCACGCATGCTGATAACGGGATCGAAAATCCACTGGTAAAGTCTGCGGGTATCAATAGCGATATCGGCTTCAACTTCCATGCCGGCTTCAAGCGGCTTGTGTTGGCCATAGGCATCAACAAACTGCTGATCGGGGCGTACGCGGATGCGGTAAATATCCTGCCCCGGATTTTGAGATTGCGTTTTGTCTTTGTCTGAAGGGGCAGCTTTCTGGCCTGTGCCATCTGTTGCGGTAACAGGTGCACGCGTAATCTCGCTGACATGACCGCGATACAAACCAAAACGCTGATAGGGGAAGGCGGCATAGCGTAGCAACACGGGCTCGCCCTCATGCAAAAAGCCTATAGAGGCAGAGCTGACATACAATTCAGCTTCCAGGGCATGGCCTGTGGGCAATAATGTGAGCAGGGGCGTGCCAGACGAAACCTGCTGGCCGGGGTTAACGCGAATGGCGGTGAGGGTGCCATCATCCGGAGCAAGGATAATACTGCTGCGGTGGCCTTCACTTTCGGCAATCTGTTGGTCAATCTGGGCAATCTGCTTGTCCAGATCATTCAGATCATGCGCCAGTTGGCCATCATAGCGAATGAGCTTTGTGGTCAGGTCCGCAATCTTTCCTTCTGTGTCCGTATAGCTTTGTAAAAACTGTGCATGACTGCTGAGCAACTGGGCATAGGTATAAAGCTGGCTCTGGAATTGTGTTTCTGTCACCAGATGTGCGGATTGTGCCGTTTGCATACGGCGTACAGCAGCTTCCACCACAGGCAGCACATGGGCATCGTTATCAAGCTGGTGCCCGATATGTTGATGTTGCTGGTTGAGGTAACGGATCTGGGTCACCATGGATTGTTTTTCCACGGGAGCATCCTGCGTGCGAATATTCTTTTGCTGCTGCAACAGGTCGCGCTGATGGCGCAGTTGGGAGAGGATGTGCTCCTGCGTGGGACCTGATGAAGATGTTGCCTCCAGATCTATGGTGAACAGCACATCACCTTTTTTAACGTGATGGCCTTCTATGGCATTTTGTTGCGCAATAGTGCCAGTTGTATTGGCATTAACGGTAATAAGGCCTGAAGGAGGAACCATTAAGCCGGTAGCGTGCACACGCCGGGTATAAACACCCCAGATAGTGTAGAGAATGGCCAGTACCACAAGAACGAGCGTGAACCATGCCGCAATTCGGATAGAAAGCGGTTGAGAGGCCTGAACCTGCCCAAGCCATGATTGACGTCGTGCTTCCAGAACCTCACGTCTAAAAAGGTCCGAACTCATGCAGGCTTTTTTGAAGAGAGCAAGGTTTTACCACTTTAGTATTTTTGCAAAATAACCAGGCGGATTTTTGAAAACCGCCTGGAAATTCCTGAAATTAAACTTTCAGAACGTCACCCAGCAGGGAGGTTACGCCATTGGTTGTGGCGTCCAGACCCGTCAGCAGGCCATCGGCAACCGTGGTTACGCCGCTTGTTACAGCAGGAACCAGAGCATTAACCGTGCTGTTCACGCCGCCAAGGATGGTGGCCAGTCCCACATCCAGACCAGCCAGTGTGTCTGTCAGTGTGGTGCCCAGAGCATCGCCCAGCGTGCCGCCAGCAACCATAGCGATTTCGGAATCGTTCAGATTTTTCATAGGTTTTCACCTTTGACTAAGAAAGTTGTGCCATTGCGGCAGGCCTATATTCTGGCAAAATATATTTTCTGACAACAGTATAGTAAAGTAACAAATAAAAGAATACACAACTAAATATTTAAATAAAATAATTTATATTACATGGAGTGTATTTATTTTGTTCATTAATGCTTATCAAAAATAAATAATCAAATCAGGTATGTAATTTTTGCATTCACGGACGCACTTCAAAAGCTCTTACGTTTTGGCATGTTTTCATAAAATTATATGGTGACTCTCAAATGTCAGATCTAAAAACTATAGAAATTACCTCACCTAATCAGGATGTATCTCTTTCTGGTCCTGATTCTTCCAATCTTTCAGATTCGTATTATTATGAAATCAGCAATCCAGATGATCATCCTTTCACATTAGATCTTTCTATTTCGACATCAGATCTATATGCAACATATGATTCAGCAAAGAAAGAAACAATTATTAGCACAGATCTTAAAGGAGACATGGGTTATGCAAACCAGAACCTCTACGTTGTGATTCCGGACACAGCAACGGTTTCTAATCCGTTAAATCTCAATACCACTTTCCTTGGTAAAGACTTGGTTACAAATATTTCAACAGATGGAAAGTACAGCGATACATTTTCATGTTTTTTAAAAGATTCTTTAATAAAAACAAAAAATGGATATATGCCGGTGCAGGATATTGCTCCTGGTGAAATGGTTTCCGTTTTTATTGATGATAAAGAAGAACAAAAAGAAGTTGTATGGGCAGGAACAGCGCATGTTGTTGTCAATGCCAATTTGCCGGAAGATCAGGCCAGATTTCCTGTGCGTATTTTAAAAAATGCTATTTCAGAAAACGTACCTTTTAAGGATATGTTGATAACACCCGAACACTGTCTATTTGTAGAAGGAAAGTTTGTTCCCGCACGTATGTTGGTAAATGGTCGTTCCATTTATTATGATACCACCATAACATCTTATGATTACTACCATATTGAAGCGGAAAAACATTCAGTCATTATGGCAGATGGCATGCTGACTGAAAGTTATCTGGATACAGGAAACCGTCGTAACTTCCGGCAGGTTGGCAAAGTTATCAAAATTGGTGGAAAACAGAAAAACTGGCAGAAAGATGCCGCCGCACCGTTGGGTGTTCAGCGTGATTTTGTTGAACCAATTTTTCAAAAAATTAAAGAAAGAGCAAAAGATCTTGGAATCAAGAATCGCACAGCACCAAAAACTCTTATTGAAGACCCAGACCTCAAGTTGATTACAAACAGTGGGGCAACTATTTACCCATTCAAGAAATCAAAGAACATTTACAGCTTCATGCTTCCCGCGGGTGTGAAGGGTGTACGCGTGGTATCTCGCTCCAGCCGCCCATGTGACATTATCGGACCATTTGTGGATGACCGTCGCCAAATGGGTGTTGCTGTTGGCAAAATCCATTTTGGCTCTATTCGGGTGTCACAGCAGGTTCAGGAGCATCTGGCGCCATCCAAGCCAGAAGGGTGGCATGATATGGGCTGGCAAGATTGTGCATGGACAGATGGCAATGCCTTTTTGCCACTACATAATATCGTAACAAGCAAAATGGGTATTCTCAGCCTGGAAGTCCGAGCAACTGGCCCCTATGTTGCGCAGGCCGACCAACAGGAATATGTCGCGCTGTCAGCATAGTTTTTGCTTCCGTGGGGCTACGGAATAGAAAAAGCCCCAACATCTGTAAAAAGATGTTGGGGCTCATAATAAAATCTCGTGAGAAAATAGGTAGCTCTTTAAGCTTCCAGACCACCATCTACCGGAATGGCCGCACCCGTAATGTATTCAGCCTGTGGGCTGGCAAGGAAGGCAACAGTAGAGGCAATGTCTGCCACTGTGCCGTAAGCACCGGTTGCTACAAAACTGCTGATCAGTTTTGCAACTTCACCTTCTGCCGGGTTCATGTCCGTATCAATCGGGCCGGGTTCCACCACATTGGCTGTAATGCCTTTAGGCCCCAGATCACGCGCAACGCCTTTGGCAAAGCCGCGTAGTGCCGCTTTGGTGGTGGCGTAAAGGGAAATGCCGGGGAAAGGCGCACGCGCACCAAAAGCAGAACCGATAAAGATAAGGCGCCCGCCTTTTTGCATGTGCTTTGTGGCTTCTGCTGTTTCAATCATAACAGCGCGCACATTCAGGTTGAGAACTTTTTCAATATCTTCAACGCTGGTTTCGTTAATCGGGCCATAAGGAAACATGCCCGCATTGCACACCAGTGCATCAATCCGGCCAAAATCTGCAATGGTTTTGGCAATAACAGCCTTGTTGCCTTCTATTGTAGCGCCATTGGCTTTGATTGTAACGGCCTTGCGGCCCAGTGCGCGCACTTTCTGGGCAACCTTTTCGGCTGCATCTGCGCTGTTGGCGTAAGAAAGGGCAATGTCGTAGCCATCTTTTGCCAGTGCCTCAACAATAGCGGCACCAATGCCTCGGCTTCCGCCGGTTACAAGCGCAACACGGTTGCTCATAGTGTTTAACCTTTCTTCTATTTTGCGTGGGCAGGGCGTCGTTTAGGCGGCGTTTAGGTCCAGCATCAGCCGGATGTTCTGCAACGCAGCACCAGATGCTCCTTTGCCCAGATTATCCAAACGGGCCGTAAGCAGTGCCTGCCGGTTCTGGGTATTGGCATGCACGCGCAGTTCCATTCTGTCGCTTCCCGCAAGGGCTTCGGCAGAAAGTTTTGGCTCTGCGGCCAGCACACGCACATGGTCTTGCCCTGCGTAGCGTTTTTCCAGAATGTTGTGCAGGTCTTCCCCGCTCACGTTTCCGTTCAGATCATCCAGATGCAGTGGGATGGACACAATCATGCCGCGCGCAAAGTGCCCAACAGAAGGCACAAAAACCGGTCTGCGCTTAAGGCCCGCGTGTTGATGGATTTCGGGCACGTGCTTGTGCTCAAGCTTCAGGCCATACAGTTCAAATGCAGGGCCACCATCGCGCTCATGCGCTTCTATCATGCTGCGGCCACCGCCTGAGTATCCGCTAATGGCGTTAATACACACCGGGTAGCGCGCATCCATCACACCGGCATCTACCAGCGGGCGCAACAGGGCAATGGCGCCTGTGGGGTAACAGCCGGGGTTGGCTACGCGGGGGGCAATGGCAATGGCTTCAGCCTGTCCGGCTTCCAGTTCGGGAAAGCCATAAACCCAGCCGGGTGCCGTGCGGAAAGCCGTGCTGGCATCCAGAATGCGAGGGGCAGCATCGCCTAGCTCTGCGGCCATTTCAACAGCTTCGCGGGAGGCATCATCAGGTAGGCACAGCACAACCAGATCGGCCGCCTGCATGGCTTCCTTACGGGCAGCAGGGTCCTTGCGGTGTGCATGATCTACGGAATGGAGCGTAACAGGCAAAGGGGCAAGGCGTTCGCGAATTTCAAGCCCTGTTGTGCCAGCTTCACCATCAATAAAGACTACGGGTTTCTGTGTCATGCCTTACCTCATTCTGGTTCTGGCGGCAGATTAGGCTTTCTGGGTGCTGCCGCATAGACGGCGCGGCTGTTTATGGCAAAATGCCATCATATCTTTTTGCACCGGGTAGCGGTGTATGTATGCAAACCAAAGGCAGAAACAAGCATGACCACTTCCCCCGCATCCAGCCAACCAATAAAAAGCGTACAACAGGGCAACAGCCAGCAGGCAGCGTACGAACTGCAACGTCTGCTGGCCCTTATGGCCCGTTTGCGAGACCCCAAGGAAGGCTGCCCGTGGGACAGAGAGCAAACGCACGAAACCATAGCGCCCTACGCCATTGAAGAAGCGTATGAAGTGCTGGATGCCATTCAGAAAAAGGATTGGAATGCGTTTCCCGATGAATTGGGAGACCTGCTGCTACAGGTTGTATATCAGGCCCAGCTTGCGCAGGAAGAAGGGCGGTTTGATTTTGCAACCGTAACCCGCATGATTACGGAAAAGATGATCCGCCGCCACCCCCATGTGGTGTTTGGTGCCGATGTGCTGGAAGACCATGCCGTAGCGGATACGCGGCAACCAAAGCAGGATATTGCCAGCCAATGGGAGACGTTGAAGGAGCAGGAACGGCAACGTAATGCCGGGCAAACTGGTAAAGGGGCAGCAATACCGGGTGCCTTGGCGGGTGTGCCGCCAGCATTGCCTGCATTATTGCGTGCTTCCAAACTGGCGTCGCGGGCCGCACGTGTGGGGTTTGACTGGCCAGATATTTCTGGCGTGGTGGCCAAGGTTCATGAAGAGATTGAAGAGTTTTCTGTTGAACTGGAGGCCGGTAACCGTGAGCGCATGCAGGATGAGCTGGGTGATGTTCTGTTTTCTATTGCCAGTTTGGCACGGCGGCTGAATCTGGACCCAGAAGCCTGCTTGCGCCAGGCGTGTGACAAATTCACCCGCAGGTTTGAAGGAGTAGAAGCTGTTTTAGCAGAACAGGGACTTTCCATGTCTGACCAAAGCGTGGAAATGCTTGATGGTATCTGGAAGGATGTCAAAAAATCAGAAAGCAAAAAGTAACGCCAGCCGCACAATCTGGGCCTATTTATAAAATAGGGCAGGCTGTTATAGCCTGCCCATGTATGAAGGATAATTAGTCTGTCAGGCTTTGGCCTTTTTTTGTAAGATCGCTGCACAGCTTTACGCGTTTGGAAAGCTCAAGCGTGGCAATATCAAAGGGTTTGGATGTGCTGTTTTGCAACAATCCTTGCCCCCCTAAAGAATATCCCTGATCGTTCCGCACATCGGGGCGCTTGGAAAGATTGCGAGCCACACTGCGTGGTGTTGTGCCAGAGGCATAATTTTTATGCACGCAATAAGAAAGCAGCCCAGCCACATTGCCGGTGCTTGCGTTTTCTATTGATGGCAGGCCGCCCTCTCCCAAAATGCCGGGGGTGGCTGTGGTAGAGGTGCCAGAAACATTCCCCACAACTTGCGCGCCATTAGTAGGGGCAGAAGCCGGATGGGCTGGATCTGTTACCGGAAGGGCATCTGCAGGAGCGGTCGGGAATGTGGTGCCTGCTGGAAGGGGGGAAGGCGTGTTCTGAGCGTGTGCCATACCTGCGGCACTTAGCCCCAGAATACAGCTTGCCGCCATTATTGTTTTTTTGGTGGAGAACATTTAGATGGCCCTTTCAAAATTTTCCATACAACAGGTCTTATTCAAAAAGTGCCGCTATTTTTTGTAATAAAAACGCAATAGCGGGTTGTGCCTACTAGAATGCGCCAGAGTGGGAAAAGTTCTGTTCTACTGTAATCGGTCAGATCTTGTTGGGATGTTTTTGTAAAACAGTTTTTGAAAAGCTTGTTTTATAAAAAGGAAAGGCCCGGCAGAACCGGGCCTTTTTGAAACATATAAATATTTTGTGAAGCGATACTTTAGGCCTTGGGGGCTTCCGGCTGTGCGCCCTGCGCCAGATATTCCATCAGGCGGCGAGAAAAAGCATTTACATCCTTGGGTGTATCGCCATTCTGGATGCTGGCAACATCCAGCAGAATATGGGCCAAGGCATCCACTTTTTCACCAGCTTTTACCTTTTGTGCCAGCGTATGCACGATAGGATGTGCCGGGTTAAGTTCCAGAATAGGTGCAGCTTCTGGCATGTTCTGTCCGCTACGCTGCAGCAGTTTGCGCAGTTGCAGATCCGGCCCACCTTCTGGAGCACTCAACACCATTGCGCTGGAAACCAGACGGTCTGTTGCGCATACGTCTGAAACATCTTCGCCCAGTGCTTCTTTCAGGGCTGGAATCAGGGCTTCCATGTCTGCCTTTTCGGCAGATGTTTCTTCTGGTGCACCAAATTTTTCCAGATCAGTCATGCCCTGAGCCACGTTGCGCAGGGCTTTGCCCTCATACGTGCCCAGACGCTCTGGCCAGAAGGAATCAACCGGGTCAGACAGCAGCAGCACTTCCACACCGCGTGCCTTGAAGCCTTCAATCTGCGGAGATGCCGCCAGCACTTCTGCGCTATCACCGGTTACGTAGTAAATGGCATCCTGTTCCGGCTTCATACGACTGATATAGTCATCCAGAGATGTCAGACCATCTACAGCGCTGGAGCGGAAACGGCTGAGTGCGGCAACCTCCGTGCGGTGCGCGGGGTCATCCCACATGCCTTCTTTCAGCACCGGGCCAAAGTTTTCCCAAAATGCAGCGTAGCTTTCGGCATCCTTGGCGCGGGTTTTCAACTCACCCATCACCTTGCTTGTAACAGCCTTGCGAATACGGGCCAGCACGGGGGTAGCCTGCAACATTTCGCGCGAGACGTTAAGCGGCAGATCTTCCGTATCTACAACGCCCTGCACAAAGCGCAGCCACGGCGGCAGGATTTCGGCTTCATCGGTAATAAACATGCGGCGCACATGCAGGCGCAGCTTGCTTTCACGTGTTTGTTCCGCAAATTCAAAAGGCCGCATGGAAGGGATAAACAGCAGGGCTGCAAATTCAATGGTACCTTCTGCGCGCCAGTGCAGCGTATCCCACGGTTTATCGAAGTTGTGGGTTAGATGCCGGTAGAATTCTTCAAGCTGTTCTTCTGTAATTTCACTTTTGGGTTTTAGCCAAAGTGCCTTGCCTTCATTGGCTGTTTCTTCCTTGCCGTCATGCAGGATCGTGACAGGCCATGCAATGTTGTCCGACCATTTGCGAATAATGGTTTGCAGGCGGGTAGGGTCCAGAAACTCTTCAGCATCAGACTTGATGTGCAGAGTAATATCCGTGCCCGGTTTATCACGCGTGGCAGGTTCTAGTGTGTAAGATCCACGCCCATCGGAAGTCCAGCGCCATGCTTCATTTGATCCAGCCCGGCGGGACACAACATCCACTTTATCTGCCACCATGAAGGCCGCGTAAAAGCCTACACCAAACTGGCCAATCAGGCTGGGGCGATCTTCCGGTTTGGCATTTTCAAGCTGCTGGCCAAAGGCGCGGGTGCCAGAGCGTGCAATGGTGCCAAGGTTGTTAATAAGTTCTTCCTTGGTCATGCCCGAACCATCATCGGTAATGGTTAGCAGGCGTGCGTCTTTATCCGGGTTGATATGAATTTTGGCATCTTCTGGCAGGGCGCGGGCGCCATCTGTCAGGGCTTCAAAGCGTCTGCGGTCTGTGGCGTCTGCCGCGTTGGCCACGAGTTCGCGCAGGAAAATTTCTCTTTCAGAATAGAGAGAGTGGACAACCAGATCCAGCATCCGCCCAACTTCTGCACTAAACTCCCGCGTTTCGGCATTGGGTGTGGTGTTCTGGGTTGTTTCTGTCATGTTCACGTCCTGTAATGCATTGTTTGCTTTTATGTGATTATCAGATGTGGTGGTGACGCCGCGTTTTCAATATCCACCCCTTTAGATAATACGCATGTTTCTTTTCTATAAACCGTGGGAAGCGGGAAAGAGTTTCAGAAGCTTTTCTGTAAGTGTCGCCAGTGCGTTAGATAGCGGTGCAAAGCCTGCGTGGCAGATATGGGTTTCTTCATCCATATAGAGGCTTCTACGCATTTCAATTTGCAGGGCATGCAGGTTGTGCTGCGGTCTGCCGTAATGGCGGGTGATATACCCGCCAGCATAAGGCTGGTTGCGCGTGGTGCGGAAGCCCAGGCTCTGCAAGGTCTGTTCGGCTGTGCTGATAATATCTGGGTGGCATGTGGTGCCGTGAGCATTGCCCAGCACAAAGTCTGGGCTTGCCGCTTCTGGCACATCGGGCATGGAGTGTAAGTCCAGCAGCAGGCAGAAGCCGTGCATCTTACGTGTTTTATCCAGCATATCGGCCAGCATGGCATGGTAAGGCATCCAGTAATGGCGGATGCGTAGGGCGGCTTCCATAAAAGGTAGGCGATGCCAGTAAATGGGCTTTCTGTTGCCTACAATACGCGGAATGGAGCCCAGCCCAGCGAGGCCACGTTCTGTGGGACGTACAAAAGCAGGAATGGGGCCCTGAAACATGCGTGTATCCAGATCCCACGCACCACGGTTTACATCACAAAACACGCGGGGGAAGGTGGCATGTAGCAATGCTGGCCCTAAGGCATGTGCCTGCTCTGCCAAAAGGTGAATATGGCTATCCTCCCCACTGCGTAAAACGGAAAGAGGCTGGCGGGAGTTTTGCACAAAGACTTCTGGGTAAAATTGCCCAGAATGCGGAGATGCCAGTACAATAGGCGCACCCACAGCCCCCAGCACCTCAAACGGAGCAGGCGCAATGGCCCGGCTTGCCTGATCTGGCAAGTCTGCCTCTGATGTGTTTTCCAGCAAACGTGCCAAATGGCGAGGCAGCAGGGAATGGGCAAGATTTTTCATGTTGCTGGTATTCTAAGGGGTTGCGTTTGCCACGCAAGAAGGATAAAAGGCGGCCCACGGTTACGGATGGGCGCATAGCTCAGCGGTAGAGCACTACCTTGACATGGTAGGGGTCACAGGTTCAATCCCTGTTGCGCCCACCATCCCTAACCGGCAGCTTTCTGCCGATTTTTAAGAGCTGCGGCGAATGTCTCCGATACAAATCGGTACACGGTAAACCGTTTTTCCGCGCCTTATTTCATGGTTGTTGGTTATGGGCTGGTTACTGCTTTTTAGGTTTTCGGGACAATGCGCGGGCCTGAACTCCACCACTTAATAATATCCTCCCGATACACTGGCGGCATGAGTTTGGCATACACTGTCACAGTATTGATGCCGCTCCAGTCTCCATCTGATTTCAGTAACAGAAGATCCTTGTGCACGC